>NZ_JBHZAL010000003.1:0-95311 GCF_042754245.1 Nocardia sp. NPDC059228 | reverse complement strand
TATTTTTGTTCGACGCCGCCCCTGCGCGCGCCGGGCGGCTGGCTCGTCGTCGGCTCGGCGGGGGGGGGGGGGTGGCGGGGGGCGCGGTGGCCGCCCCCCCCCCCCCCCCGCCACTGTGTTTCTCAGTTCTTCGAACCCGTGATCCGGGTCTGGGCCGCGGCCAGGCGGGCGGCGAATTCCGGGGATTCGAGGGAGGCCAGCTGCGGCACCACCTCGGTGTTCACCGCCTCGGCGTGGGCGGCCAGGGCGCGGGTGGCGCGCATGGTGCGCTTGGTGGTGATGAGCAGCTCGCGCGGGACTTCCGCGGTGGCGGAGGCGAATTCGACGGTGGCGGCCACCAGGGCGGCATGATCGCCGTCGACGACGCGGTGCACCAGACCGGCCTGCGCGGCGGCCTGCGCGTCGAGCACCTCACCGAACAGCGTCATGGCCGTGGCCTGCTGCGGACCGACCGCGCGCTGCAGCATCCAGGTCATGCCGCCGCCCGGGTGGATGCCCAGGCGCAGGAAGCGAGCGTCGAAGCGCGCCTTGGGATTCGCGAATCGCACGTCCGCGGCCAGGGCGAGGTTCAGGCCCGCGCCGACCGCCGCGCCGCCGACCGCCGCGACGGTGGGCAGCTTGCAGCGCGCCACCGCCAGGAAGCCCTCGTAGATGGCCCGCAGGCCCTCCTCTTTCGCCTCACCCAGGGCGGTCAGATTCGCGCCGGCGCAGAAGGCCGGGGGCGTGCCGGTCACCACCAGCGCGTGTACCGAGTCGTCGGCCTCCGCGTCCGCCACCGCGTCCGCGAGATCGGCGGACAGGTCCAGCGTCAACGCATTCCGCTTGTCGGGGTCGTGCACCGTTACGAGCGCCACTGAGTTCAGGCGCTCCACCTTGATCTCCGCCATGGCCCCAGATGGTAACCCGCGTCACCGCCCGCCCAACTCGCGCTCCGCGGTTCGCAGCACCATGACGAAGCCGCCGCGCACCACCGGCAGGAAGATCCGCGTCCACAGCGGCGCGAGCACGGGCGCGGCGATCTCGAAGGTGGACGACCAGCGCACCCGGGTGCCGGACGCGACCGGCGCGCAGGTGATGGAACCCTCCTGATGCCGTAGCGGCGGAACGGAATTCAGCAATCGGTAGCGCATGAGGCGGGGCGGATCGTATTCCACGATCTCCTCGGTGAGGCGCAGCAGCGGGGTCACCACCAGGCGCACCGCGCCCGCACCGTTGCCCGCGGTATCGCCGGGACGCACCAGGGTGACGCGGCGAACCATCGGAACCCGTTGGTAATTGGCGACATCGGTGAGCCAGTCGAAGACGTCGGGCGGTGCTGCCGCGATGGTGCGTTCGACATCGACCGTGCGCATGCCGGCTCCGTTCTGATGGACGCGGATCCTGTGGGCAGCCTACGAGATCGGCGGCGCGGCGTCGACGGAAATGCCTGGTGGCTACCATTGCGAATATGACCGTCGAGGAGCAGCCGCAGCGCGTGATCCGCCGCCGCCCGAAGAACCGGCGCGCCCAGATCGCCGCCACCTCGGCCGCCGCCTTCGGTTCGCTGGGCTATCACGGCGTCAGCATGGAGGACATCGCCGCGCGGCTCGGCATTTCCTCGGCCGCACTGTATCGCCACTATCCGAGCAAATACGCGCTCTTCCGCGAGGAGTTGCTGCGGCTGGCGCGACTGACCGCGGAGGCCGCCACGCCGCCCGACGAGTCCGAGGGCCTGTCCCCGCGCGAACGGCTGGACCGCGTACTGGATCGGTTGATCGCCGAGACCATCGCCAATCGCGCCACGGTCACCCTGGTGCGCTGGGAGCGCCGCTACCTCGACGACACCGACCGGCAGACCCTCGAGGAGCAGTTCACCGCGGCGCTGACCACCCTGCGCGGGCTCATCGCGGATGTGCGGCCCGAACTGGACGGGCACAGTCGCGCGGTGCGGGCGGTATCGATACTCAGCGTCATCTCCAGCATCGGCGACCATCACGCCACGCTGCCCGTGAAATCGCTGACGGCCCTGCTACATTCGGCCTGCGACGCCATCATCGCGACCGAGCTGCCGCCCGAGGGCACCGTCGCCGAGCCGCCGCGGGCGGTGGAGATTCCGCAGAGCTTCAAGCACGAACTGCTGCTCAAGAAGGCCGTCGAGCTGTTCCACGCGCGCGGCTATCCGAACGTGAGCGTGGAGGACATCGCGGCGGCGGCGGATCTGTCGGCGGCCTCGGCGGTGTACCGCTACTACCGCAGCAAGGGCGATCTGCTGGCCGCCGCGTTCCGCCGGGCGGCGGATCGGGTGTCGGGGGCGATCGGGCCGGCGGTGGCGTCCTCGTCGAGTCCGGCCGAGGCGATGAGCAAGCTGGTGGAGCTGTATGTCGCGGGGTCGTTCGCCGAGCGCGAGCTGACCTTCGTGTACTACGCCGAGTTCGGGCACGTCGCCGCCGAGGAGCGCACCATGCTGCGCAATGTGCAGCGGCTCATCGTGACCGAGTGGGTGCGGCTGCTGGTGGCGGTGCGCCCGGAACTGTCCGAGGGCGAGGCGCGCATCCTGGTGCAGGCCGCCTTCGGTCTGGTGGTGGACCTGGGCCGGGAGTTCGGCGGGTATCCGGCGATCTGCCCGCAGCCCAGGGTGATCCGGCTCATGGAGGTCACCCTCTTCGGAGCCGGGACGCCGGAGTCCTGAGGGCTAACCGGTCAGGGTTTTCAGCGGGGTGAACGGCGCGTAGTCGCACACGTGCCCGTTGTCCCAGTCCCACAGCGAGATCGGATCGACGGCGACGCCGCTCTGCAGGATGAGCCGCCAGCCGGCGTCCTCCCGCTGCCAGATGTCGCCGTCGCGGTCCCAGTAGAGGCCGATGGTGTTCGGTTCGACCGTGTCACTCCGACTCATGGTCTTCCTCTCATAGCTACCCGTCAGCGATTGCGTGACTTCGGGCGGCCGGGCTGCGGCGCGCATGATCGCCGCCAGGCACGGCCTCGTAGTCCTCGCTCCTGCTTATTGCGGTCACCATTGGCAATCCCGGTGTAGCGGTCATGCCGAAAAGTATTCGCCGCCACGCTTCCGAGACTCTTTCGTGGTGATTAGGGCTTCTCTTCTGAGCAAATATATTTGCCAAACATTCGCCGATGGTTGAAGCTGCACGCGCGAGTCGAATTCACTCACCGGTTTCCGCCGTTTGCGGCCGCGTCGCGGCGGAATAATTGCTGTCCTATGGTCGAACCGATTCACGTACTCGGCCCGATCCAACTCAGCATAGAAGACCAGTCGGTTGGTTTGGGGGCCATCATGTTACGGACTGCGCCGGCCCGCCTCGCCGCTGCGAGCGGCCGTGCCACCAGCGCCGATCGGCTCATCGACGATCTGCGGGAAGGCAATCCGCCGCCGACCACCCTGCTGATGCCGCGGATGCACATTCACAATACGAGGGGCTCACAGATCTCCGGCTCACCGCCGCGGAAATGCACGCGGCGGTGGAACTGGAACGCAATCGGCTCACCGAGATAGCCATCGAACTGCGCACCCGCTTCGGTGCGCATCCCGAACGCGAGAAAATCGCCCGGCTGCGCACTACCGCGCGAGTATCCGGGCGCCGAATACAGCATCGACCCCAGTCCGGCGCGGTGGGCGAGACCTCGCGGGCCGCGGCCCACCAGGCCGACGGGTCCTACCGGACAGGACACCTCGACGGGCGCCCTATCCGGACCTGCCTGGGCAGGATCAGGGACGTCGCCGATCGTTGATGCGGGATACCCACGCGGCCGGTAGATCGTCGGAAAGGACCGGCGCGCCGAGAATTTCATCGTCGAGACCGAACGCGTCCAGCAGCGTCGGTAGGTTGTCGGCGAGGTTGTCGAGGGCCAGGCGGAGCTGCTGCTTGATCGTCTTCACAGCGTCGATGTCGAGCAGGCCGCGAGTGAGGTACCAGGTGGCGTGCTGATCCAGGTAGCTGAGTGCGAAAACGTCACGCACGGCGATGATCTCGGGATGATCGGAATACTGGTGGAGCAGCTGCAGCGCCTCTTCGGCGCTGTACGCCTCGGCCAGCTCCAGCGCCTCCGGAATGATCGCCAGCCGGGCGTCGAGCCCCGGCGTCGTCAGGTAGTGCTGCGCCTCCTCCACGATCGTCAGAGTGCGTGCGCTGAACAGGCTCATGCGGTCGCCGGGATCCGCGCCATCGTGCACGCGGACTTCGGGGACCGGCTTCCCGGCCAGGTGCTTGGCGAGGACGCGGCCGGCCACGGAGCCGAGCACGTGGCAGTCGCCCTCGCCGGTGATGGCCGCGTGGCAGACACCGAGATAGTCGGCGACCCGGTTGGCGCTGAACATGCCCTGGGCGGCCATCTTGAGGCGGCTGTTGGTCACGGACTGCAAGGCGTGCGGCTGGATGTAGTGCTTGGCCAGCATCACCGAGACGACGGTGTCGCGACTGGTGAGATCGCTGCCCGCGAGCGATGTCTTGATCGCGTTCCCGTAGATCGTGCGGGCGACGGTGCCGGCCAGATCGGTGAGTAGGGTGTCGCGCACGTGCGGGATATCGGCCATGAGCGGACTGTCGAACGGTGTCAGCGGCACCACCCGCTTGGAGGCGTAGCGCAGCGCGATGTAGAGCGCGGCGCGGGCGGAGGCGTTCAGGCAGGACGAGAGCGCCAAGCGTCCCACGGTGAGCTGACTGATCGCCGAGGCGAATGCCCGCTTCTGGCTGGTCTCGTCGCGCCAGGTCAGCACGCCGTCGTCGTCGATGGTGGCCAGGTCGTTGCTCAGCCAGGCACTGCGCTCGACCCGGAGGTTGTCGAAGCTGATCACCGAGTTGTCCATGATGACCAGCGGCTGGTGGTCGAGCTGGGTGATCGTCACGCCGGGCGCCGGTTCGCCGTCGGCGCCGCGCAGGCGCGCCGTGAACAGATGCACGCCCTGATCGACGCCCGCCGCGTCGATGTAGCGGGCGCCGACGACGCAGACCCGGGACACCGGGATACCGACGCTCGGCATGAATTTGCGCGCCCGCGGGTTCGGGGTGTTGATCACGAACCCGTCGCCGTCCCAGGTCGCGCGGGTCTGCATGAACTGGATGTTGGAGCCGCACCCGTACTCGGTCAGCAGCATGACGCCGATGGCCGAGGCGTCGTCCAGATCCTCCAGATACGGTGCGGCCGAATCGGAATCGGTCAGGGTGGCGAGGCTGCCCGAGGCCAGATTGTAGTGGCCCGAGATCAGCGGAATCAGGTCCGTCGCCAGCACTGCCGCCCAATCGAACACCGCGAACAGCTGCGGGAGGCGGGTAGCGACATCGCTGGTGCTACCGATCTCCTGGACCAGATATCGCAGCTGGTCGTAGGCGTTCTGCCGGCGCTCCGCCTGGCTCTGCTGCTCCGTGACGAAGTAGTCCGGGTTGCTGAGCACCTTCTGCAGCTGCTGGTCGAATGCCAGGTCACCGTGCCGAAGCAGCTCGGCCAGCGATTTCCCTTCCTTGCGCCCGTGCGTATCCATAACCGCCTCCTACTCATTCACGATCCCAGCGGCGATTCGTCCACCACTGGGCATGCGAGGCGATCGCTGCCGAACTTCGATGCACCGGGGGCCACCGTTGGCGCACGCTCACACGGACACCGCGGGGACCGGAAAAGGGAGCCGGGCGATCACCTGTCAAAAGCTCGACGCACCACACACCTTCACGTGAAGTCCCCGCGGCGACGGTAGCCCGATCTGGTCCTGTCGCCGGGGTGGTAGGTGTGTTCGTACCGGTTGGGCAGCGGTGCATACCCGCTGATGAGCCGACATCGCGGCCGCGTCGAACTGCGGCAACACCGTTGCCGCAGAACTACCTTCGACCGACCGTGTCATGGATTGTATTGTTACACAAATCGTGTCGCGGCTCACGGTGAACAATCACAGCGCGAGGCCACGATGGGTCCGACGGGCCGGAAACTACACCTACACAGCGGGAAACGGCCTAGTAGGCGGGAACACCACGGGCAGCTCGGTCAGCGCCCGGTGGAACGGACCGGGCCGCCACACCAGATCGTCTGCGGCGACCGCCAAACGGATTTCCGGGAGGAAGTCCAGGAGCTGATCGATGACCTCCTGCGCGAGCAGACGCCCGTACGACTGGGCGTGCACAGGACAGGCGTGATCGCCGGAGCTGAACGCCAGGTTCCATGCGTTGCCGAGGGATTCGCCCGGGTTCAACTCCGGATCGGTGTTGCAGGCGGCCATGCTGATGATGACCGGCTGATCGGCCGGCAGCCACACGTTCTCGATCAGGGTGGGCTGCCGCGGGTAGGTGATGCAGTAGTTCGCCATCGGCGGGTCCGTGGCGAGCCGCTCGCCGATCGCGGTGCTCGTCGGCAGCGGAATCCCTTGTACGGCACTGGTGAAGCGACTGTCGGTCATCATCAGCAGCAGGGTGTTGGCGATGAGATTCAGGGGCGGTTCGACACCTGCCGCGAACAGCAGGACCAGCTGATGCACCATCTCCTCGTCGGACAGCCCGGCGGGATGCTGGACCAGTCTGGTGGTGACGTCGTCGCCGGGCTGAGCCCGCTTCAGCGCCGTGAGGTCGAGCAATGCCGCGCCCATGCTCGCGTTCACGGTCTCCGTATCCACGCCGTCGAACATCGCGGCACTGGCGGCCGCGACGCGCTGACCGATGTCCGGTGGACAGCCGAGTGACTGACAGAAGACCGAGAAGACCAGCGGGAGGGCGTACTGGCTCAGCACGTCGGCCCGTCCGTCCGCGCAGAACGTGTTGACCACGGGGATCGCGGTGCTCTCCACCATGGATCGCACCGAGTTCAGGTCGATCCCGGCCAGGGCGTCGCTCAGCGCCTTGCGGTAGCGCGTGTGCACCGGGCCGCTGGTGCGGATCGCGTTGGGCCGGTATTCGATCATCGGCATGATCGGGATATCGGCGGGCACGGACCGCTGCCAGGCACTCGGATCGGCCGGAAAATGAGTGGAGTCGTTGAGAATACGCACCGCGGTCGCGTATTTGACGACCAGGGTCGCGGGTATGCCCGGCCAGATCTCGACCGGCACCAGCGCGCCATACTCGCTGCGCATCCGACGGTAGTACCCGTGGGGATCGGCGGCGAATTCCTGGCTGTAGATCGGGATTCGCGGACCCATGTCCTCGACCGGCGACTTCGAGCTGGCGGTAGCACCCTGTTGCGCGTGCTGCGGATACACGTAGTCTCCTTGGAATCGGTTGCGGCAGAATAGTACCCAAGGCAGCGTCGGCCCCCAAGGGCCCGCAGGTCCGAAACTGCCGGTTAACGAGGTTTCGGGCGGGTTACACGGATCGGGCCGTAAGGCGTTGTGTCCATGAGAATTATGGCAAAAATCGCCGCTGTCGTCGCGGGGGCGGCAGTGCTGTCGATGGGAACGGCGCAGGCTGCGCCGGATACCGGGTCCGGAAGCCGGACCCTCCCGGCCGGGGACACCATCGAGCCGGCCATCGATTGCGCGCCGACGGCCGCGCACCCGGATCCGGGACCCCGGTGCAGCTGCTGACCTCGGTGTCGTGGCTGCAGTCGCTGCTGGCCGCGAGTTCGCCGGATATGGCCACCGCCCTCCAGATGATGCCGGACTCACCGACGTACCGCGCGCTGTTCGACACCGCGGTCACCCAGCCGGGCGTCACCTACTCGGTGATCGCGACGCGCAACGATCAGCTCGCCACCCCCGCCCCCGCCTGCTCGACCCTCGACGAGCCGGGTGTGGTGAACGCGGTGTACGAGGATCTCTTCCCGGGCGCGGAACCGGTGGATCACTCGCTGATCCGGTCCAGCACCGAAACCGCGGGCTGGGCCCTGCAGCAACTGCGACGCTGACCGGCTGCGATTGCGGGTATCGCTCTCACACCCGGTGATTCGCCGGTAGTCCCGCGGCGGCGAAGCCGTGGACGAGGGCCGCTACGGCGAACTCGAAACGGGTGCGGTCGTCGGTGCCCGCGCCGGTGCGTGCCGCCTGCAGGATCAGCGGGAATTCCTCGGGCTCGAGGGTTTTCAGGTAGTCGACCGACCCGGGATCGCCCGCCTCGTTGACGGGGGCCGTACGGGCTTCGGAATTGGCGTGGGCCACCACGAACAGCGTGAGCGCGTTCAGGGCGTCGAGGGCGGGGCCGAGGTCGAAACCCGCCTCCACCAATAGTTTCAGGCCGCGTTCGGCGGTGTGCAGGGTCTTCGGGGTCACCGCGGGCCGGGTCGCGACCAGCGGCAGCGCGCCGGGATGCGCGAGCAGCGCGGTCCGCAGGGCGCGGGCGTAGTCGACGAGGACCGATTGCCAAGGGCCGTCGGTGAATCCGGCGTCGGCCTCGGACATGACGCGCTCGACCATGCCGTCGAGCAGGGCGTCCTTGTTCGGGACGTAGTGGTACAGGGTCATGGCTTCCACGCCGAGTTCGGCGCCGAGCTTGCGCATGGACAGCGCGGCCAGGCCGTCCCGATCGGCGAAGGCGAGCGCCGCGTCGAGCACCTGCTCGCGGGAAATGCCTGCTCGTTCGGCTCGGGTGCGCTTGGCGGCCATCGGTTTTCCTCCCGGTGTTGACAACTCTTACGTCGTAAGTGAATCATAGTCCACAGCAACGATCTCTTACGACGTAAGAGTCATCGGAAAGGGAGAAACCGCATGACCACCACCACCGTCGCCGACAACAAGACCGTCATCACCGCGTTCATCGACGCGCTCAACCACGGCCTCGAGGGTGGGTCCGAGTGGGTCCGTTACCTGTCCCCGCAGGTGATCGACCACAACAAGGTGATCTTCGGGGAGGAGGACGCACCGGGCGCCGCCATCGAGGGCTTCCGTCAGCAGCTCGCGGCCTTCAGTGCCATCGACGAGCAACAGAGCGGAATCCTGGTGCAGGAGTTGATCGGTGAGGACGATCGGATCGTGGCGCGGCTGCGGGTGATCGGCCGCCACACCGGCGCGCATGCCCGGATGCCGGAGCCGACCGGACGCGCCTGCGACGTCGAGCAGATCTGGATCTTCACCCTGACCGACTCGCGCATCAGCGAGATCCGCGCGGTCAGCGACCGGCTGGGCATGTTTCTTCAGCTGGGCTGGGACTGGCCGGCCGTCGACTGAGCGCCGACGGCCGGAAGTCATGGGCCCGGGGCCGCCAGGACCGGAATGTCCTGGCGGCCTTCACACCTGGCCGACCGCTACGCCGTAGTCGTGGTCTGCGGCGGGAAGGTGTACGAGGAGCCGGTGCCCAACGCCTTCGCCATCATCGCGAAGAGGTCGTTGATTGCACTGCCGCTGAACATCGCGCCTCCTAGACGACCGGCGGCGTGGTGGTGCCCGCGCCCGGCTGGGTGATCGACGTCGACGATCCAGAAGTCACGAGGTGAGCGAAGGCCAGCAGGAGGTCGGTGAAGCCACTGCCCGTGTAGATAGGCATGGGGTGAATCCTTTCGAGATTGTTTTCTTCAGTGCGAATCTCTTCGCGTAGCGGCGGTGCGAACTACTTCGCGTTGCGGCGCTTGGCCTTCGGGCCCTTGGGGTTGTAGCTCGCGGTGGAACCAGCGCCGAGGAACTGCAGCACCTGGGTCATCAGGGCGCCGATGTCGACGGTGGTTCCGCCACCGGTGGGGGGAGGAGTGGTGGTCATGGTGTTTCCCTTTCTTTCACGACGCGGACAGACCCCCTCGATGTGTGGTTTCTTCTCGGGACCGCCGCACGGGGCCGATGTGACCCCGGGTCTTGGCTGCGGAACTGGTGTGCCGCAGGGCTATTCGGGATCGGCCGCCATCGCCTGGACCAGCGACGCCGGCCGCATATCGGTCCAGTGCGCTTCGACATAGTCCAGGCAGGCCTGCCGGCGGGCGGGACCGTGCGCGACGGTCCAGCCACCGGGGACGGCGGCGAACACCGGCCACAGCGAATGCTGGGCCTCCTCGCTGACGAGTACGTAGAACTGCGCGTTTTCGTCATCGAAGGGATTGCTCATGGTGGATTTACCCTTTCTCACCCGGGGTTTTCAGTGCCACATCGCATTCAGAATTCGCGCGATATGCGCGAGCGCCTCAGGCGAGGTCATGTGCCAGTGGAGGGCGTCCACCGCGTGATCGCGCACCGTGCCGTCGACGGCGTCGGACCATCCGGCCGCGCCGGTGGCGCGCCGTTCCTCCAGGGCGGCGGTGAAATACACGACGTCGCCGTGGAATACGGCCGGCCGGTAGGCCTGTGCCAGTTCCATCGAGCGCGTGCTCGAATCCAGCACCCGCGTAATCCAGTCGACGCCGAAGGAGGCGAGGCTCCAGCCGCCCGCGCCCGGCTCGGACAGCGCGACCAGCCGCGCCGCCAGTTCGGACGAATCGGTGACCGTGCCGAGGTCCAGGCTCGCGGCGCGGTCGCCGAGCAGGCCTCCCAGCAGTTCCGCCACCTCGGCGCGCGACTCGTCGGCGGGCGCGGCACGCCAGCCGTCGCGCGGCGCCAGATGGCTGTCCAGCATGGCCAGCAGGCCGACCTGCTCGCCCTCCTGCTGCAGTCGTACCGCGACCGCGTGGGCCAGCACACCACCCAATGACCAGCCGAGCAGGTGGTACGGCCCGGACGGCTGCACCGACCGGATCGCCGATACGTACTCGGCGGCCCAGTCCTCGATCGAATCCGGCAGCACACCACCGGTTTTCAGGGCCGGTGACTGCAGACCGTAGATCGGCCGATCCTGGTCCAGGTACGCGCCCAGACCCGCGAACGACCACGAGATGCCGCCGACCGGATGGATGCAGAACAGCGGTTCCGCGATGCCCTCGCGACGCAGGGGCAGCAGCACGTCCAGGGCGGCGTCCGCGCCGGCGAAAGCCGTGCCGTCCGACGCGCCCGAGCGTAGTTCCCGCGCCAGCTCGGCGGGCGTGAACGCGGTGAACAGCCACAGCAGCGGAACCGGTTCACCCAGTGCCGCACCCAGGCGGGACACCAGGCGGGTGGCCAGCAGCGAGGTGCCGCCGAGCTCGAAGAAGTTGTCGTCCAGGCCGACCCGCTCGACACCGAGGACCTCGGCGTACGCGGCGCACACCGTGATCTCCAACTCCGTGCGGGGAGCCCGGAATTCGCGGGCCATGAAAGTCGGCGCGGGCAGTGCCCGCCGGTCCAGCTTGCCGGACGGGTTGAGCGGCAGGGCTTCCAGTACAACGAAGGCCGACGGCACCATGTACGACGGGAGCCGCTGCGCCAGCGCGCGGCGAATCGTGTCGGCATCCGGCTCGCCGGACTCGGCGGCGGGTACCAGGTAGGCGACCAGATGTTCGCCCGCGCTGTCCTGGCCCGGCCACACGACCACCGCGGCCTGGGCGATGCCGTCCAGCGCGATCAGCGCCGTCTCGATCTCGCCGAGTTCGATGCGCTGGCCGCGCAGCTTCACCTGGAAGTCGGTGCGGCCCAGGTACTCCAGCTCGCCGTCGCGGTTCCACCGCACCAGGTCGCCGGTGCGGTACATGCGCTCGGCTGTCCCGAACGGGTTGGCCACGAAGCGATCCGCGGTCAGGTCGGGGCGGGCCACGTAGCCCTGCGCCAGCTGGTCACCGGCCAGGTACAGCTCGCCCGCGACGCCCGCCGGCACCGGCCGCAGCCGCGAATCCAGCACGTACACCCGGGTGTTGAACACCGGGCGACCGATCGGCACGGTCTCCACGTCGGCGTCGGTGACCTCGTGATAGGTCACGTCCACCGCGGCTTCGGTCGGGCCGTACAGGTTGTGCAGCCGGGCCCCGGTCAGCTCCCGCAGCTGCTGCGCCACGCCGCCGGGCAGCGCCTCTCCCGAGGCGAAAACCTGGCGCAGTGGTCCGGAACGAGCGCTCCGCTCCCCCGCGCCTGCGTCCGGCGAAGTGGCCGGCCGGGCGGTTCGCTCCAACTCCGCGACGAAAGCGGCGAGCATCGAGGGCACGAAGTGAACGGTGGTCACGTCCTCGGCGCGAATGAGCCGCGCGAGGTAGGCCGGGTCCCGGTGTCCCTCGGGGGCCGCCACCACCAGGCGCGCGCCGGAGTGCAAGGGCCAGAAGAACTCCCACACCGAAACATCGAAGGTGGCCGGGGTTTTCTGCAGCACGGCGTCCGCGGCGGTGAGCTGGTACTCGGACTGCATCCACACCAGGCGGTTGACGATGGCCGAGTGCGAGACCGCCACGCCCTTGGGGCGGCCGGTCGAACCCGAGGTGAAGATGACGTACGCGGTATTGCCCGCGGCCAGGCCGCCCCGGCGCTCCCGATCGGTGATCGTTTCCGCCGGATAGGCGTCGAGCTCGAGGTCGCCGATCCGGGCGACCGGAATCCCGTCGCCCGCTTCGAATTCCGCGGCGGTCAGCACGAGGGCCGGGCGCGCGGTGTCGAGGATGTGGGCGATGCGCTCCCCCGGCTGGGCCGGATCGATCGGCACGTAGGCGGCACCGGTCTCGAGCACGGCGTAGATCGCCACGACCAGGTCGGCGGACCGTGGCAGGGCCAGGGCCACCGTGTCCCGCGCGCCGACGCCGCGCGCGATCAGCCAGCGCGCCAGCCGGTTCACGCGCGCGGACAGCTCGCCGTAGGTGAGCGTCTGCCGCTGCTCGCCGTCCACCACCAGCGCGGTGCTCCCGGCATGGGCGGCGACGGCGGCCTCGAAGAGCGAGACCAGCGTGGGCTGCGGCTCGGCGCCGAAGACTGCGGCGGTGTCGTTCCACTCCTCGAGCAGCTGCGTGCGCTCGCCGGTGTCGAGGATGTCGATCTCACCGATCCGCACCGCGCCGTCGGCCACCACCGCGTCGAGCACCCGCCGGAAGCGGCGGACGAAGCCCGCCACCGTATCGGCTTCGAACAGCGCTGTGGCGTAGGTCATGGTGGCGGTCAGGCCGGCGGGCGCACCGTCGGCGTCGTAGGCGTCCATGACGACCAGATGCAGGTCGAACTGCGTGACGTCGGTATCGAATTCGATGGCCTCGACCCGCAGCCCGTCCAGTTCGAAGGCGGCCGGCTGCTGGTTGTTGAACGAGAAGCCGACCTGCACCAGCGGGTTGCGGTCGGTGGAGCGGTCCGGCTTCAGCACCTCGACCAGACGCTCGAAGGGCATGTCGGCATTGTCGAAGGCCGCGATGTCGCCGGTCCGGACCCGCCGCAGCAGGTCGGTGAAGCCTTCGGCCGGGTCGATGCCGCTGCGCAGGACGAGCGTGTTGACGAACATGCCGACCAGGTCGTCCAGCACCGCGTCGTCCCGCCCCGCGACCGGGGTGCCCACCGCGATGTCGGCGGAGCCGGTCAGCCGGGACAGCAGGGCGGCGAAGGCCGCGTGCACCGTCATGAACAGGGTGGCCCCGTTGGCCCGGCCCAATTCGGCCAGGGCCGCATGGGTTTCGGCGTCGACGGTGAAGTCGACGCGCCGGCCGTCGGCGTTGAGCACCAGCGGCCGCGGCCGGTCGGCGGGCAGCGCCAGCAGCGGAGGCAGTCCGGCCAGTGTCTCGGTCCAGAAGCCCAGCTGGCGCGCGGCCAGCGAGGCGGAATCGTCCTCCGCGCCCAGCAGTTGGCGCTGCCAGACCGCGTAGTCCGCGTACTGCACCGGCAGCGGCGTCCACGTCGGAGCCGCGCCGGCCGTGCGCGCCGCGTAGGCGGTCATGACGTCGCGGGCCAGCGGGGCCAGCGAGGCGCCGTCACCGGCGATGTGGTGCATGACCACGACGAAGACGTAGTCCTGCGGAGCCAGCTCGAACAACGCGGCCCGCAGTGGCACCGCGGCGGTGACGTCGAAGCCCTTGCCGATCACCTCGGCGATCGCCGCGGCGACCGTCTCCTGCTCGACCGGAATCGCCTTGAGCACCGGCAGTTCCGCGACCGTGGCGGCGGGCAGCACCACCTGAGCCGGCCCCGAGGCCGTCTCCGGATAGACGGTGCGCAGCACCTCGTGCCGGACCACCACGTCGGCGATCGCGGCCTGCAGCGCCGCCACGTCCAGCGGCCCGGTCAGGCGGATGGGGAGCGGAATGTTGTAGGCAGTGGACTCCGGATCCAGGCGGTTCAGGAACCACATCCGCTGCTGCGCGGGCGAGAGCGGCACCGGACCGTCCCCGGTCCGGGGCAGCAGCGCCGGGCGGACCGGGACCGCCGGGTCGGCCGCGAGCGCGGCGGCGGCCAGCGCCTCCACACTGGTGTGCTCGAAGACCGTGCGCACCGGGACCCGCACGCCGAACGCGACGCTCAGCCGGGTGGCCAATTGCGTTGCGGTGAGCGAGTTTCCGCCGAGGCCGAAGAAGTCGTCGGCAAGACCGATCCGGTCCGCGGCCACCGTGCCCAGCACGGCGGCCACCACCTCGGCGACCGTGCGCTCGGCCGCGGTGCGCGGCGCCCGGAACTCGGCGGTGCGGAAGACGGGCTCCGGCAGCGCGTTCCGGTCCAGCTTGCCGACCGGCGTGAGCGGGATGCGGTCGAGCACCATGACCGCGGCGGGCACCATATACGCGGCCAGGGAGCGGCCCGCGTGGGCCACCAGCTCGTCGACATCGATGGACCGCCCCGGCGCGGCTACCACGTAGGACACCAGCGCGACCGTGCCGGCGGCGTCGGTGTGGCCGAGGGTGACCGCGAATTCGACCGTCTCGTGGGCGGTCAGAGCCGCGTCGATCTCGCCGAGCTCGATGCGCAGGCCGCGCACCTTCACCTGATGGTCGGCGCGGCCGACGTATTCGAGCCCGCGGCGGCCGTCCGGTCGTGCCGTCCAGCGCACCAGATCACCGGTGCGGTAGAGCCGCTCGCCGGGCGCGCCGTACGGGTCGGCCACGAAGCGCTCGGCCGAGAGTCCGGGCCGCGCATGGTATCCGCGCGCCACGCCCGGGCCGTTCACGTACAGCTCGCCGGTGACTCCGACCGGCACCGGCCGCAGCCGGGCGTCGAGCACGACCGCGGTCATGCCGGCGGTCATGGCGCCCAGCTCGACCGGCTCGCCGGGCAGCAGCGGCGCGCTGATGTTGCAGGTGATGGTGGTCTCGGTCGGACCGTAGCCGTTGTGCACGGCACGCCGTCCGGTGGTCCAGCGGGCCACCGTGTCGGGGCCGAAACCCTCACCGCCGATGGACAGTTCACGGAATTCCGGCAGCTGCTCCGGGTCCAGGGTCTGCAGTACCGAGGGCGTGATGAAGGCGTGGGTGACACCCTCGGCGGCCATCAGGCCGGTGAGTTCCGCACCGCCGTACACCTCGGCCGGTGCGATCACCAGGCGCGCGCCGACCGGCGTGGCCATGAGGATCTCCAGCGGGTAGGCGTCGAAGCTCGGCGAGGACACCTGCAGCACCCGGGCATCGGCGCCCAGGCGGTAGCGCTCGCGCTGGGTGACCGCGATGCCCGCGACGCCGCCGTGCGAGACGACGACGCCCTTGGGCAGGCCGGTGGAGCCGGAGGTGTAGATCATCCACGCCGGGTTGGCGATCCGCACCGGACGGCGCAGCTCGCTCGCCGTGATCGGCCGCGCGTCGAGACCGGCCGTGGCCGCGACGAATTCGGGCTCGTCGAGCACCAGCCAGGTGGCCGCGCCGGGCAGCCGGTCGCGGCTGCCGGTGACGGTCAGGCCGAAGGTGGCGCCGGAGTCGGTCAGCATGTGCTCGATGCGGTCGGCCGGGTAGTTCGGGTCGACCGGGACGAAGGCCGCGCCCGTCTTGGCGATGGCCCACACCGCCAGCAGGGTCAGGTCCGAGCGCGGAACCGCCAGGGCGACATAGTCTTCCGCGCCGATGCCGCGGCCGATGAGCACCCGGGCCAGCCGGGAGGATTCGGCATCGAGCTCGCGGTAGGTGAGCTCCCGGTCCCGGTAGCGCAGCGCGATATCGTCCGGGTGGGCCGCGGCGGCCTCGGCGAAGTAGGAGCCGAGAGTTCGCGGCGGAACCGGTAGTACCGCACCGCGATCCAGCAGTCCCGCGCGTTCCGGCGGGGACATCAGGTCGATCTCGCCGATGGGGACGGTGGCGTCGACCGCGATCGCGCCGAGCACGCGGCCCAGGCGGCGCAGCAGACCGGCGGCGGTGGCCTCGTCGAAAAGGTCGGTGGCGTAGTTCAATTCGATGGCCAGGTGGCCGTCGACATCGGGTTCGTCGGAGACGGTGAACTGCAGATCGAAGCGGGCCACCCGGTGTTCGAAGTCGACCGGCTCCAGCACCAGGCCGGGCACCGCGTAGGTCTGCGCGCCCAGGTTCATGTAGCTCAGGACCACGGTGAACAGCGGGTTGCGGGCCTGCGTGCGGGGCACGCCGAGGGCCTCGACCACCTGGTCGAACGGCACCGTCGCGTGGTCGAAGGCGGCCAGATCGACCTCGCGGGTCTGCGCCAGCAGCGCGTCGAAGCCCAGGCCCGGTTCCGGGCGGGTGCGCAGCGCCAGGGTGTTGACGAACATGCCGACCAGGTCGTCGAGGGCGGCATTGCCGCGGCCCTCGAGCGGGGTGCCGATGGTGATGTCGGCCGATCCCGACATCCGGGACAGCAGTACCGCGAGCGCGGCGTGCCACACCATGAACGGGGTGACGTTGTGCTCCTCCGCGATTCGCTTGATCGCGGTGGCCAGACCACCGTCCAGCCGCGCCTGCACCCGGGCGCCGCGCCCGGAGGCCACGGCCGGCCGGGGCCGGTCGGTCGGCAGCGGCAGCTCCTCGGGCAGATCGGCCAGCGCCTCCGTCCAGTACGCCAGCTCGCGCGGGCCGGACTGTTCCAGGACGGCCCGCTGCCAGAGCGCGTAATCGGCGTACTGCACCGGCAGTTCCGTCCACACCGGGGACTGGCCCGCGGCGCGGGACAGGTAGGCGGTGATGGTGTCGCGCAGCAGCGGATCCTCCGACTGGCCGTCGCCTGCGATGTGGTGCAGTACCACCACCAGCACGTGGCTGTGCTCGGATTCGCGAATGAGCGCGGCGCGCACCGGCACCGTGGTGGTGACATCGAAGCCGCGCGCCACGAAGCTCTCGATCCAGGTGAGGTCGGCCGCGTCGGCGCCGGTCCGCATCTCCAGGGTCGGGAGCGCGCTGTCGGCGGGCAGGACCAGCTGGTAGCCGACCCCGTCCGCGTCGGCCGGGTAGATGGTGCGCAGCGTCTCGTGGCGGCCGATCACATCGGCGAAGGCCGCGCTCAGCACGCCGGTGTCGATCTCGCCGGTGACGCGGACGGCCGCGGGCACGTTGTAGGCCGCGGATTCCGGGTCCAGGCGGTTGAGCAGCCACATCCGGGTCTGGGCCAGCGACAGCGGGATTCGCTCCGGTCGCGGCATGCGGCGCAGCGGCAGGCGCTGCCCGCCGCCGCGAATACGGGCCGCCAGCTCGGCGACGGTCGGCGCCTCGAACAGCTGACGCACGCTCAGCTCCGCGCCCAGGGCGGCATTGGCGCGCGCCACCAGGCGCATGGCCAGCAGGGAGTTGCCGCCGCGCGCGAAGAAGTCGTCGTCGGCGCCTATGGTGACGCCGCCGAGCAGGTCCCCGATCAGGGCGGCCAGCGTGGCCTCGGTGCCCGGCGCGGGCGCGCGGTAGGCGACGGTGGCGGCGGTGAATTCGACCGGGGGCAGGGCATTCCGGTCCAGCTTGCCGACGCTGGTGAGCGGCATCTCCGCCAGCACCGCCAGGTGGGCGGGCAGCATGTAGGCGGGCAGCTGGGTGCGGGCGTGCTCGAGCACGGTCTCGGCGTCGAGCCCGGCGCCGGAGACGTAGCCGACCAGGCAGTCGGTCCCGGCGGTGTCGCGGGCCAGCAGCACCACCGCGTGCGCGACGCCGGGCGCGGACAGCAGGGCCGCCTCGATCTCGCCCAGTTCGATGCGCTGGCCGCGCAGCTTCACCTGGAAGTCGTTGCGGCCCACGTACACCAGGTCGCCCGTGCGGTTCCAGCGCACCAGATCGCCGGTGCGGTACATGCGCGCGCCGGGCACTCCGAACGGGTCGGCCACGAAACGGTCGGCGGTGAGCCCGCCCCGGCCCTGGTAGCCGCGGGCCAGCTGGGCACCGGCCAGGTAGAGCTCACCGATGACGCCGGTGGGCACCGGGCGCAGCCGGGCGTCGAGTACGTAGGCGCGGGTGTTCCAGTTCGGGCGGCCGATGGCGACCTCGAAATCCGGGTCGGCGTCGGAGAATTCGTGGTAGATGGTCGAGATCGCGGCTTCGGTCGGGCCGTAGGCATTGTGC
Source organism: Nocardia sp. NPDC059228 (assembly GCF_042754245.1). Lineage (NCBI taxonomy): Bacteria > Bacillati > Actinomycetota > Actinomycetes > Mycobacteriales > Nocardiaceae > Nocardia > Nocardia sp. NPDC059228. The sequence goes on along the minus strand of NZ_JBHZAL010000003.1, from coordinate 77,215 downwards.
ACCGAGCCGCTCACCAGCTCGCGCAGCCGGCCGAGCAGTTCGACGGGCAGCGCCTCGCCGCCGGTGTGCAGGTGCCGGAACGAGCGCAGCGCGTCACCGTGGCCCTCGGCGACCAGGGCCGCCAGCACCGACGGCACGTGTTCGGCGATGGTGACGCCGAATTCGCGCATGAGCCCGGCCAGGTAGTCGAGGTCCTGGTGGCCGCCGGGACGCGGAATCACCAGGGGCGCACCGACCATCGCGGGCAGGAAGCACTCCCACACCGAGACGTCGAAGGCCAGCGGGGCGCGCTGCATGATGCGGTCGGCACGGGTGACTCCGTAGCGGTCCTCGAGCCAGCGCAGCTGATTCATGATGGCGCGGTGGCTGGTCGCGACGCCCTTGGGCAGGCCGGTGGAGCCGGAGGTGTAGAGGACGTAGGCGAGGTTGTCCGGGCGCAGCGGGCGGTGCCGGTCGGCATCGGTGATCGGCTGGTCCGAAAGACCGTCCAGGGCACCGGATTCCGTCAGCGCGGCGACGTCGAGCACGCGCACGCCGTCGAGTGCGGGCAGTTCCGCGCCGCCGACGGTGAGCACCAGGGTGGCGGCGGAGGTGCCGAGGACGTGAGCGATGCGGTCGGCCGGATGCGACGGATCGACCGGCACGTAGGCGGCGCCGGCGGCCACGACGGCGTACAGCGCCACCACCATGTCGATCGAGCGCTGCGCGGTGACGCCGACGATGGCGTCCGGGCCGACCCCCGCCGAGATCAGCAGGCGGCCCAGGCGATTCACGCGCCGCGCCAGGTCGGCGTAGGCGACCCGCTCGCCTTCGAAGACGAGCGCGTCCGCATCGGGGTCCTGCGCGGCGCGGGCGTCGAGCAGCTCGGCCAGGGTCTCGGCGGGCAGCACCCGGGTGGTGGCATTGCGATCCACCAGCAGCACCCCGCGCTCGGCGCGCGCCATGATCTCCACGTCCCCGGCGGTGGTGCGCGGGTCGGCGAGCAGGGCGCGCAGCACGCGCTCGTAGGTGTCCTGGAACGCGCCGATGGTCGCCGCGTCGAACAGGTCGGTGGCGTAGGTGATGTAGACCTCGATGCCGGCGGGCGCGCCCTCGGCGTCGGTGGTCTCGGCCATGGTCCAGTCCAGGTCGAACTGGGCGGCGGTGGCGTCGACGGTGAGCGCCTCGATGGCCAGGCATTTGAGCCGGATGCTGGGCCGGGTGTGGTTCTGCAGGGTCAGCGTGACCTGGCACAGCGGCGAATGTGCCTGGGACCGCACCGGATTCACCGCGTCGACCAGCATTTCGAAGGGCACCACGGCGTGTTCGAAGGCGGTCAGGTCGGTATCGCGGACCTGGGTGAGCAGCTCGGACAGCGACGCGTCCGGGCGCACCTCGGTGCGCAGCACCAGGGTGTTGACGAACATGCCGACCAGGTCGTCGAGGGCCTCGTCGCCGCGTCCCGCCACCGGGGTGCCGATGACGATGTCCCCGGTGCCGGAGAGCCGGGCCAGCGTGACCGCCAGCGCGGTGTGCAGCACCATGAACGGCGTGACCCGGCGGGTGGCCGCGAAATCCAGGACGGCCTTGTGCAATTCGGCGTCGAAGCGGCCGCCGAAGCCCGCGCCGCGGCCGCTGGCGACCGCCGGGCGGGGGCGGTCGGTGGGCAGGGCCAGCACATCGGGCACGCCGTGCAGGCGCCGGGTCCAGTGCGCCAGCTGGCGCGCCAGCACCGAGTCGGCGTCGTCGGGGCTGCCCAGGGCGGCGCGCTGCCACAGCGCGAAATCGGCGTACTGCACCGGCAGCGGGGCGAGATTGGGGGTCTCCCCCGCACAGCGGGCCACGTAGGCGCTGGCGATGTCGCGGGTGAGCGGGCCGAAGGACCAGCCGTCGGCGGCGATGTGGTGTACCACCATGACCAGCAGGTAGGCGCCGGGTTCGTCGGTGAGTTCGAGCAGGCGGATGCGGAAGGGCACCTCGGCGGTCACGTCGAAGGCGGTGCGCGCCACCGCTTCCACCAGCCCGGGCAGCTCGGCGGCCGAGACCGGCTCGGGCATCAGATCGATCAGGCGGGTGCCGGCGGGCAGGACGAGCTGACTGGCCTCGCCGTCGTGCTCGGGGTAGATGGTGCGCAGGGTCTCGTGCCGGTCCACCACATCGGCCACCGCGGCCTGCAGGGCCTCGAGGTTCAGCGAGCCGGTGAGCCGCAGCGCGAACGGAATGGTGTAGCCGTCGCGGATGTCGAAGCGGTTGAGGAACCACATGCGCTGCTGTGCGATGGACAGCGGGATGCGCTCGCCGCGCTGCTGCACCGAGACCGGCGGCAGCTCGGCCACGGTTTCGGCGTCGGCCGCCGAGATCCGGGCCGCCAGCCCGGCGACCGTGGCGTCCTCGAAGACCGCGCGCAGCGGAATCCGCACGCCCGCGGCCTTGCCCAGGCGCGCCACCAGCTGGGTGGCGATGAGCGAGTTGCCGCCCAGGGCGAAGAAGTCGTCGTCGGCGCCGGCCCGCTCGACCCCGAGCAGGGCGGCGAAGACTTCCGCGACGATCCGCTCCTCGGGGCCGGTGGGGGCGCGGAAGGCGGAGGCGGAGGCGGAGGCCGCCGGCACGGGCAGGGCGGCGCGGTCGAGCTTGCCGGAGGCATTGAGCGGGAGGGCGTCCAGCGGCACAAAGACAGCGGGCACCATGTAGGACGGAAGGCGCTGCGCGAGCGCTGATTTCAACTCGAAGGGCGAGATCTCCGCGCCGGGGGCGGGCACCAGGTAGGCGACCAGCTGCGGCTCCGCGCCGGCGCGGCCGGAACCGCGCACCACGACCGCTGCCTGGGCGATCGACGCCGATTCGGTCAGGGCGGACTCGATCTCGCCGAGTTCGATGCGCAGGCCGCGCAGCTTCACCTGGAAGTCGGTACGGCCCAGGTATTCCAGTTCGCCGTTGCCGAGCCACTTCACCAGGTCACCGGTGCGGTACATGCGCTCGGAGACACCGAAGGGGTTGGCCACGAAGCGATCCGAGGTGAGGTCCGGGCGTGCCACGTAACCGGTGGCGAGCTGATCGCCCGCGAGGTAGAGCTCACCGGCGATACCCGCCGGCACCGGCCGCAGTCGCGAATCCAGCACGTACACCTGGGTGTTGAACACCGGGCGGCCGATCGGCACGGTATCGACGTCCGCGTCCACGACCTGGTGATAGGTGACGTCGACGGCGGCCTCGGTCGGACCGTAGAGATTGTGCAGCTCGGCGCCGGTCAGCTCACGTAGTCGATGTGCGGACTTCGGCGGGAGAGCCTCGCCCGACGCGAACACCTGGCGCAGGCCGGTGCAGCGCGCGGCCGCCTCCTCCGCGACGAAAACCGCGAGCATGGACGGCACGAAGTGGGTGACCGTGACGCCTTCGCGGGCAATGAGTTCCGCGAGCTGGGCCGGGTCACGGTGCGCCTCCGGCCGGGCCACCACCAGCGTGGCGCCGATCAGCAACGGCCAGAAGAACTCCCACACCGACACGTCGAAGGTGGCCGGGGTCTTCTGCAGCACCACGTCGTCGGCGGTCAGGCCGTACTCGGCCTGCATCCAGACCAGGCGGTTGACGATGGCCGAGTGCGGCACCGCCACGCCCTTCGGGCGGCCGGTCGAACCGGAGGTGAAGATGACGTAGGCATTGTTCGAAGCCCGCAGCGGCGCAGTGCGATCCGCGTCGGTGATCGGCTCGTCGGAGAACCCGGTGAGGTCCAGCAGGTCGATCCGCACCTGGGCGACATCCATCGCCAGGTCCTCGCCCGAGGTCAGCACGGTGACCGGATCGGCGGTGTCGAGGATGTATTCGATGCGCTCGGCCGGGTGGTCCGGGTCCAGCGGCACATACGCGGCGCCGGCGGCGGCCACCGCGTACATGCCGACCAGCAGGTCGAGGGAGCGCCGCATGCCCAGCGCCACGCAGGAATCCGGGCCGACGCCCTCGCCGATCAGCCAGCGCGCCAGCTGCCGTACGCGCACGGCGAACTCGCTGTACGTCAGGCTCAACCCCTCGAAGGTGAGAGCGGACGCGTCGGGAGTCCGCGCCACCTGGGTCTCGAACAGCGACACCAGCGTCGCGGCGTCGCCCGCGGGCAGGTCGAGCGCGGCGGCGGTGTCGTTCCACTCGTGCAGGATCCGGGTTCGCTCGGCGGCGTCGAGCAGGTCGATGTCCCCGACCCGCACGGTCGCGTCGGCGGCCACGGCCGCCAGCACCCGGCCCAGGCGCTCGGCGAGCGCGGCGGCGGTGCCGGCGTCGAAGAGCTCGGTCGCGTAGCGCAGATTGCCGCTCAGGCCGGCCTGGTCGCCCAGCTCGCCGACCACCAGGTGCAGGTCGAATTTGACGGTCGGGTCGTCGATCTCGACCGGGGCCACGGTCAGCCCGGGCAGGGCGAAGGCCTGCGCGCCGTCCATGCGGGCCGCGTCGGTGAAGGTCAGCATCACCTGGGCCAGCGGCGGCGCCCCGGTGGTGCGGTCCACGGCCAGGGCGTCGACGATGCGCTCGAAGGGCAGTTCGGCGTGGGCGAAGGCGGCCAGGTCGGCGGTGCGCACCCGGCCCAGCAGGTCGGTGAAGGACAGGTCGGGCTCGACCTGGGTGCGCAGCACCAGGGTGTTGACGAACATGCCGATGAGGGCGTCGAGTTCGCGTTCGCCGCGGCCGCCGATCGGCGAGGCCACGGCCACGTCCGCGGTGCCGCTGCTGCGCGCCAGCAGGGCCGCGAAGGCGGCGTGCACGACCATGAACATGGTCACGCCGTGGGCCCGGGCCAGCTCGCGCAGGCCGGCGGCGACGGTCTCGTCCACCGAGAACGGCACGGACGCACCGCTATTGGCGGGCGTCGCGGGCCGGGGACGGTCGGTCGGCAGCGCCAGCTGCGGGGGCAGGCCCGCCAGGGTCGCGCGCCAGAACTCGAGCTGCTGGTGTGCCACCGAGCCCGGTTCCCGGTCGTCGCCGAGCAATTCGTGCTGCCAGAGGCTGTAGTCCGCGTACTGCACCGCCAGCGGCTCCCAGCCGGGCTCGGCGCCGGCGAGGCGGGCGGTGTAGGCACGCATGAGATCGGTGATCAGCGGCGCCAGCGAGAGGGCGTCGGCGGCGATGTGGTGCACGACGACGGCCAGCACGTATTCCGGGGACCGGTCCTCGGTCTCCTCGTCGAGTACGAAAAGCCCTATGCGCGAAGGCAGTTCGCCGGTCACGTCGAATCCGGCCGAGGCGAAGGCGGCGAGCGCGCCGGTGATCTCCGCGGCGGCGACCGGCACCGGGCTCAGGCTCAGCCCGATGTCCTCCACATCCAGAATGTGCTGGTAGGGGCCGGATTCCGAGTCCGAATAGGTGGTGCGGAGGGACTCGTGGCGGGCCAGCACGTCCAGCGTGGCCTGTTCCAGCGCCGCGATGTTCAGCGCACCGCGCAGGCGCAGGACGATCGGCAGGTTGTAGACGCTGTGCTCACCGTCCTCGGTCTCGATCCGGTTGAGGAACCACAGGCGCTGCTGGGCGGGCGAGAGCGGAATGCGGTCGGGGCGCGGCCGCGCGGCCAGCACCGGCCGGGCGGCGTCGGGGTTGGCGGCGACCAGCGCGGCCGCCAGGCCCTCGACGGTGGAGGCCTCGAAGAGCAGGCGCACCGGGACCCGGGCGCCGAACTCGGCGCCGATGCGGGAGGTCACCCGGGCGGCGTCGAGCGAGCTGCCGCCGAGGGCGAAGAAGTCGTCGTCCAGGCCGACCCGCTCGGCGGTCAGCACCTCGGCGAACACGGTCGCGACCAGACGCTGGGCGGCGTCGACGGGGGCGCGGAAGCTCTTGGCGCGCAGCTCCGGAACGGGCAGCGCCTTGCGGTCCAGCTTGCCGCTGGAGTTGAGCGGCAGCTCGGGCAGCGCCATCAGGGCGGTCGGCACCATGTACGGCGGCAGCACCCGGGTCAGCCCGTCCCGCAGCGTCTCCGGGTCCAGGTCGACGCCGGGGGCCGCGACCACGTAGCCCGCCAGGTAGTCGCCGGAGTCGGCGGAGATGAGCCGCACCGCGGCCTGTGCCACCGCGGGCGCCAGCAGCAGGGCGCTCTCGATCTCGGCCAGTTCGATGCGCTGGCCGCGGAACTTGATCTGGAAGTCGAGACGCTCGAGGTAGACCAGCTCGCCGTCCTCGGTCCACTTCACCAGATCGCCGGTGCGGTACATGCGCTCGCCCGGCCGGCCGAAGGGGTTGGCCACGAAGCGATCCGAGGTCAGGTCGACCCGGCCGTGGTAGCCGCGGGCCAGCTGCACACCGGCCAGATAGAGTTCGCCCGGCACCCCGATGGCCACCGGGTGCAGGCGCGAATCCAGCACGAACACCTGGGAATTCCACTCCGGCTCACCGATCGGCACGGTGAGGGTGTCGGAGCTGTGCGCCTCGCGGAAGGTGATGGACACCGCGGCCTCGGTGGGGCCGTAGAGGTTGTGCACCCCGGCGTCGCTGACGGCCCAGAACGCGGTGACGGTCTCCGGCGGCAGCGCCTCGCCGATGACGAAGACCTCACGCAGCGAATCGAGTTCGCCCGCCTCGGCGTGCGCGGCGAACACCGCGAGCATGGAGGGCACGAAGTCGGTGAGCGTGACCCCGTGGCGGGCAATGGTTTCGGCGATGTAGCGGGGATCGCGGTGGCCGTCTGGGGTGGCGACCACCAGGGTCGCGCCCGCGCGCAGCGGCAGGAAGTAACCCCACAGCGAGACGTCGAAGGTGGTGGCGGTCTTCTGCAGGTACACGTCCTGGCCGCGGACGCCGTACTCGGCCTGCATCCAGGCCAGCTGGTTGGCGATGGCGCGGTGGGTGACCGCGACGCCCTTGGGCTTGCCGGTGGAGCCGGAGGTGAACAGGACGTAGGCCGGGTGGTCCGGGTGCAGGACGGCGCGCCGCTCACGGTCGCCGATCTTGGCCGCGGAGTACGCCGCCAGCTCCAGCTCGTCGAGGTGATGCAGTGGCACGTCGACGGTTTCGGGCAGGGTGAAGCCGTCGCGGCGGGTGGTGAGCACGGCGTGCGGGCCGGCGGTGGTGAGGATGTGGCCGATGCGCTCGGCCGGGTGGGACGGGTCCACCGGCACGTACGCGCCGCCGGCGCGCAGCACGGCGTACATGGCGACCACCAGCTCCACCGAGCGGGCCATGGCCAGCACCACCAGCGATTCCGGGCCGACCCCGGCGGCGATGAGGTAGCGCGCCAGCCGGTTCGCGCGCTCGGAGAACTCCGCGTAGGTGAGTTCGGTGTCGCCGAAGACCAGGGCGCGCGCGTGCGGGGTGCGGGCCGCCTGCGCGTCGAAACCCTGGTGCAGGAACTGATCAGGGACGCGGGAGCCGGTGGCGTTCCAACTGGAGGTGACGTAGTCGCGCTCGCCGGCGTCGAGCAGTTCGATATCGCCCACCGGCACCGCGGCGTCGGCGGTGGCGGCGCTCAGCAGGCGGGTGAACTTGGCGCCGAACTCGCGCACCGTGTGATCGTCGAAAAGGTCGGTGGCGTAGGTGTACTGGACCCGGTAGCGGTCGCCGTCGGAGACGACGGTCAGCTGCAGGTCGAACTTGGCGATGCCCGGATCGAAGTCCAATTCCTCGGCGGTCAGTCCCGGCAGCGCGGCGGTGAGCTCGCCGAGGTTCTGCATGAACAGCGCGACCTGGAACAGCGGGTGGCGGTTGCGGGCGCGCGCCGGATTGAGCACCTCCACCAGGCGCTCGAAGGGCACGTCGCGATGGGCGAAGGCGCGCAGATCCCGGTCGCGCACATGGGCGATCAGGTCGGCGAAGGAGTCCCCGCCGCGCACCTCGGCGCGCAGCACCAGGGTGTTGACGAACATGCCGACCAGGTCGTCGAGGGCCTGGTCGCCGCGCCCGGCGACCGGGGTGCCGATGGCGATGTCGCCGGTGCCCGAGAGCCGGGCCAGCACCGCGGCCAGCGCGGCGTGCAGCACCATGAACGGGGTGGCGCGGTGGGCGGCGGCCACCCGGTCGACCGCGGCGCGCAGGTCGGCGTCCAGCACGGTCTCGAACGAGGTGCCGCGGAAGCTGGACACGGCCGGACGCGGGCGGTCCGCGGGCAGGTCGAGCTGGGCGGGCAGATCCGCGAGTTCGCTTGCCCAGAAAGCGATCTGGCGGGACGCCACCGAGTCCGGATCGGATTCGTCGCCCATCCAGGCCCGCTGCCACAGCGCGTAGTCGGCGTACTGCACGGCCAGCGGCTCGTAGGACGGCCGTTGACCCGCCTGCCGCGCCACGTACGCCAGCACCAGGTCGCGCACAAGCGGTCCGATGGAGGCGCCGTCGGCGGCGATGTGGTGGGCCACCACCACCAGCGTGTGGTCGCCGGGACCCGAGCGCAGCAGCCGGGCGCGCAGCGGCACCTCGGCGGTGACGTCGAATCCCTGTGCGGCCAGCGCCAATACCGTCGCGGCCAGCTGGTCCTCGGGCACCTCGCGCGGGGTCAGGTCCACCGCGGCGGCGGGCAGCACCACCTGGGCGGGGCCCTGGTCGGCGGCCGGGTAGTAGGTGCGCAACGACTCGTGGCGCTCGATGACGTCGGCGAAGGCGGCCGCCAGCGCCGCGGTGTCGAGATCGCCGCGCAAGCGCAGCGCGAACGGCATGTTGTCCACCGCCGACGGATCGAAATCATCGGCGGCCGGGTCGTATTCGCTGCGCGCGAAATGGTTCAGGAACCACATGCGCTGCTGGGCGGGCGAGAGCGGAATGTGGTCCGGGCGCGGCCCGGCGGTCAGCGGCGGCCGGGCCCCCGGGCCCGCGCCGTCGCCGAGCGCCGCCAGCGCGGACACGGTCGGGCGCTCGAAGAAGTCGCGCACGTCCACGGTGACGCCGAGCGACTCCCGGATCCGGGCGATGGCGCGGGTGGCGATGAGAGAGTTGCCGCCCAGGGTGAAGAAGTCGTCATCCGCACCCACCACCGTGAGGTCGAGCAGGTCGGCGAAGATGGCCGCGACCGCCTCCTCGGCGGGAGTGGCCGGGGCGCGATAGGCGGTGGCGGTGTCGGCGAATACCGGGTCGGGCAGAGCGCGCCGGTCCAGCTTGCCGTTCACGTTCATCGGCATCTCGGGCAGGACGACCAGCAGCGACGGCACCATGTACTCGGGCACGTGCGCCCGCGCGGTGGAAAGCACCGCGGCACTGTCGATTTCGACGCCGTCGGCCGCGACGACATAACCGACCAGTGCTTGCTCGCCGTTCGGGCGGGTGTGCATGAGCACGGCCGCCTGCGCGACCGCGGCGGTGCGGCGCAGCGCGGACTCCACCTCGCCGAGCTCGATGCGCAGGCCGCGCATCTTCACCTGGAAGTCGCTGCGGCCCATGTATTCCAGCTCGTCCGGGCCACCGTCCACACCGGAGACCCAGCGCACCAGATCACCGGTGCGGTACATGCGATCGCCGGACGGGCCCTCGGGGTTGGGCACGAACCGTTCGGCGGTCAGACCCGCGCGACCCACATAGCCGCGGGCCAGCTGCGTGCCGGCGATGTACAGCTCGCCGACCACGCCGACCGGCACCGGGCGCAGATCCGCGTCGAGGACCAGCAGTTCGACATCGTCGCCGGGGCTGCCGATCGGAATGGTGTCGACATCGGCCGCGGTGACCTCGTGGGCGGTGGCCAGCACGGTGGACTCGGTGGGACCGTACACGTCGAACAGGGTCGCGCCGCTGACGCTGCGGAAGTCAGCGGCGGTTCCGACGGGGACGGTCTCGCCACCGGTGAGCAGATAGCGCAGGGAATCGGGCATGTCCTCGCCGCTGCGCATGACCTCGCCCACCAGCGCGGCCAGCATCGACGGCACGAAAAAGGCCGTGGTGACCCGTGATTCGCGAATGACGCGCACCAGGTAGGCGGGGTCCAGGTGACCGTCCGGGGTGGTGATGACCAGTCGCGCCCCGGTCTGCAGGGGCCAGAAGATCTCCCACACCGACGCGTCGAAGGTGGTGCTGGTCTTGAACAGCACCGCGTCGTCCGCGGTGATCCGGAACTGCCGCTGCTGCCACCGCAGGAAGGCGACGACCGCACGGTGCGGGATGGCCACGCCCTTGGGGCGGCCGGTGGAGCCCGAGGTGAAGATGACGTAGGCCAGGTTGTCCGGGCCGGGCTGCGGCAGCTCGGGGTCGTCGGCCGGGGACAGCAGCCGATCGCCGTCGATGCCGTATTCCCGTGCGTTGCGCTCGAATTCGTCGATGCGCAGCACCGGGGCCTCGACGGCGAAGGCGGGCTGGTCGGCGGTGGTGGTGAGCACCACCGCGGGCTGCGCCACCTCGAGCACGTAGGAGATGCGCTCGGCCGGGTGATCCGGATCGAGGGGCACGTACGCGCCACCGGCTTCGAGGATGGCGAACATGCCGACCATCAGCTCGAAGGAGCGGCGCACCGACAGGCCCACCAGGACATCGGGGCCGACGCCCAGACCGCGCAGATGCCGCGCGAGAACCGTGACGCGGGTGGCGAATTCGGCGTAGGTGAGTGTCGCGCCCTCGAATTCCATCGCCACCGCGTCGGGGGTGCGCTGCACCTGGGCGCGGAACTGCGTGCTCAGGGTCTCGACCGGGGCCAGCTTGGGGTCGAGGACGTCGGAGGCGGCCAGCACGGCGTCGTCGACCAGCGCCTCCAACGCCGCGGTGAGGCCGCCGGCCTCGCCGTTCATCAGTCCGGGGAGCTGCCCGGACACCACCACCTGCATGAGCGCCTCGGGCTCCAGCGCGCCGCCCATGGCCTCGCTGAGCATGGCGATCTCGGTGGCCAGGGCGCCGTAGGCGACGGTGTCGCCGGCGTCCCGCAGGGCTATGCGGTCGGCGTCCAGCTCGGCCACGACAGCGATCAGACATGGTAGGTCGCCCACGCCGTAGGCTCGGCGCAAGGCCGTGACCCGTCCGTTCCGGCTGGTGGCGATCGACTCTGCGTAGTGCATCAGAGGCTTCCTTCCGACGTGCTCTCCGAGCGAAGAACCAGGGCCTGCGCGTCCGCGGTGAGCGTGCTCAGGGCCTGATGGAGTCCGGCCGCGCCGAGAGCGGCCAGAATGCCGGGTACCAGTCCGGCGAGTGCCACGTTCACCAGCGCCTCCGGCTTCGCGGCGGCGCCCATGGCGCGGGCGGTGACGGCGATCTTCCCGGCAAGATCCCGATAGGTGACGGTGTGCTCGCCGTGGGTGAGGGCGACCGCCTCGGGGGCGGCCGCCGCCGCCGCGGCGAGCAGGGCCGGCAGATCGGCCGGCGGCTGCGACACCGCCGCTGCGTCCTTGTGCGGCACCGCCGCTGCGTCCTTGTGCGGCACCGCCGCTGCGGTCTTCACGGCTCCGCCGCCGGGGCGGCGGGTGCGTTCCGCCTCGGTGCGAATGTCGATGTCGCGCACCGGCGCTTCGGGATCGGACACCACGGTGTGCAGCACCAGCAGCAGCCGCTGCGCCAGCAGGCGCACGCTGTCCGCACCGAAAATGTCGGTGGCGTACCCGAATCGCATGTCCAGGCCCACCACCCGGCCGGCCTCGTCGTGCCGCTCGATGCCGGTGAGCTGGAGGTCGAACTTGGCCTCGGTGAGCTCGGGGTCGAGCGCCTCGACGGTGAGTCCGGGCAGCGCCGCCGACACCGGCGACATGTTCTGGAAGGCGAAGGCCACCTGGAACAGCGGGCTCACCGACGCCGAACGGGCCCGGCCGGTGGCGGCCAGCACGGCCTCCACCACGCGCTCGAACGGCACGTCGGCCTGGGCGAACGCCGCCAGGTCGTGGTCGCGCACCTGCCGCAGCAGATCGGTGAAGGCGAGCTTGCCGTCCACCTCGGCGCGCAGCACCACGGTATTGACGAACATGCCGATCAGGTCGTCCAGCGCCCGCTCACCGCGCCCGGCGAGCGGGACGCCGATCGAGATGTCGCGCTGGCCGGACAGTTTGGCCAGCAGCACCGCGAAGGCGGCGTGCACGACCCCGAACAGGGTGGCGCCGTGCGCGCGGGCCAGGGCCGAGAGCCGCTCGACGGTCTCCGCGTCGACCGCGAAATCGACCGTCTCGCCGAGCATCTCGCGCCGCGCCGGCCGGGGGCGGTCGGTGGGCAGCGCCAGCTGCTCGGGCGCGGAGGACAGCTCGTCCACCCAGAAGCGCAGCTGCCGCGACAACAGGCTGTCCGGATCGGCGTCCGAACCGAGCACGCGGCGCTGCCAGGCGGCGAAGTCGCCGTACTGGATCTCCAGCGGTGCCCAGGCGGGCGCGTCCCCGGCCAGGCGGGAGGTGTAGGCCAGCACCAGATCCCGGGTCATGGGCAGCACCGAGTAGCCGTCGGCGCTGATGTGATGCAGCACCACCAGCAGGACGTGGTCGGCCGGGCCGAGTTCGAACAGCGTCACCCGCACCGGCGGCGCGACGGTGACATCGAAACCGGCCGTGGCGGTCTCGACCAGACGCGCCTGAATCTCGTTCTCGGACACCGGGACCAGGGTGAGCTCGCCCTGGAGTTCGCCCAGCTCCAGCACCACCTGCACGGGCTCGCCGTCCACCTCGGGATAGCGGGTGCGCAGAATCTCGTGGCGCTCCAGCACATCCCGCAGGGCCGCGGTGAGCGCAGCCTTGTCGAGCGCGCCGGTGAGCCGGACGGCGGCGGGCACGTTGTAGGCGCCCGACTCCGGGTGCAGGCGGTTGAGCACCCACATGCGCTGCTGGGCCAGCGACAGCGGGGCCGGGCCCGCGTCGGTACGGCGGGTCAGGGCGGGCAGCAGCTCGGCCGGGTCGGCGGTGGCGATCCAGGCCGCCAGCCCGCCCACGGTCGGGGCCTCGAACAGGGCCGAGACCGGCACCCGCACACCGAGATCCGAGCCGAGCCGGGCGGCCAGGCGGGTCGCCATGAGCGAATTGCCGCCCAGTGCGAAGAAGTCCGCGTCCAGGCCGATCGGGGTGGCCCCGGCCGCGCCGATGACCTCCGCGAAGCCCGCGGCGACGGCCTGCTCGAGCGCGGTCACCGGCTCGCGGTAGGCCGCCACGGCGAAGACCGGTTCGGGCAGCCGCGCCCGGTCCACCTTGCCGTTGGCGTTCAGCGGCAGGGCGTCCAGCACGACCAGCGCGGCCGGGACCATGTAGGTCGGCAGCTCCGCGGCGAGCGCGGCGCGCAGGGCGGCCGACACTTCGTCGCGGCGTTCCTCGGAGGTGCCGGGGACCGCGGCGTACGCGACCAGCCGAGCGCCCGCGTCGGCGGTGGTGCGGGCCACGGCGACCGCGGCGCTCACGCCGGGCTGCCGGTACAGCGCGGTCTCCACCTCACCGAGCTCGATGCGGAAACCACCGATCTTGACCTGGAAGTCGGCGCGATCGATGTACTCGAGCGCGCCGTCCGCGCGCCAGCGGACGATATCGCCGGTGCGGTACATGCGGCCCCCGGCGAAGGGGTCCGCCACGAAGCGGTCGGCGGTCAGGGCCGGGCGGCCGTGGTAGCCGCGCGCCAACTGCGCGCCGGACAGGTACAACTCGCCCGGCACACCGATCGGGACCGGGGACAGGCGGGCGTCGAGCACGTAGACCCGGCTGTTCCAGGCGGGCGAGCCGATCGGCACCGCCTGCCGGTGCCGCTCGCTCACCTCGTAGGAGGTGATCGAGACCGCCGCCTCGGTCGGGCCGTAGAGGTTGAACAGCCGTGCGCCCTCGGCATTCTCGCTGTCGGGATGCTGGTCGAGGAACTCCGCGGCCGTCGCGGCCGGCAGCGCCTCGCCGATGGCCAGCACCGCGCGCACCGAGGCGGGCAGCGGGCCGCCCGCCAGCAGCATGCCCAGCAGCGAGGGCACCGGGTGCAGGATCGTGACGGCGTGCGTCTCGATCAGGGCGCGCAGGCGGTCGGGATCGCGTTCGTCGCCCGCGGCGGACACCACGAGGCTGCCGCCGGTGGTCAGCGCGGACCAGAACTCCCACACCGACAGGTCGAAGGTGGCGGGGGTCTTCAGCAGCGCGCGGTCGCCCGCGTCCAGCTCGAAGGTGGCGCGCAGCCAGCGCAACTGGTTGACGATGGCCGCGTGCGGCACCGTCACGCCCTTGGGCAGGCCGGTCGAACCCGAGGTGAAGATGACGTAGGCCGGGTGCTGCGGGCGCAGCGGGCGCACCCGCTCACCGTCGGTGATCGGCGCCGCGGACAGGCCGGACAGCTCCAGCCGGTCCACCTCGAGCACCGGGACCGCGGCCTCGAAGGGCACGCCATCGGAGGACGTGGTGAGAACCACTGCCGGAGCGGCGGTTTCGACAATGTAGGCGATGCGATCGGCCGGGTGGTCCGGGTCGATCGGCACGTAGGCGCCGCCGGCCTTGACCACCGCGTACATGGCGACCACCAGGTCGATGCCACGGCGCATGGCGAGCACCACGCCGGTCTCCGGGCCGACGCCCGCGGCGATGAGCCGCCGGGCCAGGCGGTTGACCCGGGCGTCGAATTCCGCATAGGTGAGCGAGGTTCCGGCGCCCAGCAGGGCGACCGCGGCGGGGTTCGTCGCCACCTGGGCGTCGACCAGATCGGCCAGGGTGGCCGGCGCGAGCTGGTGCGCCGTGGCGTTCCAGTCGTGCAGGATGCGCTGGCGCATACCCGCACCCAGCAGGTCGATATCGCCGATGACGGTGTCCGGCTGTGCCGCAACGGTTTCCAGCAGCCGGGCCAGCGCGGCGGTGAACCGCTGCGCGGTGCCCTCGGTGAACAGGTCGTGGGCGTAGCCGAGGGTCAGCTCCAGCCCGGCGGGCGCGCCGGTCTCGGTGTAGTGGTCCACCGCGAACAGGTGCAGATCGAATTGCGCCACGTGGGTGTCGAATTCGACCTCCGACACGGTCAGGCCGGACAGCTGCAGCTCGGCGCGCTCGTGGTTCTGGAAGGACAGGCCGACCTGGACCAGCGGGTGCCGGGCGGTGGAGCGGGCCGGGTTGAGCACCTCCACCAGGCGTTCGAAGGGTACGTCGGCATTGCCGAAGGCGGCGATGTCGCCGGAGCGCACGCGGGCCAGCAGGTCGGTGAACGGTTCGCCGCCGTCGGTGCGGGTGCGCAGCACCAGCGTGTTGACGAACATACCGATCACGTCGTCGAGGGCGGCGTCGCCGCGGCCCGCGATCGGGGTGCCGACCGCGATGTCGGTGGTGCCCGAGAGCCGCGACAGCAGAGCCGCGAAAGCGGCGTGCACCACCATGAACAGGGTCGCGCCGCGGCGTCGGCCCAGCTCCGTCAGACCCGCGTGCAGGTCGGCGTCGAGCGGGAGCCGGATATAGCTGCCGCGCAGGCTCTGCCGTGCGGGGCGCGGGTGGTCGGCGGGCAGGTCCAGCTGATCGGGCAGACCCGCCAGGGTCTCCCGCCAGAAGGCGAGCTGGCCCGCGGCCACCGAGGCGGGATCGTCCTCGGCGCCGAGCAGGGCGCGCTGCCACAGCGCGTAGTCGGCGTACTGCACGGCCAGCGGGGTCCACGACGGCCGGGAGCCGGCCAGGTGGGCGTCGTAGGCGACCATCAGGTCGCGCACGAACGGGACCACCGAGGAGCCGTCGGCCGAGATGTGGTGCAGCACACCGGCGAGCACGTGATCGCCGGTGGGCGCGCCGTCGGCGTCGACCACCCGCAGCAGCAGCACCCGCACCGGCACGTCGACGGTCACGTCGAAGGTGGTGGTCGCGAATTCGGTGACCCGGGCCACCAGCTCGGCCTCGGTCACATCGACCGGCTTCAGCTCCGAAACCACCTGCGCGGCAGGCAGGATCACCTGCGCGGGCCCGTCCGCGGTCTCCGGGTAGACGGTGCGCAGGGTCTCGTGGCGTTCCACCACGGCGGCGAAGGCGGCCTCGAGCGCGGGGGCGTCCAGCTCGCCGGTAAGGCGCAGGGCGAGCGGGATGTTGTAGGCCGTGGACGCGCGATCGAAGCGGTTGAGGAACCACATGCGCTGCTGGGCGGGCGAGAGCGGCAGGTGCTCGGGCCGGGCACCGGCGACCAGCACCGGACGCTTCGGCCCGTCGGCCTCGGCCTGCACGCGGGCGGCCAGGGCGGTCACGGTGGGCGCCTCGAACAGGGCGCGCACGCCGACCGTGGTGTCGAACAGGGCGCCGATGCGGGCGACCGCCTTGGCCGCGAGCAGCGAGGAGCCGCCCAGGGCGAAGAAGTCGTCGTCCGCGCCCACCCGCTCGATGCCCAGCAGGTCGGCGTAGACGTTGGCGATGAGCTCCTCGGCGACGGTGGCCGGCTGCCGGTACTCGGTGCCCTCGAAGACCGGAGCGGGCAGCGCCGCGCGATCGAGCTTCCCGTTGACGGTCAACGGGATCCGGTCCACGATCACCACCGCCGCGGGCACCATGTGCTCGGGCAGCTCCCGGGCGACGAAGGCCCGCAGGTCGGTGGTGGACGGCGCGGTGTCCGCGGCCGGAACCACATAGCCGACGATGCGGGAGGCGTCCACGGCGGCGTCGTGGCGCACGATGACCGCGGCCTCGCGCACCTGCGAATCCCGCAGCAGCGCGGCCTCGATCTCGCCCAGCTCGACCCGGAAGCCGTGCAGGTTCACCTGCTGGTCGATACGGCCCAGGTACTCGAGGTCGCCGGTGGCGGTCCAGCGCGCCAGATCGCCGGTGCGGTAGGCGGATTCGCCGGAAGCGCCGTAGGGGTCGGCCACGAAGCGACCGGCGGTGAGCGCCGGGCGGTTCAGGTAGCCGCGCGCCAATTGCCCACCGGAGACATAGATTTCGCCGGGGACGCCGACCGGCACCGGACGCAGTCGCGAATCCAGCACGCGCACGGTCAGACCCGGCAGCGCGCCGCCGATCACGCTGGCGGAGCCGGTGTCCGGGGTGATCGGGCGGTAGGACACGTGCACCGTGGTCTCGGTGATGCCGTACATGTTGATCAGCGCCGGGCCCTGCGGGTGCCGCACGAACCAGCCCGCGAGCCGCTGCGGTTCCAGCGCCTCGCCACCGAAGATCACATACCGCAGCGCGAGCTCGGTATCGGACTCGGTGTCGGCGGTGATCAGCTGGTAGAACGCCGACGGCGTCTGATTGAGCACGGTCACGCCCGCGGTGGCGAGCAGTTCGCGGAACTGCTGCGGCGACCGCGAGGTGAAGTAGTCGACCACCACCACGCTGCCGCCGTACAGCAGCGCGCCCCACAGCTCCCAGACCGAGAAGTCGAAGGCGTAGGAGTGGAACATGGTCCACACGTCGGCGGGCCCGAAACCGTAGTGCCCCTGCGCATTGTCGAACAGGCGGATCACATTGCGGTGCGGGATCACCACGCCCTTGGGGCGGCCGGTGGAACCCGAGGTGTAGATGACGTAGGCGGTGTCGGCCGGGCGCAGCGGCGCGCGCCGGTCGCGGTCGGTGACCGGGTCGGCGGCGTAGCCGTCGAGGTCGATGGTGTCCAGGCAGACGACCGGTCCGCCGAACCAGCCGGCCGGCAGCTGCGCGTCGCCGCTGCTGATCGCGCACACCGGCCGGGCGTCGTCGATCACGTACTCGATGCGGTCGGCCGGGTAGTTCGGGTCGATCGGCAGGTAGCCGCCGCCGGCCTTCACCACGGCCAGCAGCGCCACGGCCAGCTCCGCGGTGCGCGGCAACGCCACGGCCACCAGCGATTCCGGTCCGACACCGGCCGCGATGAGGCAGCGGGCCAGGCGGTTGGAGCGGGCGTCGAGCTCGGCGTAGGTGAGGGTCACGTCCCCGGCGCGGACGGCCGGGGCCGCCGGGTCGAGGGCGGCGGCGGTCGCGAATCGGTCGGCGAGAGTGGTGAACTCGGCGACATCGGGACCGGTGGCGGACCACTCGTGCAGTACGCGGGCACTCTCCTCGCTGCTCAGCAGCTGGATATCGCCGACCACCACGGTGTGGTCGGCGGCCACCGCCGCCAGCACCCGGCCGAAACGGCCCGCCAGCGCCGCGATGGTGTCGGCGTCGAAAAGCTCACTGGCGTAGGTGATCTCGATATCCATGCCACCGGCGCGGCCGTCCGCGGCGTGGGTCTCGAGCACGGTGAACTGCAGATCGAACTTGGACACTCCGGCGTCCAGGGTCTCCGGGTGCACCCGCAGCTCGGGCAGCTCCACCGTGGGCAGCGCGTAGTTGTGGAAGGTCAGGGCCACCTGGAACAGCGGGTGCCGGGCCTGCGACCGGGCCGGGGACAGCACCTCGACCAGGCGCTCGAAAGGCACCTCCGCGTGCGAGAGCGCGGCGATGTCGTCCGCGCGCACCGCGTCCAGCACGGAGTCGAAGCGGGCGCGCGGGTCGATCTCGCTGCGTAGCACCAGGGTGTTGACGAACATGCCGACCAGGCCGTCGAGCTCCTGCTCGCCGCGGCCCGCGACCGGGGTGCCGATCGCGATGTCGGTGCTGTTCGACACCCGCGCCAGCAGCACCGCCAGCGCCGCGTGCACGGTGCTGAACAGGGTGGTGTCGTGCTTGCGCGCCAATTCGCCCAGCTGACCGTGCAGATCGGAGTCGATGCTCAGGCGGTGGGTGCCGCCACGCAGCGAGGCAACCGCCGGACGCGGCCGGTCCGTGGGCAGTTCCAGCTGCTCGGGCAGCCCGGCCAGGCGCTGCCGCCAGAACTCCAGCTGCCGGTGCGCCAGGGACCGCGCGTCGGATTCGTCGCCGCGACGCTCGGCCTGCCACAGCGTGTAGTCGGCGTACTGCACGGGCAGCGGGGCCCACGCGGGGGCCACGCCGGAGCGGCGGGCCTGGTAGGCCGTCATGAAGTCGGTGGCCAACGGGCCCAGCGAGAATCCGTCCGCGCTGATGTGGTGGACCACCAGCACCAGCACATGATCGGTCTCCGAGACGCTGAACAGTGCTGCGCGCAACGGGGTTTCGCGGGTCAGGTCGAAGGCGTGGCCGATGATCCCGGCCACCCGGCCGGGGATCTCGTCCGCGGTGACGCGGGCGGTGAGCAACTCGGCGTCGGCCGCCGCCAGCACCTGCTGCTCGGGGCCGTCCGGGCCGTCGGGGTAGACGGTGCGCAGGGTCTCGTGGCGCGAAACCACGTCCCGCAGTGCGGCATCGAGCACCTCGGCGTCCAGCACGCCGGACACCCGCAGCACGAGCGGGATATTGTCCGAGGCCGCGCCGGGGCCCGTGCCGATCACATCGGCGTGGTAGCGGTTGAGGAACCACATGCGGCGCTGGGCATCCGACAGCGGCACCCGCTCCGGGCGGGGCCGCGCGGTCAGCGGCAGCCGGGTTCCGATGCCCGCCTCGGCCTCCGCGATGGCCGCCAGGCCGGCGACGGTCGGGGCGTCGAACAGGTCGCGCACCGACAGCTCGGCGTCCAGGGCCGCGCCCACCCGGGCCACGGCGCGGGCCGCGAGCAGCGAGCTGCCGCCGCGAGCGAAGAAGTCGTCGTACGCGCCGACCCGCTCGACCCCGAGCAGGTCCGCGAACACACCGGCCACGACCTCCTCGGCCACCGTCTCCGGCGCCCGGTAGACCGCGGTCTCGAAGACCGGGGCCGGCAGGGCGGTGCGGTCCAGCTTGCCGGAGGCATTGAGCGGGAAGGCATCCAGCACCACGAGCGCGGCCGGGACCATGTAGCCCGGGAGCGTGGCGGCCAGGGCGGTCTTGATCGCGTCCAGGTCGACCACGGCCTCGGGTTCGCGGACCACGTATCCGGCCAGCTGGTCACCGGCGTGCGCATCGGCGTGCACCACCACGACCGACTGGGCGACGCCCGGCTGCGCCAGCAGCGCGGCCTCGATCTCACCCAGCTCGATGCGCAGCCCGCGCAGCTTCACCTGGAAGTCGGTGCGGCCCAGGTAGTTCAGCTCGCCCTCGGGGGTCCAGGTGACCAGGTCACCGGTGCGGTACATGCGCTCGCCGGTGCCGAAGGGGTTGGCCACGAAGCGATCCGCCGACAGATCCGCCCGGCCCAGGTAGCCCCGGGCCAGCTGGTCACCCGCCAGATAGAGCTCACCCGCGACACCCGGCGCGACCGGGTTCATGCGCGCGTCCAGTACGTAGGTGCGGGTGTTCCACACCGGGCGGCCGATCGGCACGAAGGCCGTATCCGCGTCGGCCACCTCGTGATAGGTGACATCGATCGCGGCCTCGGTCGGGCCGTACAGGTTGTGCAGGCGCGCACCGGTCAGCTCGCGCAGCTTCTGCGCGGTCGGCGCGGGCAGCGCCTCACCGGAGGCGAACACCTGCCGCAGGCTGTGTAGAGCTTGCCTCCACTCCGCTCCGGCGGGTTCGCGGCCCTGAAGGTCTCGTTCTTCCCTCCTCCGCTCCTCCGCTTCGCTCCCCCGCTCCAAGGCGGAGGTCGATTCCAGCCGCAGTCCAGAACGAGACGGGCCGCGAACCAGGAGAGTTTCACCGCTGCGAAGGGCAGCCTCGAGTTCGGCCACGAAGACGGCCAGCATGGAGGGCACGAAGTGGGCGACGGTAACGCCGCGGCGGGCGATCATGCCGGCCAGGTAGGCGGGATCGCGGTGGCCGTCGGGCGCGGCGACCACCAGCTTGGCGCCGATCTGCAAGGGCCAGAAGAACTCCCACACCGACACGTCGAAGGTGTAGGGCGTCTTCTGCAGGACGACATCCGCGGCGGTCAGGCCGTACTCGGCCTGCATCCACACCAGGCGGTTGACGATGGCCGAGTGCGGGACGGCCACACCCTTCGGGCGGCCGGTCGACCCCGAGGTGAAGATCACGTAGGCGGTGTTCGAATCACGGAGCGGCACAGTGCGATCCGCATCCGTGAGCGGGGCGCTCGAGTAGCCGGCGAGGTCGAGGGCGTCCACGGCCAGCACCGGCAGGTCGCGATCGGTGGTGAAACCGTCGCGCACGGTGGTGAGCACGGCCACCGGAGCGGCGGCGTCGAGCACGTAGTCGATGCGCAGACGCGGCTGGTCCGGGTCCACCGGCACGTACGCGCCGCCGGCGGCGAGCACGGCGTACATGGCCACGACCATGTCGTCCGACCGCCGCATGGCCAGGGCCACCCGGGATTCCGCGGTCACCCCGGAGTCGGCGAGCTTGCGGGCCAGGCGGTGTACCCGGGCGGCGAACTCGCCGTAGGACAGAGTCGCCCCCTCGAATTCCACAGCCGGGGCATCGGGGCAGGTCAGCGCCCTGGCCTCGAACAGGTCGACCAGGGTGGCGGTGCCGGAATCGGTGGCGGGCAGTAGCTCTCGCGTATCGCGGGCGGTGTCGTTCCAGGACATCAGCACCCGGGAGCGCTCGTCGCCGATGAGCAGGTCGATCTCGCCGACCAGCCGGTCCGGCTCGTCGGTCACGGCCTCGAGCACCACGTCCAGCCGCCGCGCGAAGGCCGCCACGGTGGCCTCGTCGAAAATGTCGATGGCGTAGGTGAACTGGGCGCTCAGCTCGCCGGTCGCGGCGTCCTCGCCCACCGACAGCTGCAGGTCGAACTTGGCGGCGCCGGGATCCAGGTCGATGCGCGAGACCGTCAGCCCGTCCAGCTCCAGCGTGGGCTGGGTGACATTGGCCAGGTCCAGGGCCACCTGGAACAGCGGGTGGCGGGCCTGCGAGCGCATCGGGGCGATCACCTCGACCAGCCGCTCGAAGGGCACGTCCGCGTGCGCGAAGGCGCGCAGATCGGCCTCGCGCACCCGGGCCAGCAGCTCCCGGAACGAGCGGTGCGGGGTGACCTCGGTGCGCAGCACCAGGGTGTTGACGAACATGCCGACCAGGTCGTCGAGCGCCTGCTCGCCGCGGCCCGCGACCGGCGAACCGATCGAAATGTCCGCGGTGCCGGAGAGTTTCGCGAGCAGCGTGGCGAACGCCGCGTGCAGCACCATGAACACCGTGGCGTGATCGCGCTCGGCCAGCTCGCGCAGGCGGCGGTGCCGCTCGGCGGAGATGACGAAGCGGTACTGCGCGCCGCGGCGGGTGGCGACCGCCGGGCGGGGCCGGTCGCTGGGCAGTTCCAGGGTGTCGGGCTGACCGGACAGTTCGGCGCGCCAGAAGCGAATCTGCTCCGCCAGCAGCGATTCCGGATCGTCCTCGTCGCCCAGCACCGCGCGCTGCCACAGCGTGTAGTCGGCGTACTGCACCGGCAGCGGCGTCCACTGCGGCGCGGCGCCGGCGCGGCGGGCGGTGTAGGCCACCATGAGATCCCGGGTCAGCGGGGCGATGGACCAGCCGTCGGCGCTGATGTGGTGCACGGCGACAACCAGCACGTGGGTCTGCGGCGCCAGGCGCAGCAGGGTCAGCCGCGCCGGCGGCTGCTCGTCCACCGCGAAGGGCAGCACGGCCAGCTCGATGATGCGCGATTCCAGCGCGTCCGGGCTCACCTGCTCGGGCGCCAGGGCGATGCCGGCCGCCTCGGCGGACAGCACCAGCTGGCGGCCGACACCGTCCACGGCCGGGTACACGGTGCGCAGCGTCTCGTGCCGGGACACCACATCGGTGACCGCCGCGGCCAGCGCGTCCGCGTCCAGCGGACCGTCCAGCCGGATGGCCGCGACCAGGTTGTCCGCAATCGAACTGTTGTCGAAGCGGTTGAGGAACCACATGCGCTGCTGGGCGTAGGACAGCGGCACCACCTCGGGCCGCTCCCCCGCCACCAGCGGTGCGCGGGAGCCGGATCCGGCCAGCTCGGCCACCCGCGCGGCCAGCTCGGCCACGCTGGAGGCCTCGAAGACCAGCCGCACCGGGATCTGGGTGTCGAGGGCGGCGCCCAGGCGGGCGGTCACCTGGGTGGCGATCAGCGAATTGCCGCCCAGCTCGAAGAAGTCGTCGTCCGCGCCGACCGCCTGTGCGGCCTCGCCGGCGTCTGCGGCATCGGCCGAGGCCGGCCGGGGACGCGGCGGCACGGTCTCGACGGCGGTCTCCGCGACGGCCGGGACCAGGCCCAGCACCTCGGCGAAGACATCGGCGACCAGCTGCTCGACCGGCGTGGCGGGCGCGCGGAATTCGCGCTTGGGGAAGATCGGCGCGGGCAGCGCGCGGTAGTCCAGCTTGCCGTTGATGGTCATCGGCAGGGCGTCGAGCACCATGAAGGCGGCCGGAATCATGTACGCGGACAGGCGATTCGCCAGTCCGGCCTTCAGCTCGGCCAGGTCGAGGCCCGCGGACTCGGGCACGAGGTAGGCGACGATCTGATCCCCGCGCACGGCGTCGCGGTGCACGATCACCGCGGCGCTGCGCACCAGCGGATGCGCCGCCACCGCGGACTCGATCTCGCCCAGCTCGATCCGGAAGCCGCGCACCTTGACCTGGGAGTCGTTGCGGCCCAGGTAGTCCACGGTGCCGTCGGCGGTCCAGCGCACCAGGTCGCCGGTGCGGTACATGCGTTCACCGGGCGCCCACGGGCAGGCCACGAAACGGTCGGCGGTGAGGGCGGCGCGGCCGCGGTAGCCGCGGGCCAGCTGCGGACCGGCCACGTACAGTTCGCCGATCATGCCCACCGGCACCGGCCGCAGCCGGGCATCGAGCACCCATTCCCGCACCCCGGCCAGCGGACGGCCGATGGTCACCGGACCGTTGGCCGGCAGTGGTGCACTGGCATTCACGACGATGGTGGTCTCGGTGGGCCCGTAGGCGTCGACCAGGGTGCGCCCGGCCTCGGCCCAGCGCCGCACCAGCTCCGCCGGGACGGCCTCGCCGCCGACCGCGATGTGGCGCAGGCCGGGCACGTCGGCGGGATCGATGGTGCCGATCGCCGAGGGCGTCATCAGCACGTGCGTCACCTGTTGCGCGCGAATCACTTCCGCCAGCTCCGGGCCCACGGTGGCCCCGGGCGGCGCGATCACCAGCGTGCCGGCCGACTCGACGGCCATCAGCAGCTCGGCGACCGAGATGTCGAAGTTCGGGGTGGAGCCCTGCAGCACCCGCGCCGACGGCGAACCGACGTAGCGCTCGTACTGCGAGGCGGCCAGGCCGGGCACGCCCGCGTGCGTGACCAGCACGCCCTTGGGCACACCGGTCGATCCGGAGGTGTAGATGGCGTAGACGACATTCCCCGCGCGCAGCGGGCGCACCCGGTCCGCGTCGCCGACCGGATCGGCGGCGAATCCCGCCCAGTCGGCACGGAATCCGGGCTCGTCGAGCACCAGCCAGGGCAGCACCTCCGGCAGCCCGCCGACCACGGCGGAACCGGTCACGCCGAGGACCGCGCCCGAATCGCGGACCATGTGCGCGATGCGCTCGGCCGGGAACGCGGGATCCACCGGCAGCCAGGCGGCGCCGGTCTTCACGATCGCCCACACCGCGACAACGGCTTCCAGCGACCGCGGCAGGCCGACGGCCACCAGATCGTCCGGGCCGATGCCGCGATCGATCAGCAGGCGGGCCAGGCGGCTGGTGGTCGCGTCGAGATCGCCGTAGCTGAGCGTGGTTTCGCCGGAGATCAGCGCCGGGCGGTCCGGGCCGACGGCCACGGCGCGCGCCATCATGTCCGGCAGCAGCCGGGTGGCCTGTACGGCACCGCCCGAACGGGTTGTCAGATCGGTGTATTCGGCGGGGGCCAGCAGCGGCAGCGCGTCCACGATCACGGCAGGATCGGTGGTGACGGCCTCGAGCAGGCGCACGAAACGGTGTGCGAAGACCTCGATGGTGGAGGGGTCGAACAGATCCACCGCGAACTCGAACTCCGCGTGGATCCCCGCCGGTGCCGGACCTTCCCCGGGACCGGCACCGGCGAAGCTTTCGGTGACCGCTACCGAGAGGTCGAACTTGGTCACCTCCGTGTCCAGGGTACCCGTCGTGGCAAGCAATCCGGGCAGTTCGAGGCTGATGTCTCCGGTCGCGGTGAAGGACAGCGCCACCTGGAACAGCGGATGGCGCGACTGCGAGCGGGCCGGATTCAGTGCCTCGACAAGCTGTTCGAAGGGCACGTCCGCGTGCGCGAAGGCCGCGAGATCGGTGTCGCGGACCCGGTGCGCGAGTTCCCGGAAGCTCAGCGCGCCGTCGACGTCGGTGCGCAGCGGCAGCGTATTGACGAACATGCCGATCAGGTCGTCGAGTTCGCGCGCGCCGCGGCCGCCCACCGGGGTGCCGATGACGATGTCCGACTCGCCGGACAGCCGGGACAGCAGCACCGCCAGCGCGGCGTGCATGAGCATGAAGGTCGAAATACCCTCGGCCCGAGCGGTTTCCGAAATTCGCGCGTGCAACTCGGAAGGCAGTTCGACGGCCAGCTTGGCGCCGCGGCCGGTGGCGGCCACCGGACGCGGGCGATCGGCCGGGAGCTCGAGCAGGTCCGGGGCGCCCGCCAGGGTCTGCCGCCAGAAGTCCAGCTGCCGCGACAGCAGCGAGTCCGGATCGTCGGCCGCGCCGAGGCGATCGCGCTGCCACAGCGTGTAATCCGCGTACTGCACGGCCAGCGGCTGCCAGGCCGGGGCTTGTCCCTGGGACCGCGCCAGGTAGGCGGTGATCAGGTCGCGGGCCAGGACCGGGAGCGACAGGCCGTCGGCGGCGATGTGGTGCAGCACGATGGCGATGGCGTACTCGGGCACGTCCAGATCGGCGGCGTCCACCAGGACCGGACCGCCCAGTCCACAGTCCGAGGCGACCACGCCGGTGACGGTGAACAGTCGTGCCCGGAACGGGATCTCGTGTTCCAGGTCGAAGCCCTGCGCCGCGAACTCGCGCAATCGCGCGTCCAGTTCGTCAGCGTCACAGCTCTCGTGCGCCACCGGCTCCGCCGCCGCGGCGACCGTCAGCACCTGCTGAACCGCGAAACCCGAAGCCGTCGAGGGGAATACGGTGCGCAGCACCTCGTGCCGGTCCAGCACGTCCATCAGCGCGTCCCGCATGGCCGCCTCGTCGGCCTCGCCGCGCAGGCGCACCACGAACGGCATGTTGTAGCCGGCGCTGCCGGTGTCGAAACGGTTCAGGAACCAGATGCGCTGCTGCGCCGGGGACAGCGGCAGCGCCTCGGGGCGCTCACGCCGCACCAGGGCGACCGCGTTGCCCGCCTCCGCGTCGGCGTCCAGGAACTGGTCGTCGATCACCGCCGCCAGCTCGGATACGCCGGTGGCGGAGAACATCTCGCGTACGGTGAGCCGGCAACCCAGCTCGGCGTTCAGCCGCGCCGCCACCTGGGTGGCGATCAGGCTGTTGCCGCCCAGGGCGAAGAAATCGTCGGCGCGGCCGACCTCGGTCGCACCCAGCACCTCGCCGAAGACCCGCGCCACGGCCTGTTCGGTCACGGTGACCGGCGCCTCGTGCCGCACCGCCACCCGGACCGGCTCGGGCAGCGCGGCCCGATCCAGCTTGCCGGAGGCGTTGACCGGCAGGGCATCCAGCACCACGTAGGCGTTCGGCACCATGTAGCCCGGCAGCGCCCGCGCCGCCGCGGCCTTCAAACGGGTGGCGTCCACTTCGGCCGGCGCGACCACGTAGGCCACCAGCTGATCGTCACGCACGATCACCACCGCGCGCGACACGCCGTCCACGGCGACCAGCACCGACTCGATCTCGCCGAGCTCGATGCGCAGGCCGCGCACCTTCACCTGGAAATCGGTGCGGCCCAGGTACTCCAGCTCACCATTGTCGGTCCAGCTGACCAGGTCGCCGGTCCGGTACATGAGTTCCCCGGACTCCCCGGCGAACGGATCGGCGACGAAGCGCTCGGCCGTCAGGCCCGGACGCGCCACGTAGCCCCGGGCGAGCTGAACCCCCGACAGATACAGCTCACCCGGGGTCCCTACGGGGACCGGCCGCAGACGTGCGTCGAGCACGTACAGCCGGGTATTGAACACCGGTGCGCCGATCGGCACGGAAACGGTGTCCGCGGCGGTCACCTCGTGGAAGGTGACATCGACCGCAGCTTCGGTAGGACCGTAGAGATTGTGCAGTTCGGCGCCGGTCAGCGCGCGCAGCCGCTGGGCGGTCCGGCCCGGCAGCGCCTCACCGGAGGCGAAGACTGTGCTCAATTTGCCTCCGCTGCGCTCCGGCGGGTTCGCGGCGCTGGAGGTCTCGATTCTTCCCTCCTCCGCTCCTCCGCTTCGCTCCCCCGCTCCAAGGCGGAGGTCGATTCCAGCCGCAGTCCAGAATCGAGACGCGCCGCGAACCAGAGCGGACTGCTCCAACTCGGATACGTACGCGTCCAGCATGGACGGCACGAAATGTGCGGTGGTGACGCCGTATTCGGCGATCACGGCACGCAGGTAGGCGGGGTCACGGTGGCCGTCGGGCTGCGCCAGCACCAGGGTCGCGCCGATCTGCAACGGCCAGAAGAACTCCCACACCGACACGTCGAAGGTGGCGGGCGTCTTCTGCAGCACCACATCGGCCTCGGAGAGCCGGTAGGTCTGCTGCATCCACACCAGGCGGTTCACGATCGCCGCGTGGGTCACCGCCACGCCCTTGGGGCGGCCGGTGGAACCCGAGGTGAAGATGACGTAGGCGGTGTTCGCCGGCCGCAGCGGCGTACGGCGCTCGGCATCGGTCACCGGCGCGGCCGAGTAGCCGGCCAGGGCCTCACCGCCCAGCTGATCCAGATCCAGTGCGGTGACATCGGTTTCGGGGCGATCGGCCGAGGTGGTCAGCACCAGCGCGGGCGCGGCCGTCCTCAGGATGTGCGCGGTGCGCTCGGCCGGGTGGTCCGGGTCCAGCGGCACATAGGCCGCACCGGCGGCCTGCACGGCGTACATGGCCACCACCAGCTCCGGCGACCGGCGCAGGTGCAGCGCGACCAGCGATTCCGGGCCGACGCCCAACGAGATCAGGTGGCGGGCAAGGCGATTCACGCGCTCCGCGAGCGCGCCGTAGCCGAGATCGCGGGCGGGCTCACCGGCGAAACGCACCGCCGGGGCCGACGGCGTGCGGGCCGCCTGCGCGTCGAACATCGACACCAGCGTCGCCGCGCCGTCCACCGGATACGCGGTGTCGTTCCACAGCCGCAGCACCACATCGCGTTCCAGCTCGGTGCAGACGTCCACGCCCGCGAGCCGCTCATCCGACTCCAGGCCGACCAGCCGCTCCAGGAAGGTCAGGAAGCGGCGGTGGTGGCGGACGTTCTCCGCGCTGGTGTACAGGTTCGGGTTCACCTCGAGGTCGAGGTGGATCCGGTCGTTCTCCCCGTAGAAGAGATTGAGGCTCATGTCCTCGATCGGGCTGGAGGACAACAGGTGCAGGCGCGCCTGGATATCCCCGAACTCCAGCTGGGGATGGAACAGCATGACATTGACCATCGGGCCGAACAGCGCGCGCGAGGCCGGGCTGCCCTGCTGTTCGGCGTCGCGGTGGATGTCCTCGTGACGGTAGCGCTGATGGCGCAGCGCGCCCGAGATCTCCACCCGCGCCGAGGTGAGCAGCTCACCCCAGGTGGTCTCGTCCCGGACCGGAATGCGCAGCGGCACGATATTGGACAGCATGCCCGTCGAGCGCCGCATGACCGCGGTGGTGCGGGCCGTCACCGGCAGGCTCAGCACGGCCTCGTCCTTGCCGGTGAGCCGGGCCATATAGGCCGCGAAGGCCGCGATGATCACCCCGGGCAGACCGGAATCGTGCTGCTCGCCGCACTTTTCGAGGCGCCGCTGCAGCTCCTCGGGCAGGATCTGGCCGTAGCGCATATTGCCCGCGCGCGGCGGCGCGGAACGGCCCTTGAGGGTGGTGCCGCCCTCCAGGCCGGCGGTGCGTGCGGCCCAGTGCGCGCGGTCGGTGCGGAACCGGGTGCTCTCGCGGTAGGCCAGCTCGGACTCCACCAGCTCCTGCTGCGTGCCGACCTGCACCGTCTCCGGTTCCAGGCCGCGCTTCAGGGCGGTGTAGCGCCGAGCCGTCCACTGCATGGTGTTCATGGCGGCGTAGCCGTCGCCCACGATGTGATGGCCGACCACGAACCAGAACCAGCGCTGATCGGCGACCCGGATCAGCGCGGGCGCGAAGAGCCGCTCGGCATCGACGAGGACGTTCACCGGCTGGACGATCTGGGCGCGCATCCATTCATGCGCCGCCGCAATGGGATCGGCCTCCGACCGCAGGTCCATGATGCGGGTGTTGTGGCCGGCGGACTCGTCGATGTACTGGAAGGGCTGTCCGTCGATCTCGGTGAAGCGCAGCTGGGAGGAGCGCCAGATCGGCACGCCGTCCTGGGACACCCGCAGGAGCAGGTCGACATCGAAATCGCCTTGGATATCGACGTACTGGGCCATGCTGCACGGCACGTCGGGGTTCAGCAGCTGGGCGTACCAGACGCCGATCTGTGCGGGTCCGAGGGGAAAGGGCGCTGAGACATCCGACGTCGGAACTTCACTCGGTCCGAGACCACTCGAGTCCGTACCCTGCACCAGAGCCTCCCTTGTCATGGCGAATTGCTATGTCGACCAACGGTTTCGGGCATCACGAAATAGACCTGGGTGCGCTCGGCTGACGAGGGCGCACCAGGCCGCGAAAGATCGCACCGCCCTGGGTGATTCGACGAATGCGCGGCGAATCCGCGCGTGATCCAACTAGTGCTCGAAGCGGCCGGGCCTACTGGCTCTCCGGCCGGGATGCGAGTGCCTCCGGGTCATCGCATCCGGGGTGTCCTGCTGCCGATCTCCTCCAACTGTCACCTGCATCACAGGGATGCCGTTCATGCATGTGGACACTAGGCGTTTACACAATAAAAAGGAACTTTTTCCCGAAAAAAAGTTGGACGAGCGTCTAGTTGGCCGACCGCCGCGCGCCGAGAACGCGATGAATGTGGGTACGACCACATGACAAGGCGGCGGTGTGACCGACCGCACTTTCGGATGTGGAGACTATGAGTCGAAACGTTGCAACTGCGTTGCATCGGCGCCCATGCGCCGATCCAGCACGCGAATCTTGGCCTCGATCTGCGCATACAGCGGAGACTCACGATCGACGGTGGCGCGATAGGCCGCCCACGCGGCCGCATCGTCACGGCCCTCGGCACCGGATGTCCACCGACTCATGACCGAAGCGTCGCCGGAACGTAATACGGCGGTGCGCAGACGCACTCGCAATTCATCGCGAATGTCTATAACTCCAGGCGCCGTGGAACGTGGCAGCACCGGACCCGCGTACAGCCGCACCGCCGAATCCACATCCCCGGAATCCAGCGCGGCGCGCAGCGCCTCCACATCCGTGGCGATCGGCACGCGCAGTCGATAGGGACGCGAACCGAACACA
Source organism: Nocardia sp. NPDC059228 (assembly GCF_042754245.1). Taxonomy (NCBI): domain Bacteria; kingdom Bacillati; phylum Actinomycetota; class Actinomycetes; order Mycobacteriales; family Nocardiaceae; genus Nocardia; species Nocardia sp. NPDC059228. The sequence goes on along the minus strand of NZ_JBHZAL010000003.1, from coordinate 47,213 downwards.
TTCGACCCGACCACCGAACGCAAACGCGACATGGCCGCACGAATGGTGGCGTTGTCCAGATCCGCATCGTCCAGCAGCAACGCCAGGTGATCGGCCGACAGGCCCTCGGTGTGCTCGGCCAGCAGCAGCAGGATCTCGGCATGCCGCTGCGACAGGGGGACTCGCTCCCCCGCCACCGTCAGCTGCGGCTGCCCCAGCCCGAGCACCTCCAGGCCCAGCCGCTCCGGCGCCGGCGCATCGGCGTTCGAACGGCGATCCTGACCCGAACGGACCGCGGCCAGCAGCAGATCCATCTCCGCCGCCGTCGCGGCCGCCTTCACCAGCGCCAGGATCTCCGGGCGCGCCACCCGCACCCCGCCGGCAATCATCAGCACGCCCACCAGGCGGCCGTCCGGATCGTGCACCGGCGCCGCGGCTCCGGTGATCTGGTGCATGCGATGCAGGAAATGCTCCGGCCCGTGGATCCAGGCCGCGCGGCCGGTGCGCACCACCAGGCCCACCGCATTGGTGCCCACCCGGCGCTCGCTCAGGTCATTGCCCTCGCGCAGGCCCGCCTCCGCGGCCGCCTGCACCCGATCGGCATTGCCGTGCACCGAGAGCACGCGGCCGAACTGGTCGGCCACCACCACGATCAATCCGGTACTGGTCGCGTCGCGCAGTAATAGCTTGTCCACCAACGGCATGACCGAGGCGATCGGATGCGCGTCACGGTAACGCTCGAGGTCGGCGCCGCGCAGGCCACGACCGTCTCCGTCGTCCATCGGATCGACGCCGCCGCGCAGACTGCGCAGCCATGACTCGAGCACCATCGGCCGCAGCAGGCCGGGCAACTGCCCCAGTTGATCCCCGCCCACACTGAGATATCCGTGCGCCTGGGCGGCATATGTTTCGAGCGCCCCGAGCTGACTGCCCGGTTCGACGCCGTGGTTGGGTTGCCCACCACCTGCGAGATTGCTGACCATTTGCCTTTCTTTCCGCCCCAAAGAGTACCGGCGCACCGAAGACCTCAAGGCGGAAGCCGGACGTTTGTCCGACAGGTCACACGCCAACGGGCGCCTCACAAAATGTGAGCTACACAGCATTTTGTTAAACACGGCGTGTTCAGTGATAGCGCGGCACCCGCGCGTGGCTCCCCCGTCCGGGAGGGTTGCGGCGGCGCTGCGGACCGGTCACGGCCGCCCGCCGAGGCTCGAATCCCCTTGCGGTGAGCAGGGTTTCACGGCCGTGCGGTGCATCGAATGTACCGCCCCGCTCCGTGCGCTGTGTCAGGGTGGGTCCGTGGAGGACATCGACCCGACCGACCTCGACCGCTTCACGCACAGCTTCCCGCAGCCCGGGAGCAGCGTCGAATTCAGCTCGTCGGCAGGGTCGGCTCGAGCGCCGCCGCGCTGCGAATGCGGGCCGCACCCCACCACAGACCCGTCCCGTAGGCGACATCGTCCAACCGCCGGCACAGCACGTACCGGACCGGGTCCAGGCTGCCCGGCTCCCGGTGGGTGAACCAGTCCGCCAGGCCCTCGGCCATGGCCAGGGTGAACGCGATATGACGGACCCGCCGCGAGCACAGCATGCCCAGCAGCGTGATCGGCCAGTAGTGCCGGCACATGGCCGTGGCCAGCCGCCACACGCCGCCGGTGAAACCCCGCGTCAGATAGATGGCAGCCACCCGGGTCGGATTGTCCAGTCCGGCGAAGACCCGGCGTAGCCGGACCAAGGTGGCGCTCAGCATCAGCAGACCGCCGAACACGCCCCAGCGCGACATCGTGCCCAATAGCACCGCGGACACCGCGGTCCAGATCGGCAGCGACAGCGGCGCGGCCAGGCCGGGATGCCGCTGGGCCAGCGGCGCGACACCGGTCCCGTGGGTGACCTTGTGGACGAACCACTTTCGCAGTGACACCGGATTGCTGTGCGCCACCCGCGCGGCCGGTTCGTAGCGCAGCCGCCAGCCCGCGCGGTCCAGCCGCCAGCACAGGTCGACATCGCCGCCCGCCGCCATGGTCTCGTCGAACCCGCCCTCGCCGAGTAGCGCCAGCCGGCGCACCAGCACCGCCGAACTCGGCACGTACGGCACCGGGCCGTGCGCGTGCACCGCCGACTCGCGGCGGCCGCGATGCACCGAGCCGCGGGTGTGCTCGTAGCGGGCCAGCAGGGTGGAGTCCGGATCCATGGCCAGGATGCGCGGGGCTACCAGCGCCACCTTGGGATCGCTGAAGTGCCCGAGCATGACCTCCAGCCAGCCGGTGCGGGGCACCACCTCCGGGTCCAGGAAGGCCACGAATTCGGTTGCCGCGGCCTGTAATCCGAAATTGCGGGCGGCGGCCGCCCCGTACCGGCGATCCCGGCGCAGCACCGTGATCCGGCAGCGGCTTCTGGCATCCGGGATCTGCACCGGCTGATCCGAGCCGTCGTCCACCACGATCACCGTGTGGCCGCGCAGCGCCGACAGCAGCCGGGACAGCTCGGGGGCATTGTTGTGCACCGGGACGATCACGGTGACGTCCTCCAGCGACGGCAGCAGCCGCGGGCGCGGATTCGCGACGCCGGAATCGAGAAGACGTCTGGCAACCCGAGCCGACGCGGGGTCGGTCACCTCGAGGTACCCGTCACCGATCAAGGCCGCAGCTTCCGGGGCGAGCCGCAGCAACCTCGTCGGCGTACCGCCGACCAGGAGCCGTCCACCGGAATAAGTGCGCACCCTGGGATCGATTCGCACCCCGAAACCATCGGGAAGGCGATCATGGCGCATTCCCGAATGCTAAGTCAGCCAACCACTGGCAATGATGATTGGCGCGCTGTGTCTAATTGCCCTCCGCTTCGCTCCGGGGCGGGTTCGCGGCCCGGAGGTCTCGATTCTTCCCTCCTCCGCTCCTCCGCTTCGCTCCCCCACTCCAAGGCGGAGGTCTATCAAGCCGCAGTCCAGAATCGAGACGGCCGCGAACCTCCGGGTGAGCTTCCGACAGGTTCTCGAGAAATGGGGAATCTCGGGCCGGGATTCGGCCTTGCCCGCGCATCGGACCGTAGCTCGACGGCGGATGCGGGGAGCGCTCTACACTGCGTGAGGAAAATCGGCAGTTGAACAGGTAGGGGACGGAAATCCGTGCCCGTGGTGGTCGAGGCGGTATGGGAGTCGGGCGCATGCAGACAGGCGGGGGCGGTAACACCCTCTCGGAATCCGAGATCGTCGAGGCCGCCCTGCGGGTGGTCCGGCAGGACGGTGTGGAGAAGCTGTCCATGCGACGGCTCTCCCGCGAACTCGGAGTTTCGCCGATGGCCCCCTATTACTACGTCGCCGACAAGCGCGAGCTACTCGATCTGGTCGCCACCGCCGCCCTCACCGGCGTGCGCAAGCCGCCACCCGAATTCGGCACGTGGCAAATGCGATTGCGGGATCTGATCGACCAGATCGATGAGAAATTGCGCAAGCACCCGGGTCTCGGCGACGTCTTGATCGAGCAGATGCTCGGGAAACAGCTGGACCTGATCGCCGCCGTCATGGAAATCCTCTTCGACGCCGGTTTCGACGAGCGCAATGTGCTCTCCGCCTATGCCACCATCCACACCTATCTGTTCGGGCGCTCGAAGGTGAACCCGCGCGATCGGGCGGGCCTGCTGGACCGGGTGCTTCCGGAGGCGGTGGAGCGCGCCACCAAGCACCTGGCCGATCTCCGCGGCAAGTACTCCTACGACTTCTCGATGGACGTGCTGATCGCGGGCCTGGAAGCTCAGCTTGTCCGGCAGCGGGACGGCCACGTATAGTCAAACTAGAACACGTTCTAGTTTAGGTAGACTGCACCGGCTGCCCAGCACCGCCGGGTTCGAGAGGACACTATGACCACCGTCGACGTACCGCACAGCTCGCGATCGGCCGTGCTGCGGGTCTCCGCGGTCATCAACGAGACGGCCGACTCCTGCTCGCTGGTATTCGACGTGCCCGAGGACCTGCGTGAGCGTTTCACCTACCAGCCGGGCCAGTTCCTGACCCTGCGCATCCCCAGCGACCTCACCGGGTCCGTCGCCCGCTGCTACTCGCTGGCCAGCTCGCCGCACACCGACGACAAGCCCAAGGTGACCGTCAAGCGCACCGTCGACGGGTACGCGTCGAACTGGGTGTGCGACAACGTGAAAGCCGGCGACTCGCTCGAGGTGCTGCCGCCCTCGGGCGTCTTCACCCCCAAGAACCTCGACGAGGACCTGCTGCTGTTCGCGGCCGGCAGCGGCATCACCCCGGTGATGTCCATCCTCAAGTCGGCGCTGGCCCGCGGCAACGGCCGCATCGTGGTCGTCTACGCCAACCGCGACCACGACTCGGTCATCTTCGCCCGGGAACTGCGCGAGCTGGCCGACAAGCACCCGCAGCGGCTGGTCGTGATCCACTGGCTCGAGCACCTGCAGGGCCTGCCCACCGCCGACGCCCTCGCCACCCTGGTCGCGCCCTACGTCGCGCACGAGGCGTTCATGTGCGGCCCCAAGCCGTTCATGGACCGCGTCCACGACGCCCTCGGCCAGCTCGGCATGCCCCGCAACCGCACCCACGCCGAGGTCTTCAACTCGCTCTCCGGCGATCCCTTCGCAGAGGTCGCCCCGAGCGAGATCACCGCCGAGGAGGCCGCCGACGCCGCCAGCGTCGAGGTCGAACTCGACGGCGAAACCCACGAGATGACCTGGCCCCGCAGCCAGACCCTGGTCGACATCATGCTCTCCAAGGGCCTCGACGTCCCCTACTCCTGCCTCGAAGGCGAATGCGGCTCCTGCGCCTGCACCGTCCTCGAAGGCGAAGTGGAAATGGAGAACGCCGAAATCCTCGACCCCGAGGACATCGCCAACGGCTACATCCTCGGCTGCCAGGCCCGCCCGGTGACGGATCACCTGAAGATCCAGTTCTGACGAGCCCGCGAAAAGCGAAATGTGGCCGCCGCGTCGAAAACGCGGCGGCCACATTCTTATTCGAGGGGTGCGGCGCTGAACCCCGCAGAGCAACCGAAAAGTCGGTGCTGCCTAGTACGCCGAGAAGACGTTGTCGATGGAGCCGTAGCGGTGCGCCGCGTAGTTGCAGGCGGCGGTGATGTTGGCGACCGGGTCGTAGATGTCCCAGGACGTTCCGTCGACGTGGTACGCCTGGAAGGTGGGATCGATGACCTGCATCAGGCCCTTGGACGGGATGCCCGCGGCGGCGTTGGAGTCGTACAGGTTGATGGCCTGCGGGTTGCCACCCGACTCACGCTGGATGTTGCGGAAGATGCCGTCGTAGCTGCCGGGGATGCCGTGCTGGCCCATGACGAAGAGGGCATTCTGGATCCAGCCGTTCAGGTCATTGGCGAAGGCCGGAGGGAGGACCTGATTGAACGGGGCCGGGAGGCCCTGGACGACCTGACGGACCTGGTCCTGCTGCGCAGCGGGGAGGCCGTTGTCGAGCTGGGTGGCCTGCTGCTGGACCTGCTGAGCGGTGGCCTGGAACTCGGGCGGGACGCCGTTGACGTCGGCGGCGGCCGGACCGGCGGCGATCACGGCCGAGACGGCCAGGGCCGCGGCGGCTGCGCCGGTGATGGTCTTGACGGGCTGGGCGAACAGGTTTCGTTTGATCATGGTGATTACAGGCGCAGAGCTCACCACGGCGGGCACCCGGAGGGACTCGCCGATGCACTGCATGGGTTGTGATGTGCAAGTGGCGGAACGAGATCTGGGAAATTTCCCAGCTATCACCGTTCAGTCACGCTCCCGCCGAAGGCGGCGGTCTCTGCGTGGTAGTCACCGGCTCATTTCGAGCTGGTATCGGCCTTCACCGACTGATCACAGACTGATCTCGCCAAGTAAACGTAAACTGAACACAGGATGAACACTCGGTGCGAACTGGCCGAGTGGTTCGTCACAGCAATCCGGCAGCGTCATCTGCTGGGCCCGTTTCACTCGCGGATCACCGCTGCGCGCGGTACTTCGCCCGCTGTTCGGGAGCGAGATGCTCGGTCGCGTAACTCAGCGCGGTACGGCCCATATCCGCCGCGTGTGCGTCCAGAAATCCGGTGAGAATCGCGGAATCCACCCGCTTGCCGATCTCCCGCAGCATCCAGCCCACCGCCTTCTGGATCAGATCGCGGCGATCGGAGAGCAGGCGCTCGCAGAGCTCGAGCGTGGTCGCGGTATCGCCCTGCTTGATGAACGCGAATGTGGTCAGCAAGGCCACCCGCCGCTCCCAGAGCGAATCCCCCGCCGCGAATTCGTCGAGCAGGTCCCGGGGGCGTTCGAACAGCCACGGGCCGAGAATGAACTCGGCCGAGGAATCCACCAGATCCCAGTTGTTCACCCGGCCGCGGCGCACGGCCGCCACATACAGATCGACGATCTCCCGTTGTCGCGCCGCATCGCCGCCGCGATTGTGTGTCCCGCCCCCGCGTTTGCGTGTCGCCCTGGCCATTTCGCCGTTCAGAATCACCAATCCGGCCAGCCGGTGCTCGTGCACCGGACTGTCGAGCAACAGATCGATCTCCGAAAGCGGCAGGCCGGCAAATTGTTTCACCGCCTTCCGGGTCTGCGGAACCCGGACGCCGATGAATACATCCCCTTCCCCGTACTCACCCGGCCCGGTTTTGAAGAACCGCTGCAGATGCGCCGCGTCGGCCGGATCGGCGAAGGCCGCCAATTCCGCCTGCACCGCCGCCGCCGTCAGGGTTTTCGACGGCACGCCGGTTCCGCTCATCGCGCCTCCTGCGTCCATGGGCCGGAGAAGTCTGTCGAACGAATCCTAGATCTCTCTCAAGCGGTTTCAGCCGCGGCCTGTAACAGCACCTCGCCGAATTTCCGCATGTGATCCGCTCCGCCGTACCAGGCCGCCACCAATTCCACGGCCGCCGTGCGGGTGCGCCGCGCGACGTCGGCCAGTTCGGCGACGGTGATCTCGCCGGATTCGACCGCCGCCGCGGCCACGTCCAGATCGTGGCTGGCCACCAGCAGCCGCATGATGTGGTGCAGATCGATGGAGGCGTCGCCGGTCCGGAACTCGGCGCCGGCCTTGGTCTGGGCCAGGGCCGAATCAGGCTGCGCCACAGCGGGTTCCGGAGCGGCGCGCCGCCGGGGCTTGACAGTCGCCGGACGCTCGGGCTCGGCCGGCGAAGCGGGCGCGCTCTCCCGCAGCGAGGCCGCGACGGCCTCCAGGTCTTCCATGCGGGCGGGGCTCTCCGTACGGGCCGGGCTCTCCAAACGGGCGGGGCTCTCCAGCCGAGCCGGCGGCTCGGGGTCCGGCGCGTGCCGGCGACCGGTGGGAGCCTCGAGGTCCGCGGGCCGGCTCGCCGCGAATACATCCTCGTGCACACCGGAATGGGCCGCGTACGGCGAGCCATTGGCCGCGGGGCGCACGGCGATCGTCTCGTTCTCCGCCACGGGCGCCGCCGCGTAGAGCTCGCTGTCGAGGGCTGCGCTGGTGAACGATCCGCTATCGGACATGGATCGGGCGTAGGGCGACCCGTTGGTGGCGGGTCGTACGGCAAAGGGCTCGCCATTGGTGGCGGGCATCGCGAGCGGTTCGCTGTCGGTGGTGATCCGAGCCGAGAACGGCTCGCCGTCGGCGGCGAGCCGGGCGGCCACCGCCTCCGGGTCCGCGGTGCGCTGCGGCAGATCGGGGGCGATCCGGCGCGGCAGCGCCTCGGGTTCCGGTGTGGCACGCAGGGTTACGGGCGCGGTCGACCACTGCACGGCCTGCTCCTGGCCGTTTCGGCCCGGGCCGGCGTAGCTGCCGGTGTCGATGCCGGTCAGCACCGGGTTCGGCGACGTGCCCGGTGACGGGGTGTCGGGATGGGTGAGTCGGTAGCCCGGCTGGCGCGCGGGGCGCGAATCCCCCGGGCCGGTGGTGAAATCGGCATCCATGGCCGACATTCTTACCGGCCCGCGGGAAGGGGTGCGACTCGGGCTCGGACCGGGGCATGAGCGCAGGCACCGCGAAACCGGCTCACGATCAACAGTATTGGGGTGTTGACGCCGCTCAGCAATTGCCCGGAGCGGGTTCGCCGCGCAGCCGCGCGTCGATCCACCGCAGTGCGGCGGGCAGTCCCAGCACCGCCGCCGACAAATGTTCCGGGGACGGATTCATATCCATATCCGGCCGCGCAATAGCGGTGATCGGTATCACTATGGCGTCCACCGGAATCAGCGGATCACTCGGCGAATGCCATTCGCAGATAGGTGCATTCGGCACCCCGTCGTACAGTTCCAGGCCGTTCTCCTGCAGCACCGACATCACCGCCGGATCGTCGATCAGCGCGGTGCCGGCCGCGAATTCGCGGCGCACTGTGCCCGGCGCCGATCGCCATGATCTGATTGGTGCAGCCATTGGCCATGGCATTGCGCGGGCGCGGCCACGGGCGGCGTGCCGAGAGCAGCGGGTTCCCGCCGGCTCAACCCAGGTGGGTCATACCCGCCGCCACCACCTGCGCCACATTCAGAATCTCGTCGGCCGTCGGCAGCGGCACCCCGTCCAGGGCGTGCAACCGATCCGTACTCGCGATGGCCAGCATCGCCGACACCCACGCCGCCGCACACGCCCGCAATGTCCCCGGCTGCACCGGGGCCGGCGCGCTCGCCGCCAGCACCCGTGCCGTCGCGTCCAGCAACTGATCCCGCATGCGGCGCAATTGTTTCCGCACATCCGGGTGGGTATCGGCCTCACGCCACAAGATCACCCGCAGCACCGAGGAATTGTTCTCGCGCAGATTCAGCGCGGCATCCATATTGACCAGGCTCTTGGCCGGATCACCCGGCACCACCACCGACTCGATATCGTCCAGCGGCTGCGAGGGGACCCGCTCGGCCATGAGCGCCGACAGAATGGCGCCCTTGGTCGGGAAGTAGTAGAAGATCAGGCCCTTGGGCACCCCGGCGTCCTCGGCGATGGACGCCGTGGGAGTCGCGTCGAATCCATGGGCCGCGAAAAGCCTTTCGGCGGCATCCAGGATGAGCTGGCGAGCATCACCGTCGACCTTCTTGCTGCGACGACGCCCCACCCGGCGGGGCACGGGTCCCACCTTGCGCAGCAGTTCAGACTCTGCTGTGTGCGGCGAATCCGATTCCGCCCTGCGTGATGTGGGCACTGCTCGACTTCCTCCTCACGCTTCGACGCGGAGGCGGCCGCCACCGGTCGGCGGACGTAGACGACAAGCATAACGCGCGGACGCGCCGGCCTCGCTGCGTCTCCGCGCTCACGAGGGCTGTGCACCCGTGATCACGGAGAGCCGAGGCCGGCACGCCGCGAATCGGTCAGTGATGCGCCGCTGCGCCGAAGCGGCCCGACACCTCGGGCATCTCCGCCAGCGCGACCACGACCGTCAACGCACCCACGATCCACGCGACCCAGGATGCGCCGCTGTAGGAGTGGAAGTTCATCACCCACGGGGAGATGAACATCAGGACGCCCAGCACGGCGAGCGCGTAGCCGACCATGCCGGTCGCCATTTCCGCGATCTGCGCCAGGCCCGCGAGTGCGACCAGCACGCCGAGCACCACGAGGGTCCACAGTGCGCGGTTGCTGTGCGCCACCCAGATCGGGGACAGCGCGGCGATTGCGCCGAGCACGACCGTCATGGCCTGCTCCGCGCGACTCACGGTGAACATGGAATGCCTCCTTTGAAAGGCCAGGGAATATGTTCTGATCCCGTTGTATTCCTGATTGACCGACCGATCAATAAATACCCGGATACGATTGGGCCGCATCTCGGGTGTGACGGTCGACACGTCGGCGCGCGACCTTGGGAACCGCTATGGTTGGCGCATGTCGCACTCGGTAGAACACGTTCTAATTGTCGGCGCGGGCCTCGCGGGACTGCGCACGGCCGAAGAGCTGCGACGTGGGGGTTACACCGGCGAACTCACCCTGCTGGGCGACGAGAACCGCGCACCCTACGACCGGCCGCCGCTGTCCAAACAGTACGTGCGCGGCGAAATCGACGACACCGCCCTGCGGCCCGCGGAATTCTTCACCGAGCAGCACATCCGGCTGCGGCTGGGAGTCGCCGCCACCGGCGTCGACACCGCCGCCCGGCGGGTGCGGCTCTCCGACGGCAGCGAAGCCGGATACGACGCCCTCGTGATCGCCACGGGTTTGCGGCCGCGTCGAATCCCGGGCCTGCCCGAGGTCTCCGGCGTCCACGTGCTCCGCTCGCACTCCGACGCCCACGCCCTGCGCGAGCACCTCGGCAGCGCACGCCAGGCCGTCATCGTCGGCGCGGGCTTCATCGGCTGCGAACTGGCCGCCAGCTTCCGGTCCCGCGGCCTCGCGGTGACCATCGTCGAACCCCAGCCCACTCCCCTGTTCGCCGCACTCGGCGAACAGGTCGGCGCGCTGGTGGCACGGCTCCACGAAACCGAGGGCGTCGAACTGCGGTGCGGGATCGGCGTGGAATCGCTTGTCACCGAGGACGACTCCGCACTTGCCACCGAGGGCGACAGGGTCCGCGGCGTACGGCTGACCGACGGCAGCGAGATCGACGCCGATCTGGTGGTCATCGGCATCGGATCGGTGCCCGTCACCGGCTGGCTCGACGACTCCGGCATCCCGCTGGCCGCGCCCGCCGAGGGCGGCGGGGTCCTCACCGACCACACCGGACGCACCAGCGTCCCGGGCGTCTGGGCGGTCGGCGATGTGGCCGCCTGGCCGCACGCGAGCGGTCGCAACAAGCGCGTCGAACACTGGACCAATGCCGGTGAGCAGGCCCAGCTGCTGGCCGCCGCGCTGCTGGGCGCCGACCGGTCCGCCGAGGTGCAGGTGCCCTACGTGTGGAGCGACCAATACGACATGAAGATCCAGGTGCTCGGCATCCCGGCGCTCGCCGACGAGGTGCAGATCGTCGAGGACAAGGGGCGCAAGTTCCTCGCCCACTACCTGCGCGGCGGCGAACTCGTCGCGGTCGTCGGCGCGAGCATGGCCGGCAAGGTCATGAAGGCCCGCGCCCAGCTCGCCGCGACCCTGCGGCCCTCGGCGACGGTCGGCTGAGGCTCTCTACCGCGGTCGGCTGAGCCTCTCTTCCGCGGTCGGCTGAGCCTCTCTTCCGCGGTCGGCTGAGCCTCTCTTCCGCGGTCGGCTGAGCCTCTCTACCGCGGTCCGGCTGAGCCTCTCTACCGCGGTCCGGCTGAGCCTCTCTACCGCGGTCCAGCTGAGCCTCTCTACCGCGGTCCGGCTGAGCCTCTCTACCGCGGTCCAGCTGAGCCTCTCCGCCGCGGTCGGCTGCGCCACGCCCGCGCGGTTTTTCGACCCGCGGTTCGCGGCGGAGGCGGTTCCTTCACTACCGTGCAGGGTGTGATCGTCGCGCTCATCGACTCCGGACTGGGGCTGCTCCCGACGGCCGCCTGGTTGCGGAAGCTGCGGCCCGATCTCGACCTGCTGCTGCTCAACGATCCCGACGGCGCGCCGTGGGGGCCCAAACCCGAGCAGTGGGTCATCGACCGGGTACTGGACACCGCGCGCCTCGCCCTGGGCGAGGGCGCGGAAGTCATTGTGCTGCCCTGCAATACCGCCAGCGTGCAGGCCCTCGAACACGTCCGCACCATGGTCGGCCCCGGCGTGCCGGTCATCGGCACCGTGCCCGCCATCAAACCCGCCGCGGCGGCCTGCCGGAAGGTGGCGGTCTGGGCGACCGCGGCCACCACCGCCAGCGCCTACCAGGCCGACCTCATCGCCCGCTTCGGCGGCGACGCCGACATCACCGGCGTCGCCTGCCACGGCCTGGCCGACGCCATCGACCGCGGCGACCTCGCCGTCATCGCCGAGGCCATCGCCGACGCCGCCGCCCGCACCCCCGCCGACACCGAGGGCATCGTCCTCGGCTGCACCCACTACCCCCTCGTCCTGGACGACATCCTCACCGCTCTCCCCCCCGGCGTCCGCGTCTTCGACAGCGCCGAAGCCGTCGCCGGCCAAACCCTCCGCCGCATGGACGCCCTCGACCGCCCCACCGCGGGCGCCGGCACCGTCCGCGTCCTGGCCTCCGGCCGTACCGCCCAACTCCCCATGGCCGCAGCCGCTTTCGAATCCGGCCGCCTGCTCGGCGCGACAGCCTCGCAGGCGCAGGTCTGCTGACGGAAGTCGGAAACTGTTCGCCACCAGTGCATATTGCACGGCGGCGCGTCGCCTGGCTTCGGCCTGAAGTGGCCATGGCCGCCGACATCCGCATGCCCTCGACCAGGCCGCCATAGGTACCCGCGGGTCGGTCGCAGGTCACCCGATTCAGCGGGTACGTCCGGATCGCGTGGTGCACCGGGCGAACCGGAGCGCGGAAACGCGAACGGCGCCGCTCCTTTCGGAGCGACGCCGTTCGTCAGCGATTCAGAGAATCACCAGTGATTTCGGAAAATCACTTGATGATCTTGGTGACGCGACCGGCACCGACGGTGCGGCCACCCTCACGGATCGCGAAACGCAGGCCCTCGTCCATGGCGACCGGCTGGATGAGCTTGACGCTCATCTCGGTGTTGTCGCCCGGCATGACCATCTCGGTGCCCTCGGGGAGGGTCACGACGCCGGTCACGTCAGTGGTACGGAAGTAGAACTGCGGGCGGTAGTTGTTGAAGAACGGGGTGTGGCGGCCACCCTCGTCCTTCGACAGGATGTACGCCTGGCCCTCGAACTCGGTGTGCGGGGTGGTGGTGCCCGGCTTCACGACGACCTGACCACGCTCGACGTCGTCACGCTTCAGACCACGAACCAGCAGACCGACGTTGTCGCCCGCCTGGCCCTGGTCCAGCAGCTTGCGGAACATCTCGACACCGGTGATGGTGGTCTTCTGCGACTTCTCGCGGATGCCGACGATCTCGACTTCCTCGTTCACGTTGATCACACCGCGCTCGATACGACCGGTGACGACGGTGCCACGACCGGTGATCGTGAAGACGTCCTCGATCGGCATCAGGAACGGCTTGTCGGTCTCACGGACCGGGTCCGGGATCGACTCGTCGACGGCGTTCATGAGCTCCAGCACGGACTGGGTCCACTTCGGGTCGCCCTCGAGCGCCTTCAGGCCGGAGACGCGCACGACGGGGGCATCCTCGTCGAACTCCTGCGAAGCCAGCAGCTCGCGGACCTCCATCTCGACGAGCTCGAGGATTTCCTCGTCGTCGACCATGTCGGACTTGTTCAGCGCGACCAGGATGTAGGGCACGCCGACCTGGCGGGCGAGCAGCACGTGCTCACGGGTCTGCGGCATCGGGCCGTCGGTGGCGGCCACGACCAGGATCGCGCCGTCCATCTGGGCGGCACCGGTGATCATGTTCTTGATGTAGTCCGCGTGACCGGGGGCGTCGACGTGCGCGTAGTGGCGCTTCTCGGTCTGGTACTCGACGTGGGAGATGTTGATCGTGATACCACGAGCCTTCTCCTCCGGCGCCTTGTCGATCTGGTCGAACGCGAACGCAGCGTTCACGTCCGGGTAGGTGTCAGCCAGCACCTTGGTGATCGCGGCAGTCAGCGTGGTCTTGCCGTGGTCGACGTGACCAATGGTGCCGATGTTGACGTGGGGCTTCGTCCGCTCGAACTTCGCCTTCGCCACTGTTGTCCTCCTGGACTAGTTAGTGCGTTGCTTTTGCAGCAGTGCGGTTTTTTCTTACAGGGGGTCGTTCAGACGACCGATTCGGGACGGATTCTCGCAAACCCGTCCCGCAGCGATTTACTCGCCGGTCGCCTTGGCGATGATCTCCTTCGACACGTTGGCCGGAACCTCCGCGTACGAATCGAACACCATCGAGAAGTTCGCTCGGCCCTGGGTCTTCGACCGCAGGTCACCGATGTAGCCGAACATCTCCGAGAGCGGAACCAGCGCCTTGACGACACGGGCACCACTGCGTTCCTCCATGGCCTGGATCTGGCCACGGCGGGAGTTCAGGTCGCCGATCACTTCGCCCATGTAATCCTCGGGCGTGGTGACCTCGACAGCCATGAGCGGCTCGAGGATCACCGGACCGGCCTTGCGGGCCGCTTCCTTGAGGGCCATCGCGCCGGCGATCTTGAACGCCATTTCCGAGGAGTCGACCTCGTGGTAGGCGCCGTCGAGCAGCGAGACCTTCATGTTGACCAGCGGGAATCCAGCGAGGACACCGTACTGCATGGCGTCCTGAGCACCGGCGTCGACCGACGGGATGTACTCACGCGGAACGCGGCCACCGGTGACCTTGTTCTCGAACTCGTACGTCGCGCCGTCCTCGCCCACGAAGGGCTCCAGGCCGATGATCACGCGGGCGAACTGACCCGAGCCACCGGTCTGCTTCTTGTGGGTGTACTCGAGCTTCTCGACCTTCTTGGTGATGGTCTCGCGGTACGCCACCTGCGGCTTGCCGATGTTGGCCTCGACCTTGAACTCGCGCTTCATGCGGTCCACGTAGATGTCGAGCTGCAGCTCGCCCATACCGCCGATGACGGTCTGGCCGGTCTCCTGGTCCAGCTTCACGTTGAAGGTGGGGTCCTCCTCCGCGAACTTCTGGATCGCGACGCCCAGCTTCTCCTGGTCGGCCTTGGTCTTCGGCTCGATGGCCACCTCGATGACCGGGTCCGGGAAGGTCATGGACTCGAGCACGATCTGGTTCTGCGGATCGCACAGGGTGTCACCCGTGGTGGTGTCCTTCAGGCCGATGACCGCGTAGATGTGGCCGGCCACACCCTCGGAAACCGGGTTCTCCTTGTTGGAGTGCATCTGGAACAGCTTGCCCAGACGCTCCTTCTTGCCCTTGGTCGCGTTGATGACCTGGGCGCCGGAGTCGACCCGGCCCGAGTACACGCGGACGTAGGTCAGCTTGCCGAAGAACGGGTGGGTGGCGATCTTGAACGCCAGCGCCGCGAACGGCTCGTCCGAGCTCGGCTTGCGGGTGAGGACCTCGTCCTCCTTGCCCGGCACGTGACCGTGCACGGACTCGACGTCCAGCGGGGACGGCAGGTAGTCGATGACGGCGTCGAGCATGGGCTGCACGCCCTTGTTCTTGAACGCCGAACCGCAGAGCACCGGGTAGAGCTCCGAGTTCACGGTCATCTTGCGGATGGCGCCCTTGATCTCCTCGACCGAGAGCTCCTCGCCGCCGAAGAACTTCTCCAGCAGGGCCTCATCGGACTCGGCGACGGTCTCGAGCAGCTCCTGGCGGTACTGCTCGGCGCGGTCCTTCAGATCGGCCGGGATCTCGACGACCTCGTACTGCTCACCGAGCTTGGTCTCGCCCCGCCAGACCTTGGCATTGTTCTCGACCAGGTCGACGATGCCCTCGAAGGTGTCCTCGGCGCCGATCGGCAGCTGGATGACCAGCGGCTTTGCACCCAGGCGGTCCTTGATGGTCTGGACGGTGAAGTAGAAGTCGGCGCCCAGCTTGTCCATCTTGTTGACGAAGCAGATGCGCGGGACGTCGTACTTGTCGGCCTGGCGCCACACCTGCTCGGACTGCGGCTCGACGCCTTCCTTGCCATCGAACACCGCGACGGCGCCGTCGAGGACGCGCAGCGAGCGCTCGACCTCGACCGTGAAGTCCACGTGGCCGGGGGTGTCGATGATGTTGATCTGGTTGTCTTTCCAGAAACAGGTCGTCGCGGCCGACGTGATGGTGATGCCGCGTTCCTGCTCCTGCGCCATCCAGTCCATGGTGGCGGCGCCGTCGTGCACCTCACCGATCTTGTAGGTGATACCGGTGTAGAAGAGGATGCGTTCGGTAGTCGTCGTCTTACCGGCATCGATGTGGGCCATGATGCCGATGTTGCGGACCTTGTGCAGGTCGGTGAGCACGTCCTGTGCCACGGAAATCTTCCCCGCTCGTAGCTAGTTGGGATTCAACGGGATAGGCCTCGAGTTCTCCGAAGCCCTCGGTGTCAACGTCGGGCGCGACGCGTGGGTGCCTCGCTTGGAACAGCTCAGCTGTCGCGCCCGACATGTGACTCGTCTCCCGGCACTTCCGAACGGAGGGCCGGGCCACAGGTCACCAGCGGTAGTGCGCGAAGGCCCGGTTGGACTCGGCCATCTTGTGGGTGTCCTCGCGACGCTTCACCGAAGCGCCCAGGCCGTTGCTGGCGTCCAGCAGCTCGTTGGCCAGACGCTCGATCATGGTCTTCTCGCGACGAGCGCGGGAGTAGTTGACCAGCCAGCGCAGCGCCAGGGTGTTGGCGCGGCCGGGACGAACCTCGACCGGCACCTGGTAGGTGGCGCCACCGACGCGGCGGGGCTTCACCTCGAGGGCGGGCTTGACGTTGTCGAGCGCGCGCTTGAGGGTGACGACCGGGTCGGTGCCGGTCTTCTCACGAGCCTGCTCGAGGGCGCCGTAGACGATGCGCTCGGCGGTGGACTTCTTGCCGTCCAGCAGGATCTTGTTGACCAGCTGCGTCACCAGGGGCGAGCCGTAGACCGGGTCGTTGATCAGGGGACGCTTGGGAGCGGGACCCTTGCGCGGCATTAGCTCTTCTCCTTCTTGGCGCCGTAGCGGCTGCGGGCCTGCTTGCGGTTCTTGACACCCTGGGTGTCGAGCGAGCCGCGGATGATCTTGTAGCGCACACCCGGGAGGTCCTTCACACGACCGCCGCGGACGAGCACCATCGAGTGCTCCTGCAGGTTGTGGCCCTCACCGGGGATGTAAGCCGTGACCTCGACCGCGCTGGTCAGGCGAACACGCGCGACCTTACGCAGCGCGGAGTTCGGCTTCTTCGGGGTCGTGGTGTACACGCGGGTGCACACGCCACGACGCTGCGGGCTCCCCTTGAGGGCCGCAGTCTTGGTCTTGGCGACCTTGTCGCGGCGACCCTTGCGGACCAGCTGGTTGATGGTTGGCATAGACCGGCTTTCCTTTTAGTAACCAGGTGTCTGGAACTTCATGTCTTTGTCATTCGAGCTTTCCGCCCTGTTCTCATGGCATTTCGTCTCCACGAGGTCGGGCGTGTCGTGCACAGTTCAGAGGCCTTTTTCAAGGCATGCTGAAACGGTCAGCCGCTCTCGCTGGCCTACGTACTGCACATCAACTTGCCCGCATGCTCCGGGCACAGCGGTCCACGATACTCGTCGGCTCTTTCGGGGGCAAAAGAGGGTCCCCCCACCGGGGCTGGTAGAGCCGTTATCGAGCCAGGTTCAACGTCAACTCGACCAGCTTGCGCGCCGCATCGCAGGGGTCCGCATGCTGAGATCCGCTGCGATAGTTGACCCACCAGCCGACGATGCCGGTATCCGCGGCCGGCGCGCTCACGCCGCAGGAGTCCGGATCGTTCGGGCGGCGGGTTTCCACCGAGCGGCGGCCCTGGACGGTTATGTCGTTGGTCACATACTTCAGGCGGTCGTTGTTCTGCTTCTCGTTGTTGAGCGAGCCCAGCTCGTACCAGCTGAGAGTGACCATGCCGCTGCCGGCGGTGCCGCCGGTGAGGTTCCACATGCAGACCGCGCCATTGAAGGACGGCTCCACATACATGTTGTCGCCCACCGATTTCGCGATGTCGTCCTGGGCGACCACCTGGCATTCGCGCAGCAGCTTGTCGAAATTGGTGTTGATGCGCGAGGTTCCGCCGGTACCGGTGCCGGTGGTGCCGCCCGCAGGCAGCGCGCTGCCGGGGACGGTCTTGCCGCAGCCGCCCAGCGCGGCGGTCAGGGCCAGCACCGAGAGGGCGATCGCGCCGCGCACCCGCCTGGATCGACCTGACATTCCGGTCCCCCTCATCCGAGCCGCTGCACGGTCAGTTCGGCCATCTTGCGAGTGCGGTCACACGGGTTGCCGAGGTTGCCGCTGCTGAATACGCCGTAGGAGATGGACCATTCGAAGAAGTCGTCGTCCAGCTGCACCGCGAGATCGCAGACGGCGTTGCTGGGGTCGAGAGCCTGGAAGCCCTTCTTCCCGCCCACCTCGATGGTGTCCGGGGTGCGGCCCACGCTGGCCACCCACGCCTTCTCGCGATCGATGGGACTGCCGCGGTAGGAGGCGAAAGTGACGCTGGAGGAACTGATTCCGCCGGCCTGCCAGTTGCAGCCGGTCGAGTTCTTGAAGACGGTGGTGAGGGTGCCGAGCCCACCCAGGTCGCGTACCTCGTCGTCGGTGAGGTGGCCGCATTCCCCGACGAACGGGCCCAGCGCCGCCACCTTCTGCGGCGGTTTGAACCCCGGCTCGTCGCCGGAATCGCTCTTCCCCCCACACGCCGACACCAGCAGCGCGAGGCTCAACCCCGTGACAACCGCGGACGCCATTCGCATGGACCCGACTCTACTGTGCGCAGCCAGGAGCAGCCGTTGCGCAGACAGCGAAACCCCATGGTTCGCGGCGCGTCTCGTTCTGGACCGAGCGGAGCGGGGAACGAAGCGGAGGAGCGCGGGGAGGGAAGAACGAGACCTCCAGCGCCGCGAACCCGCCCGGAGCGAAGCGGAGGGCAATCGGGCACAGTTCAGAGGTTTCCGCGTGCCTCTTGTTCACGTTCTATTGCCTGGAAGAGCGCCTTGAAGTTGCCCTTGCCGAAGCCGAGGGAGCCGTGGCGTTCGATCAGCTCGAAGAAGACGGTGGGCCGGTCGGTGAGGGGCTTGCAGAAGATCTGCAGCAGGTAGCCGTCCTCGTCGCGGTCGACCAGGATGCCGCGGCGCTGCAGTTCGGCGACCGGGACGCGGACATGGCCGATGCGGGCGCGCAGTTCCGGGTCCTCGTAGTAGCTGTCGGGGGTGTCGAGGAATTCGATGCCCTCCCGGCGCAGCACGTCGACGGCGGCGAGGATGTCGCCGGTCGCCAGCGCGATGTGCTGGACGCCGGGTCCGCGGTAGAACTCGAGGTACTCGTCGATCTGCGAGCGCTTGCGACTGGGGGCGGGTTCGTTGAGCGGGAACTTGACCCGATGGTTGCCGTTGGCCACCACCTTGCTCATCAGGGCGGAGTACTCGGTGGCGATGTCGTCGCCGACGAATTCGGCCATGTTCTCGAAACCCATGACGCGCCGGTAGAACTCGACCCAGTCGTCCATGCGCCCGAGTTCCACGTTGCCGACCACGTGGTCGATGGCCTGGAAGATGCGCCGGGGTTGGCCGGCCCGCGGGGCGTAGGCGGAGCGGCGCGGGGTGTAGCCGGGCAGGTAGGGGCCGTAGTAGCGGGAGCGGTCGACGAGGGTGTGCCGTGTGTCGCCGTAGGTGCCGATGGCGGCGGTGCGGACGGTGCCGTAGTCGTCGGTCTCGTCGTGCGGTTCGACCAGCACGGTGGCGCCCTGGGCGCGGGCGCGGCGGACGCAGCGGTCCACGTCCGGGACCTCGAGCGCGATGTCCACCACCCCGTCCCCGTGCAGATCGTGGTGTGCGACAAGCGGACTGGCCGGATCCACCGCGCCCTTGACGACGAATCGGGCGCCGCCGCTGCGCAGCACGAACGCCTTGTGGTCACGATTGCCGGTTTCGGGACCCGAGTAGGCCTCCAGCCGCATGCCGAAGGCGGACTGGAGGTAGTGCGCGGTCTGGGTGGCATTGCCGACCACCCAGACGAGGGCGTCCCAGCCCAGTACGGGGAACGGGTCCGCGGCGGCATCGTGGTCCACCAGGCCGACGAGGCGGCGGAGTTCGTCGTCGCCGGGCAGGTCGCCGGATCGGGCCCGAGCGAATCCGGGGCGGGCGTGGGCGCTGCCGTGGTGTCCTGCGTCGATGCTCATGTGCCCAGGAAAGGCCCAGCGGCGCGACTAGGCAATATCGCCGAATTCCACTGGACACTCTGGTGAATTGCACCACCATCTGCCGCCGGGTGCTGGACAATTTGAATAGCAGCGAACTCACGAGCGGAGGTTCCGCCATGTCCCGCACGCCCGCCCGGCTGGATGAGCTGGATCTGGCCATCCTCACCGCCATGCACGAGTACCAGAAGGCGGGCATTCTGGAACTCTCCCGCCGCACCCGGGTCGCCCGCGCCACCGTGCAGTCGCGCATCGCGCGCATGGAGGAGGCGGGGGTGATCTCCTCCTACGATCCGCAGATCGATGTCACCGCGGCCGGTTTCGATGTGCAGGCGTTCGTGACGCTGGAGATCGCGCAGGGCGCGCTGGAAGCGGTCGCCACCGATCTCGACGCCATCCCCGGGGTGCTGGAGGCCTACGCCACCACCGGTACCGGGGATGTGCTGTGCCGGATCGGCGCGGATTCGCACGCCGGATTGCAGGCCGTCCTGCTGAGCATCGACCGGACCAGCTCGGTGGTGCGGTCGCACAGCGTGGTGGTGTTGTCCACCGTCGTCCCGCAGCGCACCCTGCCGCTGCTGCGCACGCTCACCCCGTCCGGGTCGAGCAAGGCGCCGGCGTACCGCGCCGCGCACTGAGAATCCGCGACAGCCCGGTCAGAGCCGCAGGTCCGCTCCGGGATCGAGGATTTCGACGACGGGCTTGCGGTCCGGTTCCGAGAAGGAGAGCAGGGCAGCGGCTTCCGCCTCCACCGCGGCGCGGTCGGCGCGGGACCACCTGGCGTGCGGGCTGATCCGCAGCGACGCGGTGTCCCCCTTGGTGAACACCTTGTAGACGCCCGAGAGGAAACCGTCGATCAGGATCGGGGAGACCTGGTTGGCGAAGGCGCGCAGGGGCGGGGCATTGCCGTCGGGGACGATGCGGGTGCGGTCCTGGTGGGACAGGATGGCGTTGTCGTACCAGCCCAGCAGGCGGACGGGGGCGGGCAGATCCGGGTCGGCGAGGGTGGCGTCGGCGGCGTCGTAGTGGGTGCGGCCGCGGTCGTCGATGTAGGTGCGGACCCGGTCGCCGAGCTTCTCGACAGCCTTCTTCATGCCGGTGAGCTTGGACCAGGTCTGCATGTCCATGGTGGTGGCGGGACCGAAGGCGCGCAGATAGCGCAGCAGCAGTTCCTCGAGCGGGTAGCCGGGGTCGGGGGCTGCGCCGAGCCAGGGTTGCACGCGGGACCAGACCGGACGGCTGCTGTCGCCCCACCGGCCACGGGGCGGGGTCTGCAGGACGGGGAGCTGGTAGAGCCAGGCCTGCACGATCGCGCCGGGATCGCGGTCCGGGTACCGGGCGGCGGCGTGTTCGCGCAGCGTCGCGGCGGGCGTCGGCTCGTCGCCGAGTACCTCTTCCCCCTGCGCGCGCACCTCCTCGGGATCCAGGCCGACCAGCGCGCCGAAGTTGAAACCCTTACGGAAGGGGATCTTTTCGAGTTCCGGCTGGATGTGCGGGGCGATGCGCAGCGCGTCGGGCGGGGTAACCAGGTGAATGGTGCCGCGCATCAGGGTGATTCGCACCAGCGACCGGTCGTCGAGGGCCTTCGACACCGTCCCGGGATCGAAATCGGCTGTGCGGCTCCACAATGCGACGAACGGCGGCAGCATGTCCTGCGCCTGCAGGCCGATGAGATGGTCGCACAGCTCGTGCACGCCGAGCCCGGACCGCTCGAGCAGATGCTGACGCGCGAGCAGGGTCCGGTTCAGCACCCGGTTGGACAACTTCACGATCGGTGACGCTACGGGAGCCGGACACGGTGCGCGCGCGATCGCGCCGGGCGAACCGGGTCAGCGGAGGGTGACGACGACCTTGCCGGTGGCGGTGCGCTTGTCGAGGGCGGAGACCGCCTCGGCGGTGTGCGCGAGGGCGTAGAGCACGGGCTCCGGCGGGGTGATCTTGCCGTTCGCGAGCAGCGGTGCCACCTCGGCCCACTGCTCCTGCAGGTAGCCCGGGTGGGACATGACCCACTCGCCCCAGGCCGCGCCGACCACCTCGACGTTCTTGAGCAGCAGGCGGTTCACCTTGACGGTGGGGATGTCGCCCGCGGTGAAGCCGACCACCAGCAGCCGCCCGGCCGAAGCCAGCGAGCGAATGCTGTCGGTGAAGCGGTCGCCGCCGACCGGGTCGAGCACGATGTCGACGCCGCGGCCGCCGGTGAGTTCCTTGACCGCGGCCAGCCAGCCGTCGGTGAGCACCACGTCGGTGGCCCCGTTGGCCCGGGCGACCTCGGCCTTCTCCTCCGTGCTGACCACGGCGACGACGCGCCCAGCGCCCAGCGCCTGTGCCATGCGCAGCGTGGAGGTGCCGATGCCGCCGGCGGCGCCGTGCACCAGCACGGTCTCCCCGGGGGCCAGGCGGCCGCGGTTGCGGAGGCAGAAGTGCACGGTCAGGTCGTTGAACAGCACGCCCGCCCCGGACTCGAGCGACACATTGTCGGGCAGTTTGAAGACCATTTCCGCCGGCGCCACCGCGACTTCCGCGGCCGCGTTGCCGAGCAGGGTCAGCGCGACCACCCGGTCGCCGGGCCGCACGTGCGAGCCCTCCGGCGCCTCGCGCACGATGCCGCCGACCTCGCAGCCGACGACGTAGGGCAGCGGCGGCTTCATCTGGTACAGGCCGCGGGTCATGAGTACATCGGGGAAGGCGATCCCGGCCGCGTGCACGTCGATGACGACGCCGCCCGGATACCCCGCCGGCTCGGGAATCTCGAGAACCTCGATGGCCTCCGGGCCTTCCAGCTTGCTCACCACGGCTGCGCGCATTCTCGATCAACTCCGATCAATTCACGGCGGATACCTGCCGAACCTAGCTGATGCACGCGCCCCCTGCCAACGAGCTCCACGCCTCGCGCCCGACGCACGCTGTCGTTTCACGACTCCCAAGGCGACAACTGATTTCGGAACGTTCGGGGTAACTCATCGGGTACGCCCACAATCGGTTCGGCACCATCCGCAGGCACGGGTGCGGAAACGGCAACGGCTCTCGTCCGCCCGCTGAAGGTGCGGGGAGGCGGTGGAGCTCAGCGATGGGCGTATTCGATCATGGACTCATTGGCCGCGACCTGACCGCCGGTGGTGATGACCAGGCTGTAGGCGGTGATCCGGTACTGCGTGCCGTCGGTGGGATTGACGACCGTGAAACCGCCGGTGCCGTCGGGTACCGGGTCGTCGAGCTGAATGCCCGCATTGTCGCTGATGCGGACGCCCTTGTAATAGAAGCGGCCGGTCAGGGTGCGGCACACCACCAGGCGCGATTTGTCGGTGCGGCCGATGGCCATGGCCGGGTCGTCGGCATTGCAGCGCGGCGGCTGCGCGGTGAAACCCTGTGTGTCCGTACCGGATACGGTGCCCGAGAGCGGGACCAGGGTGGTGGTCGGGACGGTCGTGCGGGCGGTGGTCATGGAGGTGTACGCGGCGCTGGTCTGTGCCGAACCGGTGACCGTCGTGACGCCGCCGGCACCGTCGCCACCGGTCTTGCCGGACAACAGTGCCCACGCGAGCACCGCGCCCAGCACCAGGACCACCCCGATGAGCGCGCCCACCAGCAGCGGCACATTGTTGCGTCCGGCGGGTGGCAACGGCAGCGGCGAGGAAGGGTGCTCGCGGGGCAGGGCCGGGTTCTCGTAGGGCGCGGCCTGGTTCGCGTAAGGCGCGGTTTGGTTCGCGTAGGGCCCTGCCGGGTGCACGTACGACCCGTGGCCGGGCAGATACCCGGCCTGCCCGGCGGGAACCCCGCGCAGCACGGTCGGTTCGTTGTTGCCCGGCCCGGCGGGGACCGGGCCGGAAACCTGGCCGTCGCGCGGGTAATCCACCGGGCCGGAAAGCTGCTGCGGTCCCGAACGGTCCACCGGGGGCTGCGGTCCCCGGGTGTAGTCCACCGGGCCCGAGGGATGACCACCCCCGGGACCTTCGCCGGGCCCGGCCGGACGACCGGGACGCGGGTAATCGACGGAGCCCGACGGCTGATCGAGGTAATTCGGCCCGGAGTGCCCGGAGTGTCCGGGCGGGACGGCCGGGGAACCGATGGTCGGTGGGGCGGGCGGCACGGTGGTGCGGGTGCGCTCGCCGTGGCCGGTCCGCATCAGTGCGGCCCGGGCGGCGCGGGCGAGCTGCCCGGCGGTGGCGTAGCGCCGGGTCGGATCCTTGGCCATACCGATGGCGACCACCTGGTCCAGACCGACCGGGACCCCGGCGCGGACGCTGGGCCGCGGCGGGGGCGTGAGCATGTGGGCCCGGATGGTGGCGAGATTGCCCTCCACCCGGAACGGCGGACCGCCGGTGAGGCATTCGTAGAGCACGCAGGCCAATGCGTAGATGTCGGCGCCGGGCGAGACCGAGGCATTGTGCTCGAAGCGTTCCGGGGCCATGTAGGCGAAGGAGCCGATGGCATTGCCGGTCTGAGTGAGCTGGACGTCGGACTCGGTGTGCGCGATGCCGAAATCCACCAGGTAGGCGAAGGTTTCGCCGGTGAGCAGGATATTGGCGGGTTTGACGTCGCGGTGCACGAGCCCGCTCTCGTGGGCGGCGTCGAGTGCGGCGGCGACCTGCTCCACCACGGTGACGGCCTGCTCGGGCGCCATCGGGCCCTCGTCGTGCAGGTAGGCCTTGAGGTCGCGGCCGCGCACCAGCCGCATGTCGATGAACAGGACGCCGTCCACCTCACCCCAGTCGTGCACCGGAATGACGTGCGGTTCCTGGAGTTTGGCGGCGGTGCGGGATTCGCGGCGGAAGCGCTCGACATAGGTGGGCTGCCGCGCCAGATCGACATCCAGCAGTTTCACCGCGACCACCCGGTCGCGCACCGTGTCGTAGGCCTCATAGACCTCGCCCATGCCGCCGACCCCGAGCAGCCGCCGCAACTCGTACTGCCCGAACCGCGAACCGGCCCTCGCCCCTGCGGCCACCCTGCGTCGTCCTCCCTGCCGCTGGATATACAACAGGAAAGGCTACGGGCCGTGCGACGCACTGTCATTCCCCCGATCTCCGCGCAGTCGTTCCGCCGATGACCGCGACAGTGCGCGACGACCCCGTCAAGCCCCGAACAGTGCCGTTTCCCATTCGGCTGGACTGATCTCCGCAGCCGAGAAACACTGTCGTTCCCCGAACAGAAGTACAGGTGACTCGACGTGAGTGTGTCCCGCACGCCCCGTAGAGTCATGTCACGGACTTCGGTCAGTAGGCACCTCACCGGTGCTTTTGGAAA
This sequence comes from Nocardia sp. NPDC059228, assembly GCF_042754245.1. Taxonomy (NCBI): domain Bacteria; kingdom Bacillati; phylum Actinomycetota; class Actinomycetes; order Mycobacteriales; family Nocardiaceae; genus Nocardia; species Nocardia sp. NPDC059228. The sequence continues at coordinate 22,363 of NZ_JBHZAL010000003.1, read as the reverse complement.
GACATGCGGCACACCGTGCAGCGCGAGGAGCACCAGTGTCACTCGATGAGCCACTCGCCCCGCTTCCCCAGGAGGGCATGGGCTTCGCTTCCGCGTGGCCCGTCCGAGCCGGCGACGTGGATCCCTATCAACGGCTGCGATTCGATGCCGTGGCCCGCTACCTCCAGGACATCGCCTGGGAGGAAATGCAATCCGGATTCTTCCATCGGACGGATCCGGCCTGGATCGTGCGGCGCACCGTGGTGGACGTGGTGCGGCCCATCCACTGGCCGGACCGGGTGGAACTGCGGCGCTGGTGTTCGGCCATGTCGACGCGGTGGACCAATATGCGGGTGCGGATCACCAGCGAGAACGGCGGCCTGATCGAGACCGAAGGGTTCTGGATCAATATCAACGAGTTCACCAATATGCCGACCCGGATCAGCGACGAGGGCCTGGCCGAGCTCGCCCGCACCACCGATCAGCACCGGCTGCGCTGGCGGCCCTGGCTCACCGACCCCACGCCGCCGGAATCGGATGTCGATCTGCCGTTCCCGGTGCGCGCCACCGATATCGACCAGTACAACCACGTGAACAACGCGGCCTACTGGCAGGCGGTGGAGCAGTACCTGGTCGACTACCCGAAGCTGGTGGCCGGGCCGCATCGCGCGGTCATCGAGTACGTGGCGCCGGTGCTGGCGCGCCAGCACATCAGCGTGCGCAGCCGGTACGAGCCGGGCGATCGAACCGGGCATCCGGCGGCACTGCGGCTGTGGTTCGTGGTGGGCGGGGTCACGACCACGGCGGTGCGCATCGGGCCGCTGCCCAGCTGAATTCATACTGCCCAGCTGAATTCGATACGGCCCCCGAACAACCGCGAAAACGGCTGTGGCCCCACCCATTACAGGTGGGGCCACAGCCATCGGTGCATGCCCTGAGAGTCCCGAGAGTTGGGTCTAGCCCTTGGCGGCCTTGAGGAGGTTCTCGACGCTGGTGAACTTCACGCGCGGGCGGCCCGCGGACTTGCCCGCGGTCTTCTCGGCGGCGTCGATGGCCTTCCAGCCGTCCCGGCCGATCTGGTCGGGCTGACGCTCGGCGAGGAGGGCCTCCAGCGCGGCACGACCGGCTTGCGGGGCAGCGAGCTTGCCCTGGGTGAAGTCCTCGATGAGCTGGTCGACGGTCTCCTGCGAGTCCATGCGGTTGGAGCCGATGACGCCGCGCGGGCCGCGCTTGATCCAGCCGGAGACGTAGACGCCCGCAACGGGATTGCCGGCGGCCAGGACTCGGCCCTTGTCATTGGGGATGACGCCGGCGGACTCGTCGAACGGCACGTCCGCGACGGGCTCGCCCTTGTAGCCGATGGAGCGCAGCACCAGCGACGCCTCGACGGTGCCGGTGCGGTCCGAGGCGCGGGCCACGGTGCGGCCGTTCTCCTCGACCAGCTCGTTGTGCACGTACTCGACCGTCTCGGCCTTGCCGCCGCCGGTGATGGCGGTGGGAGAGACCAGGTAGCGGAACACGATTCGCTTGTTGTCCGGGTTGCGGGAACCGGCGGCGTATTCCTGGGCGAGGGTGTACTTGAGCTGCAGCGAGGGCTCGACCTCCGGGTCGTCCAGCTCGGCCTGCGAGGCCGGGTCCAGGACCAGGTCCTCGGGGTCGACAATGATGTCGACGCCCTTCAGGTGCGTGAGCGCCAGGAACTCCGGCGAGGTGTAGGCGGCCTGCAGCGGACCGCGGCGGCCCAGCACCACGACCTCGGTGATGTTGCTGCGGCGCAGCGCATCCAGGGCATGGTCGGCGATATCGGTCTTGGCCAGCTCGTCCGGGTCGACGGTGAGCACGCGGGCCACGTCGAGCGCCACATTGCCGTTGCCGACGATGACGGCGCGCTCGCCGGAGAGGTCGAATTCACGGTCGGCGAAGTCCGGGTGGCCGTTGTACCAGGCCACGAACTCGGTGGCGGAGTGGCTACCGGGCAGCTCCTCGCCGGGGATGCCGAGGTGGCGGTCGGTGGCCGCGCCGACGGCGTAGATGACGGCGTGGTGGTGGGCGAGCAGCTCCTCGTGCGAGATGTGCTTGCCGACTTCGACATTCAACCGGTACTGCAGCGCCTCGCGCCGGAAGGCCGACTCGAACAGGCCGGCCACCGACTTGGTGCCCGGGTGGTCGGGGGCGACGCCCGCGCGCACCAGGCCGTACGGGGTGGGCAGCCGGTCGAACAGCTCCACCTCGACATCGGCGCGGCGCAGCAGCTCCTCGGCGGCGTAGCAGGCGGCAGGGCCCGCGCCGACGATGGCAACCCGCAGCGTGCCCAGTTCCTTGGGCGCCCGGGACGGCGCGACCAGCGGCTCGAAGTTCGACTCCAGCGGATGCCGTTGGAAGTAGGCGGCATTGATATCGCGGAAGCGCGCCAGCGAGGCGAGCAGATCGTCCTCGGAGAAGATCGCGTCGACCGGGCAGGCGTCGACGCAGGCGCCGCAGTCGATGCAGGTGTCCGGGTCGATGTAGAGCTGCTCGGTGGTGGCGAACTCGCGTTGCTCGGGCGTGGGACGAATGCAATCGACCGGACACTCGGGTACGCAGCTGGCGTCGTTGCAACAACGCTGCGTGATCACATAGGCCATATCTCGCAGATCCTCGAAACTGTCGCGTGTAATACTCCGCTCGGGGTCGAGCAGGGTCGGTAGAACACGTTCTAATATAGGCGGCGTTCCATCGGGTGTCGGCACTGCGATGTGTCGCCACCTTCAGTGTGCCTCGAGTGTGAGCACTGTCTCGCGTCGGCACCGGCGTGCACCGCTGTGAGACCGGTCTCCCGGGCGCACTCGAGGCCCCCTACCGTAATGCCTATGGTGCGGACTCTCATCCTGATGCGGCACGGCAAATCCGGATACCCGGAGGGCGTGCAGGACCACGAGCGGCCCCTGGCCCCGCGCGGGCGGCGCGAGGCGGCGCTGGCGGGTGACTGGCTGCGCGCCACCCAGCCGGAGATCGACGCCGTCCTCTGTTCCACTTCGACGCGAACGCGGGAGACCTTGGTGGCCACCGGCATCACCGCGCCGGTGACGTTCGAGAGCTCGATCTACGAGGCGTCCCCGCACATCATCATCGAGATGCTGCAACTCACCGACGATGCCGTGGAAACCCTGCTGGTCATCGGCCACTCCCCCGGAATGCCCTGGACGGCATGGGAATTGGCAGCCAACCGGCATTCCGGCCCGGCCGAGGAGATGAGCGCGAAATTTCCCACCTCGGCGCTGGCGGTCATCGAGTTCGACCGCCCGTGGGCAGCCGCCGACCCGGGCACGGGTGAACTGGTGCGATTCCACGTGCCGCGGTAGGCCCGGCTACCCCGGCAGGGCCGGGCTCAGCCGAGTAGCTTGCCCTTCCACACCACGACACCACCGAAGATCAGCAAGAGCAGCAGCGCCGGCCAGAAGCCGAGCAGCCACCACACCACGCCCAGCACCGCCACCACCGGCAGCGCGGCAATGGCCGTGATCACCGGTTGTTCCTTGGCCGTCTCCAGGGCCGAGCGGGCCCTGATCCGATCCACGTCTTTTCCAGCCATGACCCCAGGGTAGGCGCGAAACGGGCCGGTCGAGCCGCACATCGAAACTTCGCGCACCCACGCCCTCGACGTCGCACGCCCGTAGGCTTGCTTGGAGTGCACTCCAACCCACTAACGTCGTGGATGGTCGGCAGGAAGGGGCGAGACCGATGAGCGCAGCACCGGTACAACAGCGCAATCCGGCACCGCAGGACACCGTGGAGCACGAACGGCCGCGATATTCGATCGGCGAGGTCTCCGATCGGTGCGGCCTGACCCGGGACACGCTGCGCTGGTACGAGCGCATCGGCCTGATGGACTACGTGGGCCGCGACCACTCCGGCCAGCGCCGGTTCAGCGACCGGGATCTGGGCTGGCTGGCGTTCATCGGGAAGCTGCGGCGCACGGGCATGTCGGTGGCCGACATGGTCAAGTACGCGGAGCTGGTGCGGGCCGGGGAGCACACCTATCCGGAGCGGCTCGAGATGTTCCGGCGGACCCGCGCCGAAGTGCTCACCCAGATCGAGGAACTGCAATCCACCCTGGTGGTCCTCGACTACAAGATCGAGCTCTACGGCGGCGGACAGACGTGTGATCCGCCGGCCGGGTCGAACGACGCTGCCCGGGTCGAGTCGAACGGCACTGCCCGGGTCGGGTCGAACGGCACTGCCCGCCAGGGGGACTGAGCGCCGGCGCGCCCGGATCAGCCGATCTGGATGGAGCGCTTGGCCATTCCGTACCAGAAGCCGTCGATGGCGGTGTGCTGCGTGGCCAGTTCGTCCGCGCCCGCGCCGAGGGTCACGAACAGCGGCGCGAAATGCTCGGTGCGCGGGTGGGCGCGGCGGGCGTCGGGGGCGGTGCGCTCGAAGTCCAGCAGGGCGTCGATGTCGCCGGCGGCCAGTGCCTCGTCGCCCCAATGGTCGAATTCCCGGGACCAGCCGGGCGCGAAGTCGGCCGGCATGGAGAAGTTCGCCTCACGCAGGTTGTGCGTGAAGAAGCCGCTGCCGAGGATGAGGACGCCCTCGTCGCGCAGCGGGGCGAGACGGCGGCCCAGGTCGTAGAGGCCGACCGGGTCGAGGGTCGGCAGGGACAGCTGCAGGACCGGGATGTCGGCATCGGGATACATCTCGACGAGCGGCACGTACGCGCCGTGGTCGAGGCCGCGGGTCGGCGCGTCGTGCACCGGCCGGCCCGGACTACCCAGCAGCGCACGGACTTTCGCGGCCAGGTCGGGAGCGCCCGGGGCGGCGTAGCGGACCCGGTAGTAGTGCTCGGGGAAGCCCCAGAAGTCGTAGAGCAGCGGCACCGTGGTGGTAGCGCCGAGGGTGACGGGCGCGTCCTCCCAGTGCGCGGAGACCACCAGAATGGCGGTGGGCCTGGGCAGTTCGGCCGACCAGGCGGCGAGTTGGCCGGGCCAGATCGGGTCGTCGGCCAGGGGCGGTGCGCCGTGGCTCAGGTAGAGCACCGGCATGCGGTCCGTCCGCTCGTGAGTCACGGCCTGGGACATGGGATTTCCTCTCGATCTCAACCACGGAACTCGATGGTCGGCTCAGCCACGGAGCTGGATGGTCGGCTCAGCCACGAAGCTGGATGGTCGGCTCAGCCTCGGAGCTGGATGGTCGGCTCAGCCGACGAGCCGGATGGTGTGCCCGGTGTGCTCGGCCTTGGCGCGCAGGTAGCGCAGGTTGTCGGGGGTGGCGTGGACGCCGGTGGGGACGGTGTCGCGCACCGTCACGCCGAGCGCGGTCAGCTGGCGGACCTTGTCGGGGTTGTTGGTGAGCAGGTCGAGTTCGCCGACGCCGAGGGCGGTCAGCATCTGGGCGGCCGCGGTGTAGTCGCGGGCGTCCTCGTCGAAGCCGAGTTCGGTATTGGCCTGGTAGGTGTCCAGGCCCGAGTCCTGCAGCGCGTAGGCGTCGAGCTTGTTGTAGAGGCCGATGTCGCGGCCCTCCTGGCGCAGGTAGAGCAGGATGCCGCCGGTGCCGGTGATGAGCTCGACGGCCTCGCGCAGCTGCGGTCCGCAGTCGCAGCGGGCGGAGCCGAAGACGTCGCCGGTGAGGCATTCGGAGTGCAGCCGCACCAGCGGCGTGGCCGGCCCGTCCGGTCCGAGGCCGGGTTCACCGAGGACGAGGGCGACGTGCTCGCGGCCGTCGGCGAGGCCGTCGAAGGTGACCGCCTGTGCGGTCGTCGAGTAGCCGTCGGCGAAGGTCAGCGGAATCCGCACGCGGGTGCGGACGCTTGCACCGACGAAGGTGCTGCTCATGATTGCTCCTGAGGCCAGGGACCAGTTCTTTGAATGAGGCACAGTGTTCAAATTTGAACCGCAGGGGGCCGGATGTTATTCCAACCCGAACAACCGGCTGTAACCTGGGCAGATGAGTCCACGCTGGCTGAACGAGGAGGAGCGGGCGGCCTGGTTGGCCTTCCTGAGCGCCTCCAGCCTGCTGGAACGCCGGCTCGGCAGACAGCTCGAGCGGGACTCCGGACTCTCCCACCTGCAATACGAGATCCTGGTCCGCCTCGCCGCCGCCCCCGACGGCGAACTGCGCATGACCGAACTGGCCTCGACCCTGCTCAACTCCAAGAGCAAGCTCACCTACCAGGTCGACCAGCTGGAGAAGGCGGGCCTGGTGACCCGCCGCAACTGCCGCACCGATCTACGCGCGGTCTACGCCCGCCTCACCGACGCCGGACGCGAGCGCCTCGAACAGGCCGCCCCTGGCCACGTCGAGACGGTGCGAGAATTCTTCGTCGACGCCTTCACTCCAGAGCAATTGGCCGCTGTGGCAGCGGGTTTCACCGAGGTCAACCGCCGCCTCCGGGAAGAAACCGGGTAACCGTTCCGAGTCCGCTCAGGACGCCTCGGCCACACCGGGATTCGGGTCGTAGGGCGCGGCCAGGACCGCGTCCCGGTGCCGGGCCAGCAGCATGCGGCGCTGGGTCAGCTCGGCGATCTGGTCGTCGAGGCGATCCAGGCCGTCGCTCACCACCTGCCGGGAGTGATCACAGTGCTGGAAGCCGGATTCGGTGGCGCAGGGCAGCAGCTCCCGGATATCGCGGGTGGGCAGTCCGGCGTCGAGGAGTTCGCGGATGCGGGCGACCCGATCCGGGGCGGTGGCGGGGTAGCTGCGGTAGCCGTTCGAATCCCGGTGCGGGACAAGCAGTCCCTGCTCCTCGTAGTAGCGCAGCAGCCGGGCGGGCACCCCGGTGGCCCGGGACAGTTCGCCGATCAGCACTGTGACCTCCCGCACATCGCGTTGACCTTCACATCCATGTGAATCCCTAACGTCGCCGCCATGACGAACATTTCTCCCGAAAGCCCGGTCCTCACCACCCAGGTCTCCGGTTCCGGCCCCGCCATCGTGCTGGCCCACGGTGGAGGCGGCGGCATCGACGCCAACTTCGGCGGCCTGATTCCCCTGCTCGCCACCGATCACCTGGTCATCGGTTCCGATTACCCGGCCGACGACACTCCACTCACCCTGGACTCGCTCGCCGACGCCCTGGTCGCCGAGGCGGTGGCCCGCGAGGCCGAGACCTTTTCGATCGTCGCCTTCTCCCTCGGCACCGCGGTGGCGATCCGGGCGGCGGTGCGGCATCCGGAACGAGTGCGCGGGCTGGTGCTCACCGGCGGCTTCGCCCGGCCCGACAATCGGTCGCGGCTGAACATCCAACTGTGGCAGCGCGCCCTGGCCGCTGGGGACAACGAATCCTTCGCGCGGTTCGTCCTGCTCGCCGGGTTCAGCGCGGACTTCGTGAATGCCCTTCCCGAAGAGCAGCTTTCGGCGATCCTGGCGCAGACCGCCGCGAACATCCCGGGTGGCACCGCCGCGCAGGCGGCGCTGATCGAGCACACGGACGTGCGTGCCGACCTGCCGCAGGTGGCGGTGCCGACGCTGGTCATCGGGCTCGCCGGCGACCTGCTCTGCGATCCGGCCAACGCCCGCGAACAGGCCGCCGGGATTCCGGGGGCCGAGTACACCGAACTCCCGGGCGGGCACGTCGTCATGGTGGAGCAGCCCGATGCCTGGCACGCGGCCGTGCTCGATTTCTTCGCCCGGCAGCGGGCGGCCGCGGCACGCTGAGTTCACGTGGAAGTCCCCGGTGAGTTCACCGGGAGGACCTCGGTCTGAAACACCAATTTTCAGACCAGAAGGCACGGTTCACATTCTCGGCTTACGATGCAGCCACTATGCAGTCGCCTGTAACTCACGACCGGGTGTGGATCGACAAGCAGACACCCGAGGTCTTCCGCGAACTCAACAGCGTCGCGTTCGCGGTGCGGAACGCCGCCGCGGCCGCCGATCTGGACCGCGCGGTCATGGAATTGGTGAATGTCCGCGTCTCCCAGCTCACCGGTTGCCCGTTCTGCCTGGACCTGCATTCCCGGTACGCCCGCGAAGCCGGCGTCACCCAGCAGCAATTGGATGTCCTGACCGCCTGGCGCCGCAGTCCGTACCTGTTCACGGAACTGCAGCAGGCCGCGCTCTCGGTGGCCGAGACGGTCACCTCATTGCCGGATGAGGAGACCATGCAGCGTGAGTATGCTGCTGCGCGGCAACATTTGTCGGATGACCAGATGTCCGTTCTCATCTGGGCTGCGACCACTATCGGCGCGTTCAATCGCGTGTCGATTATGAGCAGACATCCGGTGCGGGTGCGGAAGGAGAACTGAACAATGAGCGAACAGGCTGTGACGGCCGCAGTCGTTCGTAACGACGCGCAACACCGGTACGAGGTGTGGTACGGGAATTCGCTCGCCGGGTTCAGCGAGTACCGCGAGCGCGACGACAACGACACCACCTTCATTCATACCGAGGTGGATCAGGAATTCAGCGGCAAGGGCCTGGCGAATCTGCTCGCGCAGGAGGCGATCAAGGACGTGATCGCCCGCGGCCGCGTCATCGTGGCACGCTGCCCGTTCATCAAGGGCTGGTTGGACAAGCACCCGGAATACGACGAATACGTGGTGGGCAAGGGCATCAAGAGGTGAGCAGGGAGGAGCGGGCATGAGTGATCTGGAGCCACGGCCGGAAGAGGCGCTGTGCGAATCGTCCGGGCGACCCGGGCCACGCGCCGAGTTCTTCCCGGCCCGCGAGGTGCCGCTGGGCGGCGTGCGCGGGGTGACCGTCTTCCGGTCGCTGCCGCAGCGGGACCTGCCGACAGTGGGCGCATGGTGCTTCCTGGACCATTTCGACGGCGGCTCGCCCGCCAACCCGGAGGGGCACGACATCGACCCGCATCCGCACATCGGATTGCAAACGGTCACGTGGCCGCTGGACGGGCGGATCCGCCACCGCGACAGTGTGGGCTCGGATGTGGAGATCGCGCCCGGGCAGCTGAACCTCATGACCTCCGGACGCGGCATCGCGCACTCGGAATATCGAGTGCCGGGCCACATCTCGGGTCACGGGCTCCAGCTGTGGGTGGCACTGCCGGACGAATCCCGGGATATCGCACCGCATTTCGAGCAGCATCGGGACCTGCCCGAATTCACGCTGCCGGGGCTGCACGGCGTCGTCCTGATGGGCACGCTCGGCGGGGCCACCTCGCCGGCGCGGGCCTACACCCCGATCGTCGGCGCCGATCTGCGGCTCGAGGCGGGAGCGGCGGTGACACTGCCGCTGAACCCGGACTTCGAGCACGCGGTGCTGGTGATCGCGGGCGGGCTCCGCGTCGACGACACCGACGTCGCGCCCGGCAGCCTGTTCTACCTGGGCAGCGACCGTGAGTCCCTCCGGCTGCACGACTCCGCGGGCGGCGCGCATCTGCTGCTGCTCGGCGGTGAACCGTTCGGCGAGGATCTGGTCATGTGGTGGAACTTCGTGGCGCGCAGCCATGAGGAGATCGAACAGGCCCGCAACGACTGGGAGAAGCGCGATGTCGGCCGCTTCGCCGATATCGCCGGGCACACGCCGGATCAGCGGATCCCGGCGCCGCCGCTGCCGGGGCTGCATCTGAAGCCGCGCAAGCGCCGCTGCGGCGTGCCGCACGAGTAACGGGGTCGGCCCCGAACCACACTGGTTCGGGGCCGATTTCGTTGCGGCCCGGCAGTCAGCGGCTGGTCATCGACTGAGTTCCGATGACCCGCAACAGATCCAGCTTCTGCTGGGTGTCGGTGCCGGGCGCGGGGTAGTAGATCAGCACGTGCCGGGTGGCGCTGGGGGTGAGCAGCGGTTCGCAGATCAACTCCAGCACACCGACTTCCGGGTGCACCATGCGCTTGGTGTGGCCGGTTCCGGTACCCACCTCGTGCTCGTTCCACAGCCGCTCGAACTCCGGGCTGGCGGCCCGCAACCGGGCCACCAGCTCGGTCACGTCGGCGTCGCCGGCGCGGCGGGCGGAGACCGCGCGCAGATCGGCGACATGCTTGTGGCTCATGGCTTCCCAGTCCTCCGGCGGGAAGATGGCGCGGGAGCCGGGTTCGGTGAACCAGCGCCACGGAATGCATCGTTCCAGCCCGCGCCGCTGCGAGTAGTCCCCGGACAGCAGGGTGTGCATGCGGTTCTGCACCAGCACCTCACCCAGGTCCGAGATGACCACGGCCGGGGTGTCGTCCAGCTTCGAGAGCAGGTGCAGCAGGCCCGGTCCCACGTGGCTGTCGCCGCCGCGCGCGGGGGCCTGGTGGCCGGACAGGTGGTAGACGTGGTCGCGCTCGCTGTCGGTCAGCCGCAGCGCCCGCGCCAGCGACGCCAGCACCTGCACGGACGGGCGCGGGCCGCGTGCCTGCTCCAGCCGGGTGTAGTAGTCGGTCGACATGCCCGCGAGCATGGCGACCTCGTCGCGGCGCAGGCCCGGGGTGCGGCGGCGCGCGCCCGGCGGCAACCCGACGGTGGCGGGTTGCAGCTGCTCACGGCGGCGGCGCAGGAAGTCGGCCAGCTCGGTTCGATCCACCTCACCACTGTCCCCCGCCCCCGGCCCGCTAGCCAGGTACCGGCGATCCCAGTCTGCGCCGCGCGAAGTCCACCCCAGCCGTCCTCGGGGGTAACCAGGGATCGGCGATCCCTGGATGAACGCTCCTCTCCCGGACCCCGCCGCGCAGGCGCAGTGTTATCGGCATGACCACGAACCTCAGCACCGTTCAGCTCGGCAAGACCGGGCCCGCCGTCTCCCGCCTGGCCCTCGGGGCCATGGGTATGTCCGGCATGTACGGCACGGCCGACGACGCCGTCTCGATCGCCACCGTGCACGCCGCCCTCGACTCGGGCGCGAACCTCATCGACACCGGCGACTTCTACGGCATGGGCCACAACGAACTGCTCATCCGGCAGGCGCTGGCCGACCGCAAGCGCGAGGACATCGTGCTCAGCGTGAAGTACGGCGCGCTGCGCGGACCCGACAACAGCTTCGGCGGTGTCGACACCCGGCCCGCGGCCACCAAGAACTTCCTCGCCTACTCCCTGCAGCGACTGGGCACCGACTACGTCGACATCTACCGGCCCGCCCGGCTGGACCCGAACATCCCGATCGAGGAGACCATCGGCGGCCTCGCGGAGCTGGTGCAGGCCGGCTACATCCGCCACATCGGCCTGTCCGAGGTGGGTGCGGAGACGCTGCGCCGCGCGGCGGCCGTGCACCCGATCGTGGACCTGCAGATCGAATACTCCCTGGTCTCGCGCGGCATCGAGGCCGAAATCCTGCCCGTCGCACGGGAACTCGGCATCGGCGTCACCGCGTACGGGGTGCTCTCCCGCGGCCTGCTGAGCGATTCGCTGCGGCCCGGGCAGCAGTTCGCACCCTCCGATTTCCGGGCGCACAGCCCGCGTTTCCAGGGCGAGAACCTCGACGCCAACCTGCGCCTGGTCGACGCACTGGCGAAGATCGCGGCCGAACACCAGGTGAGCGTGGCCCAGCTGGCCATCGCCTGGGTGCTGTCGCGGGGCACCGACATCGTGCCGCTGATCGGCGCGCGGAGGCCGGAACGCTGGGCCGAAGCCGTTGCGGCGGTGGATATTCGGCTGTCCGAGGCCGAGCTGGCCACCATCGAGGCGGCCGTGCCCGCCGACCAGGTGGCGGGCGGCCGCTACGCGCCCGCGCAGATGGCCATGCTCGACAGCGAGCGCTGAGTCACCTCGCTGGAGCCGGAATCACTTCCGGCGCGGGCGGAATCACTTCCGGCGCGGCCGGATCACCGCGGTGAAGGCGGCGCGGGCCACGGGCTTGCCGGTGACGTCGGCGATCGTCACCGGCACCTCGAGCTCGATCTCGGTGCGGGATTCGATGTTCGCGCGAGTCTCGGCGATGGTCTCCGGCGTCAGCTCGGCGGTGGCGCTGAACGGGCCCGCCTCGCCCTTGGCGCGGGCCAGGTATTCGATGCGGCCGTCGCGGGCGACGATGAAGGTGTCGGCGAGCAGGTCCACGATGCCGGAGATGGACGCACCCATGGCGGCCGTCTCGGCCAGGCCGAACAGCAGGGCGGCGTGGATGTCGCCGTTGTGGTTGAAGTGCTCGGGGCGCGCGGCCATGCGGACCACATTGCGGCCCGGGGCGTAGTCCACGCCCTCGATACCGGTGAACTGGATGAAGCCGAGCTTCTGGAAGCCCGCCATCACCATCTCGCCCATGGCGGCGTTCGCCTCGTCCTTGGTAGCGCTGTCCATCGCCTCTCCTGCCCGGCCAGAAATTGAAACCTGTTCCAATTTCATACCGGGCCGGGCGCGGCTTTGTCCACGGCAGCTTCCTGCCACGGATCCACGGCAGCCTCCCGCCGGGTCAGCCCACCACCCGGCCGGCCAGCCCCAGCGCCTCCGCGGTCCGGGCCATGGTCTGGCGCGCCAGCCGGGGATCCTTGGCCAGGCTCTGCCCGAGTGTCGGCATCAGCTCGCGCAACCGCGGCTCCCAGAGCCGGGAGTAGCGCGGGAAACAGCGCTCCAGCACCTCGAGCAGGATCACCGGGGCGGTCGACGCACCCGGTGTCGCGCCCAGCACGGCGGCGATCGAACCATCCTGCGCGGCAACGACTTCCGTCCCGAACTCCAGCACCCCGCCCTGCTCCGGATCCGGCTTCACCAGCTGGGCGCGCTGACCCGCGGTGACCAGGGTCCAGTCCTCGGCGCGGGCCTCGGGGACGAATTCCCGCAGCGCGGCGAGCTTCTTCTTCCGGGTCGAGGCCAGCTGCGTCACCAGCAGCCGCATCAGCTCGGGATTCGACTTCAGCGTGGCCGCGATCGGGCCCGCATTGCCCGGCCGCACCGACCCCGCGGCGTCGAAGAGCGAACCACGTTTCAGGAAACGCGGATTCGCCCCGGCGTACGGACCGAACAGCAGCGCGCGATCGCCGTTCACGACCCGGGTATCCAAGTGCGGCATGGCAATCGACGGCGCACCCGAGGGCGCGCTGCCGTAGACCTTCCCGTCGTGCTCGGCCACCACGGCGGGATTGTCGCAGCGCAGGAATCGACCACTGACCGGCAGCAGGCTGTAACCGTGCACTTCCCGAACACCGGCCCGCTGCAGAATTTTCAGCGCCCACCCGCCCGCGCCCGCGAATACGAAGCGGGCGTCCACCTTTCGCGTGAGGCGGTCGTTGTCGGTGCGCCAGTCGACCCGCAGCTGCCAGGTGCCGTCATTGTTGCGGCGCAGCCCGCGCACCTCGCAATTGCGGTGAATCTCGACATCCTGCCAGCGCAGCCAATGGAACAGCTGGCCGGTCAGTTCGCCGAAATCCACATCGCTGCCGGTGATATCGCGGGTCGCGGCGATCGGCTCGGAGGCGTCACGGCCCCGGGTGATCAGCGGAGCCCAGTCGGCAAGGACCTCCGGGTCGTCGCTGAATCGCATATTCGCGAAAAGGTGGTGCGCGGACATGGTTTCGTGGCGGCGGCGCAGGAAATCCACTTCCCGCTGCCCGCGCGCCAGCGTCAGGTGCGGAACCGGATTGATGAAGGTCTCCGGCTTGCGCAGCACCCCGGATTCCACCAGCGACGCCCACAGCTGCCGGGTGAGCTGGAACTGCTCATTGAGCTCCAGCGCCGGCTCGATATCGATACTGCCGTCGGGATTCTCGGTGGTGTAATCGAGTTCGCACAGTCCGGCATGGCCGGTGCCCGAATTGTTCCAGGCCGCCGACGCTTCGGAGCCCACCTCGGGCAATCGCTCGTACACGCCGATGGTCCAGCTGGGTTCCAGATGCTTGATCAGCATCGCGAGCGTCGCGCTCATGATGCCGCCGCCGATCAGCACGACATCGTAGGGCCGCAGCGGCAGTTGTGTTCTCATCGTCATTACCTGGAAAACCCCGATTGAACTCGTACAGCGTACGGGCACGCTAGCACCATCCACCGGCCCGCCAGGGCGGCGCAGCAACACTATCGCCGAACCCCGCACCGCGCACCCGGAGCTACCGGCCGGGTTGCGACATTGTTCGAAAGCGTCCTATATTGGCCACAATCCAAGAGATGCTCTCCAGAAGTTGTGCCGCAGAATGAGAGCATCCGCCTCCGGAGAGGCGCGGAGTGGGCGGCAGTGTTGTTGTGCCCACTCATCTCTCCATGGAGGTCATCCCCATGCATATCGGTCTCGGACTTCCCATTTCCGATCCCCTCGCCCTGCTCGACTGGGCGCGCCGCGCCGACGCCGGCCCCTTCTCCACCCTCGGCCTGCTCGATCGGCTGGTCTACGACAATCCCGAACCGCTGGTCACCCTCGGCGTGCTCGCCGGCGCGACCAGCCGCGTCAAGCTGCAGACCGAGGTCCTCATCGCGCCCCTGCGCGATCCCGCACTGCTCGCCAAGCAAGCCGCCACCCTGGATGTGCTGTCCGGCGGGCGCTTCGTGCTCGGGCTCGGCGTGGGCGGGCGCGCCGACGACCACGAGGCCTCCGGCACCGACCTGCACACTCGCGGCCGCCGCCTCGATCAGCAGATCGGCCTCATGCGCGATCTCTGGGCGGGCAAGCCCTTCAGTTCCACCTGCGGGCCCATCGGCCCCGCACCGAGCTCACCCTCCGGCCCGGAACTGCTCTTCGGCGGCTTCCAGCCCGCCGCGCTGGAACGTGTCGGCCGCTGGGGCGGCGGCTTCCTCGCGGCCGCCGCGCCCTCCTGGGCGGGCGGGCTCTTCGACACGGTCCGCCGTTCCTGGCGCGACCACGGCCGCACCGGCGCGCCCCGCATCGTGGCCCAGGTCAATGTCGCGCTCGGCCCGGACGCCGTCCTCGACGACGCCCGCACGTCCATGGGCGCGTACTACGAATTCTCCGGCCGCGCCGACTTCATGGTCGACGGCATGCTGACCACGCCCGGCGAAATCCGCGACGCCATCCGGCAATTCGGCGATCTCGGGGCGGACGAGGTGATGCTGTACTGCTACGGCCGCGACGCCGATCAGGTGGATCGGCTCGCCGACGTGATCGGCTGACCGTCCCGCGGGCTCAGCCGACCATCTTGCGAGCCCGGTAGGCCGCGACCGCATTGCGGTTGGTGCAGGCCGTGGAGCAGTAGCGGCGGGAACGGTTGCGGGACAGGTCCAGCACGATGCCCGCGCAGGTCTCGTCGGCGCAGATGGCCAGCCGGGACAGCTCGTCGGCGCGGATCAGGTCGATCATGGCCATGGCGGTCTCGACGGCCATGCGGACATCCAGCGGAGCCTCGGGCGGCACCGCGTGGATGTGGTAGTCGAGGCCGTCGTGGCGGACCAGCCGCGGCACCGCGCGATGCTCGGCCAGGATGGCGTTCACCAGGTCGACCGCGGTGTCGCGGTCGGCGGTGAGCAGGCGGCGCAGCGGGGCGCGCTGGGCGCGGACGGCCGTCAGCTCCGCCCGGGTGCGGGCATGGACGCCGGTGTAGCCGTGCTTGACGAAAAACTCGTCCAGCTGGGCGATCTCGGTGAGGGTGTCCGGCTCCTCGGCCGAGTTCACCAGTTCCACCGCCGCCGCCATGGCCGCCACCGTGTCATCAGCGAAAATCACTTTGACAGATTACACCCGGGCCACTTAGCGTCATTTGTCATGGCGACTTTGACTCATGACAGGGCGGCGGCGTCGCACCGGCTGCGTTCCGGACTGCTCTGCGCCGCGCTGTCGGCATCCGCGTTCGGGCTCTCCGGCCCGCTGGCCCGCGGGCTCATCGACGCCGGCTGGAGTCCGGCCGCCGTGGTCATCGTGCGCGTACTGCTCGGCGCGCTGGTGCTGCTGCCGGTGGCCGCGCGGCAGTTGCGCGGCGACTGGAACCTGCTGCGCCGCAATGCCGCCCTGCTCGCGGGCTACGGCCTGCTGGCCGTCGCCACCGCGCAGCTGGCCTACTTCAATGCCGTCGCGCACATGGATGTCACGGTGGCGCTGCTCATCGAATACACCGCACCCATCGCGGTGGTGGTGTGGCTGTGGCTGCGGCACAGCCAGAAACCCGGGCGCGCAACCGTTCTCGGCGCGGTCATCGGCGTTACCGGCTTGATCCTGGTGCTCGACCTGAACTCCGGGACGGCCACCAGTTGGGTCGGCATCACCTGGGCGCTGGGCGCGATGGTCGGCGCGGCAGCGTATTTCATCCTGTCCGCGCACGCCGGGGATCAGGTACCCGGCACCGTGCTGGCCACCGGCGGACTGCTGGTCGGCGGGCTCGGCATTCTGGCGGCCGGGCTGATCGGCATCGTGCCGCTGCACGCCACCACGGCATCCGTAGCGTTCCAGGGCTTCACAGTGGACTGGTGGGCACCGCTGCTCGCGCTCGGCGTGATCACCGCCGCCGTCTCGTACGTGACCGGCATTGCCGCCACCCGGCTGCTCGGCTCCCGGCTGGCGTCCTTCGCGGCGCTCGGCGAGGTGCTGGCCGCCATTCTGTTCTCCTGGGCGCTGCTCGGTCAGGCGCCCGCGCCGATCCAATTGCTCGGTGGCGCATTGATTCTCATCGGCGTGGTGGTGGTCCGGCTGGGCGAGCCCGCGGACGACCCGCTCGCGACCGCTACGCCGCACTCCTGACACCGGCGCTGACCTGCCGGTTCCATTTTCCGATTGCCCTTGTGCGCCATAACCCTTCACATCTCGAGTTGATAACGGTAGTTTGTCGCAAATGTCGGGGAACCAGTCCGCAACTCGAGGAAAACCACGATGGCTATAACCAAATACATTGCGCCCGCCCTGCTTTGCCTGACCGCGACCACGGTCGCGGGCACCGCAGCCGCCGAACCGGCGCAGGCTCCGGAGCAACCCGCCCTGCAGATCAAGGGCACCGATCACAACATCGGCTATGACGTGGCCCTCACCGCCGACCACCGCGCCGCCGTCAGCACCCTGCAGGCCGGGCACTTCCTCGCCACCTGGGACGGCGACGCCGTCATCGTGACCAACGACGACGGCGTCCTGGTCTCCACCGTCCCCCTGAAGTACGACATCGACGGCAAGACAGCCGAATTCACCCCGACGATCGATCAGGACAACCGCCGGCTGACCCTCACCCCCATCGCGGAATCCGACACCCCGGTCCGCGAGGTCGACGCCCAGCAGCACTTCTTCGACGTCGTCCAGGCCAACCTCCCCGCGGTAGCCACCGGCGCGGCCATCGGCGCCACCATCGGCTTCATCGCGGGCTTCCCCGTCGGCCTGTTCGTCCTCGACTTCATCACCGCTCCCCTGCTCGCCGTGGTCGGCGGCGTGGTCGGCGGCGCCATCGGGCTCCAGATGTCCGGCGGCCAGCAGGCCACCGACGCGGCCCTCAGCTACGTCGACACCCTCGCCCCCGGCACCGGCAACCTCTTCCGCCCGGTCTTCGCCGCCCTCCCCGCCGCCCCTCAACCGGCGAGCTGACCCGCCCCGCAGCACAATTCGGCCCGCGCTCCTCGTCAGAGCGCGGGCCGAATTGCGGGTACATGAACTACCAAGTGACCTCGGGCAATTCGATGTCGAGGGGGAACGGGCGATCAACCGCCGGCATCGCAGCTTCGAAACCGAAGGCAGCGCAAATAGATCCGGCCCCCGCTTCGATGTGAAGCGGGGGCCGGATCCGTGATGTGCCCGGCTAGCGGACTCAGCGGTAGTCGCTGAAGCCGTAGTCGTCCAGCGGGACCGCGGCACCGGTGGAGGTGCCGAAGCCGTCCGGGCTGTAGTAGCTGTCGTCGTAGGACGGGACAGCGTACGCGGCCTGGCGGGCCTCCTCGGTGGGCTGAACCTGGATGTTGCGGTACCGGTTGATGCCGGTACCGGCCGGGATCAGCTTACCGATGATCACGTTCTCCTTCAGGCCGATCAGCTTGTCGGAGCGGCAGTTGATCGCGGCGTCCGTGAGCACGCGGGTGGTCTCCTGGAAGGAGGCCGCCGACAGCCACGAATCGGTCGCGAGCGACGCCTTGGTGATACCCATCAGCACCGGGCGACCCGAGGCGGGCTCGCCACCCTCCGCGACCACGCGGCGGTTGGCGGACTCGAACTCGGCGCGCTCCACCAGCGAACCCGGGAGGAACTCGGTCGCACCCGAATCGATGATGGTGACGCGGCGCAGCATCTGGCGGACGATCACCTCGATGTGCTTGTCGTGGATGGACACACCCTGCGAGCGGTACACCTCCTGGACCTCGTGGACCAGGTGGACCTGCACCTGACGCGGACCCATCACGCGCAGCACCTCGTGCGGATCGGCCGAGCCCTCGAGCAGCTGCTGACCGACCTCGACGTGGTCACCGTCGGCCAGGAGACGCTCGGAGCCGTCCTCGTGCTTGAACACCCGCAGCCGCTGACGCTTCGACAGCTTGTCGTACAGGACCTCGTCCGACCCGTCGTCCGGGATGATCGTGATCTTGTAGAAGCGGTCGTCGTCCTCGAGCCGCACGCGACCCGACACCTCGGCAATGGGGGCCTTGCCCTTGGGCACACGAGCCTCGAAGAGCTCCTGCACTCGGGGCAGACCACCCGTGATGTCGTCACCCGCGACACCACCCTGGTGGAAGGTACGCATGGTCAGCTGGGTACCGGGCTCACCGATGGACTGGGCGGCGACGATACCGACGGCCTCGCCGATGTCCACCAGCTTGCCGGTCGCCATCGAGCGGCCGTAGCAGGTGGCGCACACGCCGGTGCCGGTGGTGCAGGTCAGCACGGAGCGGACCTTCACCTCGGTGATGCCGGCCTCGAGCAGCGCCTCCAGGGCGGGATCGCCCAGGTCGTGGCCCTTCTCGACGACGACATTTCCGTTCGCGTCCACCGCGTCGGTGGCCAGCGTACGAGCGTAGGTGCTGGTCTCCACGTGGGCGTCCCGGATGAGCGAGCCGTCGGCCTGCTTCTCCGCGATCGGCACCACGATGCCACGCTCGGTGCCACAGTCGGTCTCGCGCACGATGACGTCCTGCGACACGTCCACCAGACGACGGGTCAGGTAACCCGAGTCGGCGGTACGAAGCGCGGTGTCGGCCAGACCCTTACGCGCACCGTGGGTGTTGATGAAGTACTCCAGAACCGTCAGGCCCTCACGGAAGGAGGACTTGATCGGCCGCGGGATGAACTCACCCTTCGGGTTGGTAACCAGACCCTTCATACCGGCGAGGGTACGAGTCTGGGTGAAGTTACCCGTCGCGCCCGAGTCGACGATCGTGATGATCGGGTTGTCGGCCGGGTAGTGCGCGCGCAGCGCCTTACCGACCTCTTCGGTCGCTTCCTGCCAGATCTTGACCAGGGCGTTGTTGCGCTCCTGGTGATCGAGCGCACCACGCTGGTACTTCTTCTCGATCTGATCCGACTGCGCCTCGTAGCGCTCC
Source organism: Nocardia sp. NPDC059228 (assembly GCF_042754245.1). Lineage (NCBI taxonomy): Bacteria > Bacillati > Actinomycetota > Actinomycetes > Mycobacteriales > Nocardiaceae > Nocardia > Nocardia sp. NPDC059228. The sequence goes on along the minus strand of NZ_JBHZAL010000003.1, from coordinate 3,160 downwards.
ATGATCTCCGCCTTCTCCGGCGGAACGAGCACGTCCGACATGGAGACGGTGACACCGGAGCGGGTGGCCCAGTAGAAGCCGGAGTCCTTCAGCTTGTCGACGGTCTGCGCCACGACGATCATCGGGTAGCGCTCGGCGAGATCGTTGATGATCGCCGCCTGACGCTTCTTCGGCATCGGCTCGTCGATGAACGCGTAGTCCGCCGGGAGCAGGTCGTTGAAGATGACGCGGCCCAGCGTGGTCTTGGTGATCCACGCGTCGCCCCGCTGCCAGCCGGCCGGGAACAGCTCGGCCTCGACGTCCTTCGGCGGACGCTGCTCGGTCAGGCGAATCTTGATCAGCGAACGCACGGTCAGCTCACCGCGGTCGACGGCCATCTGCGCCTCGGCGGGCGAGGAGTAGACGCCGAACTCGGCCTCGTCCTTGGTGGCCGCGCGGTACTCGCCCTTCGCGCCCTCTTCCAGGCGAGTCAGGTAGTACAGACCGGTCACCATGTCCAGACGCGGCATGGCGAGCGGACGACCCGACGCCGGCGACAGGATGTTGTTCGAGGACAGCATCAGGATGCGGGCCTCGGCCTGCGCCTCCGCCGACAGCGGCAGGTGCACGGCCATCTGGTCACCGTCGAAGTCGGCGTTGAACGCCTCACACACCAGCGGGTGCAGCTGGATGGCCTTACCTTCGACCAGCAGCGGCTCGAAGGCCTGGATACCCAGGCGGTGCAGGGTGGGCGCACGGTTCAGCAGCACCGGGTGCTCGGAGATGACCTCTTCGAGGACATCCCACACCTGGGGACGCTGACGCTCGACCATCCGCTTGGCGGACTTGATGTTCTGCGCGTGGTTCAGGTCGACCAGACGCTTCATGACGAACGGCTTGAACAGCTCGAGCGCCATCAGCTTGGGCAGACCACACTGGTGCAGCTTGAGCTGCGGGCCGACGACGATGACCGAACGGCCGGAGTAGTCGACACGCTTACCGAGCAGGTTCTGACGGAAACGACCCTGCTTGCCCTTGAGCAGATCGCTCAGCGACTTCAGCGGGCGGTTACCCGGACCGGTGACCGGACGGCCACGACGGCCGTTGTCGAACAGCGCGTCCACCGACTCCTGAAGCATGCGCTTCTCGTTGTTCACGATGATCTCGGGCGCACCCAGATCGATCAGTCGCTTCAGCCGGTTGTTGCGGTTGATGACGCGGCGGTACAGATCGTTCAGGTCGGAGGTCGCGAAGCGGCCACCGTCCAGCTGCACCATCGGGCGCAGCTCCGGCGGGATCACCGGCACGGCGTCGAGGACCATGCCCATCGGCGAGTTGCCGTTGGTCTGGAACGCGGCCACGACCTTCAGACGCTTCAGCGCGCGCAGCTTCTTCTGGCCCTTGCCCGTGCGAATGGTCTCGCGCAGGTTCTCGGCCTCGGCGGCGATGTCGAAGGTCTCCATGAGCTTCTGGATCGCCTCGGCACCCATGGCACCGGTGAAGTACTCGCCGTAGCGGTCCTGCAGCTCGCGGTAGATCACCTCGTCGATGATCAGCTGCTTCTTGGCCAGCTTGGTGAAGGTGGTCCAGATCTCCTCGAGCCGGTCCAGCTCACGCTGGGCGCGGTCGCGCAGCTGACGCATCTCGCGCTCGCCGCCGTCCTTGACCTTGCGGCGGACGTCGGACTTGGCGCCCTCGGCCTCCAGCTCGGCCAGGTCGGCCTCCAGCTTCTGGGCGCGGGCCTCGAGGTCGGCGTCGCGCTGATCGGCGACCGACTTCTTCTCGACCTCCATCTCCGCCTCGAGCGTGGACAGCTCGTTGTGGCGCAGCTCGTCGTCGACCGAGGTGATCACGTACGCGGCGAAGTAGATGATCTTTTCCAGATCCTTCGGCGCGAGGTCGAGCAGGTAGCCCAGGCGCGACGGCACACCCTTGAAGTACCAGATGTGGGTGACCGGGGCGGCCAGCTCGATGTGGCCCATGCGCTCACGACGCACCTTGGCACGAGTCACCTCGACACCACAGCGCTCACAGATGATGCCCTTGAAGCGGACACGCTTGTACTTACCGCAGTAGCACTCCCAGTCCCGGGTGGGACCGAAGATCTTCTCGCAGAAGAGGCCGTCCTTCTCCGGCTTCAGCGTGCGGTAGTTGATGGTCTCCGGCTTCTTGACCTCGCCGAAAGACCAGTTGCGAATGTCTTCGGCGGTCGCCAGGCCGATCCGGAGTTCATCGAAGAAGTTGACGTCTAGCACGTAACTTCCTTTCCCCTGTTCGGGTTGAGAATGAGCAAAAGTTCAAATCCGTTGCCCTGGAGCGCCTCCCGGCGCTCCAGGACCGTTCGCTCACTGCGCCAGGTCGTCGACCGTCGCAGCCTCGTTGCGGGACAGGTTGATACCCAGGTTCGCCGCGGCGCGCTCCAGGTCCTCGTCGTCGCCGTCGCGCATCTCGATGGCGGCGCCGTCCGAGGACAGCACCTCCACGTTCAGGCACAGCGACTGGAGCTCCTTGAGCAGAACCTTGAACGACTCCGGGATGCCCGGCTCCGGAATGTTCTCGCCCTTGACGATCGCCTCGTACACCTTCACGCGGCCGACAACGTCGTCCGACTTGATGGTGAGGAGTTCCTGCAGGGTGTAGGCCGCGCCGTACGCCTGCATGGCCCAACATTCCATTTCACCGAAGCGCTGACCACCGAACTGCGCCTTACCACCCAGCGGCTGCTGCGTGATCATCGAGTACGGACCGGTCGAACGCGCGTGGATCTTGTCGTCGACCAGGTGGTGCAGCTTCAGGATGTACATGTAGCCGACCGAGACCGGGTACGGGAACGGCTCGCCGGAGCGGCCGTCCAGCAGGATGGCCTTACCGTCGTCGTTGATCATCTTCTCGCCGTCGCGGTTCGGCAGCGTCGAACCGAGCAGGCCGGTCAGCTCTTCCTCACGCGCACCGTCGAACACCGGGGTGGCGATGTTCGTGTCGGCGGGCTGGCCGATCATTTCCTCGGGCAGGTTCTTCGCCCAGTCCGGGGAACCGTCGACCTGCCAACCGGTCTTGGCGATGTAACCCAGATGGGTCTCCAGCACCTGGCCGATGTTCATACGACGCGGCACACCGTGGGTGTTCAGGATGATGTCGACCGGCGTGCCGTCGGGCAGGAACGGCATGTCCTCCTGCGGGA
>NZ_JBHZAL010000002.1:283929-535789 GCF_042754245.1 Nocardia sp. NPDC059228 | reverse complement strand
ACGGTTTGGGGGTTCGGTGGGGGGGGCTGTTTTTTTTCAATTCCCCCGTGGTGTCGGGCCAACCCCCTTCCCCCCCGGCGGGGGGGGGGGGGGGGGCCGCGCCCCCCCGCCCCGATTCGAGAATGGGTGGAGTCAGGACTGTGGCGCACCGCATCGGGCGTGCGCCACAGGCTGTTTCGGAGGTGTCAGCCCTCGACTCCGCAAGCCGCGAGGACCAGTTCGCGGACGCGGGCGGCGTCGGCCTGGCCGCGGGTGGCCTTCATGACGTCACCGACGACCTTGCCGGCCGCCTGCACCTTGCCGGAGCGGATCTTCTCGGCGATGTCCGGGCTGGCGGCGAGGGCCTTCTCGACCTCGGCCTGCAGCGCGGAGTCGTCGGAGACCATGCCCAGGCCCTTGGCCTCGACGATCTGGCCCGGCTCGCCCTCACCGGCGAGGACGAGGTCGACGACCTGCTTGGCGACCTTGTTGTTGATGGTCTTGGCCTCGACCAGCCCGGCCACCTCGGCGACCTGCTTCGGGGTGATGGGCAGGTCCTCGAGCGCGACCTCGCGCTCCTTGGCCTTCTCGGTCAGATAGGCGACCCACCAGGAACGGGCGGCGTCCACGGAAGCGCCCGCGTCGACGGTCGCGATGATCAGGTCCAGCGCACCGGCATTGACCAGGTCGCGGAACACCTCGGCGGACAGGCCCCAGTCGGACTGGATACGGGCGCGGCGCAGCCACGGGTACTCCGGGATGGTGCCGCGCAGTTCCTCGACCCAGGCGGCGTCGGGCGCGATGGGCTCGAGGTCCGGCTCCGGGAAGTAGCGGTAGTCCTCGGCGGTCTCCTTGATGCGGCCGGGCGAGGTGGTGCCGTCGGTCTCGTGGAAGTGGCGGGTCTCCATCAGCACCGAGCCGCCGGCGGCCAGCACCGCGCCCTGGCGGCGCATCTCGAAGCGCACCGCGACCTCGACGCTCTTGAGCGAGTTCACGTTCTTGGTCTCGGTGCGGGTGCCGAATTCCTTGGCGCCCTTGGGCATCAGGGAGACGTTGGCGTCGCAGCGCAGCGAGCCCTGCTCCATTTTCACGTCGGAGACAGCCAGGGACTTGAGCACCTCGCGCAGCGCGGTCACGTACGCGCGGGCCACCTCGGGGGCGCGTTCGCCCGCGCCCTCGACGGGCTTGGTGACGATCTCGATGAGCGGCACGCCGGCGCGGTTGTAGTCCAGCAGCGAGTGCGAGGCGCCGTGGATGCGGCCGGTCGCGCCACCGACGTGCAGCGACTTGCCGGTGTCCTCCTCCATGTGGGCCCGCTCGATCTCGACCCGGAAGGTCGACCCGTCATCGAGCACCACATCCAGGTGCCCGTTGGTGGCGATCGGCTCGTCGTACTGGCTGATCTGGTAGTTCTTGGGCTGGTCCGGGTAGAAGTAGTTCTTCCGCGCGAACCGGCCCCACGGGGTGATGGAGCAGTTCAGCGCCAGCCCGATCCGGATCGCGGACTCGACGGCCTTCTCGTTCACCACCGGCAGCGAGCCCGGCAGGCCCAGGCACACGGGGCACACCTGGGTGTTGGGCTCGGCGCCGAATACGGTCGGGCAGCCGCAGAACATCTTGGTCGCGGTGCCCAGCTCGACGTGTACCTCCATGCCGAGCACCGGTTCGTACCGGTCGATGACATCGGAGTAGTCCATCAAGTCCACGGTCGCTGCGCTCATGCGCTCCATCCTATTTACTCGCCGATCAGTCCACGGCGATGGCCTCCACGATGGGCAGCCGCGCCGCGCGCAGGGCGGGCGGGATGGCCCCGAGCAGGGACAGTCCGAGCGCGATGACGGCGTAGGCCACCAGCAGTGGACTGGCCTGATAGCGGATGTCCATGGCGATGGCGTGCCCGAGCGCGATGGTGGCCAGGTAGTGCACGGCCGAGCCGATAGCCAATCCGAGTGCCGCGCCGGTCACTCCGATGCCGGCGGCCTCGGTGAGCACGGTGCGCAGCAGGAAGCGACGGCTGGTACCCATGGCCCGCAGCACCCCGAGTTCACGGCGGCGGTCCAGCACCGACAGCATCAATGTATTGAGCAGCGCGACCGCCGAGACCACGACCACGATCCAGAGGATGGCCGCGCTGATCGAGGTGCCCTGCCGGACACTGGACGAAATCGCGGTCACCGCATCGCGTCCGGTGCTGACGTGGAACTCGGCCGGGACCGCGGCCCGCACGGCCGCCATCACCGCGGCATGGTCCGCGCCGGGCGCGAAGTCGATGCCGATGATGGTTTCACCCGGCCGCTGGTACCACTCGCGCATGATGTTGAGGTCCAGCGCCACCACGCCCGCGATAGCGGAGAAGTAGGGCACCACCTTCAGCACCTGCACCCGGTGTTCACCGGTCGGGGTGGGCAGGGTCAGGTCGGACCCCTCGTGCACGCCGAGCGTGCGGGCCACGTCCCGGGAGATGACGACGCCCGCACCGGTGGCCATGCGCGCCTGGTCGGCCTGGCTCACGCTGTCCAGCACCGAGGTCCGGGCCACGCCGCCCTCGAAGGCCTGCAGCATGACGCGGCCGCGGCCCAGGGTGGCGAAAGCCATTTGGGCCGAACCGACTTCACCGACTCCGGGGATGGCGCTCAGTTTCTGTTTCAGGTCCGGCGGCAGCAGCGGGCCGGTGGGGAACTGCTCCATGGCGGTCGGGCTGACGAACACGTCGGTGCGGGCCAGGCCCTCGAAACTGTCGGTCGCGGCGCTGACCATATTGCGGCTGGCATTGCCGATGGCGACGATGGCGGTTACGCCGATCATGACGGTCATGACGGTGGCCCAGACCCGGCGCGGTGCGCGTTCGATGGTGGTCGCGCCCAGGGCGCCGGGCGCGCCGAAGACCCGGGCCACCGCGGCGACCGCACGCACGATGGGCTCGGTGGCGGCGAAGCACAGCACGACCGCGCCGGCGATGGACAGCGAGATCGCCCCGATCGAGAGCCGGCCCAGATCCGCCTCGGCCACGACCACCGCACCCGACACCATGATCAGACCGAGAATCGCTGCAGCCCAGCGGATCACCGGCTTCACGCTGTCGGCCGCGCCGACGCCGACGGGGGCCAGCGCCTCGATCGGCGCGACCTTGTACACCTGGCGCGCGGCGATCGCCGCCGCGGCGACGCTGGCCAGCACGCAGGCCAGAATCGCCACCGGCACCGCGTAACCGGGCACCTCGTACTCGGTGCGCGACTCGATGGAGTTCACGATGGCGGCGGGCAGCTGCCGGATCGCGGTGCGGCCCATGAAGATTCCGATGATGGATCCGCTGATGGCGCCGAACAGGCCGAGGATCGCGGCCTCGGCGAGCAGATCGCGCACCACGGGACCGGGCTTGCCGCCCATGGCCCGCAGCAGCGACAGCGTCGGGCGGCGTTGCGCCACGGCCATGCTCATGGCGTTGTAGATGAGGAACGAGGACACGATGAGCGCCGAGGCCGAGGAGGCCAGCGTCGAGTAGCGCACCAGCATCACCGCGCCGCCGGCCTGCGCGGTCCGCAGATCCGGATCGGCGACCACGGCCCGGCCGGCGACCGCCTTGGTGAGGTCGGAACGCAGTTGGCCCACATCGGCATTCGGTGCGGCGATGATCTGCACGGAGTCCAGTCGGCCTGCCCGGCCGGTGATCTTCTGCGCCACCGGCAGCAGCGCGATCGCGATGTGGCCGCCATTGATCTTGGCGGCGGTGGAGTCGTCGATGACGCCCGCGACGGTGGCCGTCACGGTGCCGAGCTGGAGCTTGTCGCCCTCCCGATAGCCCATGGCGGACCCGACCAGGACACCGTTGCCGACCGTGAGCAGTTTGCTCGCCTGATCGGTCACCGTGCCGCCGAGGTCGCTGCCCAGCTGGGCGGCGGAGGGGTCCGCGCCGACCAGCAGGGCCCGTTTGTCGTCGGCCCCGATGGACTGCCGCACCATCGGCACCGCCGTGCCGACCCCGGGCACGGACCGGATCTGTTGCAGCAGTTGCTGATCGAAGCCCGCGTCGGTGATGCCGCTGACCTCCAGCACCGCCTTGCCGCCCAGGCTGTGGGTGAGCTTGTCCACCGAGCCGGTGATGGAGCCGGAGATGCTGAACACCGAAACCAGCAGTCCCGCGGACACTCCCATCACCACCATGGCCATGGTGGTGCGGCCGCGGTGGGCGAAGAGCTCACCGATATTGAACAGGCGGAGCCGATCCAGCTCGGCGCGTAGCCGATCCAGCGCGGCGCGGATCATGCGTGCACCGCCCCGGCGTCATCGGCGGCAGGCACCGAGCCGTTGCCGCCCGGCTCGGGAACGGTCCGCACCTCGCCGTCATCGCCGCGCTCGACCCGGTCGATGGACCCGATCTGCCCGTCGCGCAGGTTGATCACCCGGTCGCAGTAGCGCACCGCACCCATGTCGTGGGTCACCATGACCACGGAGTTGCCCTCCTCGGTGATGTCGGCGAGCAGCTGCAGGATCGAGGCGCCGGTCTTGGAGTCCAGGTTGCCGGTCGGTTCGTCGGCCAGGATCAGTGGCGGATCCATGATGAGCGCCCGCGCCACCGCGACCCGCTGCATCTGGCCGCCGGAGAGTTCGGCCGGCCGGTGCTCGGCGCGCTCGCCGAGCCCGACCAGGTCGAGCAGCTCCAGCGCGCGCGGCTTGGCCTTGCGTAATCCGGTGCCGTCCAGCAGTTTCGGGATGGCGACGTTCTCCCAGGCGGTCAGCGTGGGCAGCAGATTGAAGAACTGGAAGACGAAACCGACGCGATGCCTGCGGAATTCGGACTGCCGGTCGTCGCCCAGGTCGCCGATCTCCTTGTCCTGGAATCGAATCGACCCGCTGTCCGGGGAGTCCAGCGCGCCGAGCAGGTGCAGCAGGGTGCTCTTGCCCGAACCGGAAGGACCGACGATGGCGGTGAACTCCCCCGCACCGATCCGCAGGCTGATCCCGTCCAGAGCGCGCACGGTCTGCTCGCCCACCCGGTATTCCTTGGTGACGTCGGTCAATTCCAGCATTGGTCGTTCCCCTCTGCAGATCAATACCAGCCGGTGTCTATCAGCTGGCCAGCGCTCGCGCACGCGGACGGCCGAAATACAGCCGATCGGTGTCGTAGGTGTCGAGGATCGCGCGCAGGGCCGGCTGTTCGGCGCACAGCTCCGCGTACACCTCGATTGCCAAAACGCCCTTCTCCATTGCGTTTTCCATCTTCACGGTCAAATGGTTCTCCCAGCGATTGCGCAGTGCGAGCAATACCCCGTCCGGACCGCCGAACAGGCGCTGCAGCTCCGGGATATCGTCGAACAGCTTGGGATCAGCGGGATTCAGTTCGAAGTCACTGCGCGCTGCCCGATCGAGAACGATGTGCAGGATGTCGGTACGAGCGTGCAGGTCTGCCCAGGACATGGCGCCAACCTTCCGTTGAATTGGGTTCCAGCGTTGTGTGCACCCGGGCTTTGCGGGCGGGCGCGTATGCCGTTGTCCCAAAACTACGATCGCTCCGATACCCCTGTCTTCGTGCCGCGGACGCGACTTGACCTCCTACTCCGGTAGGAGACGTGCCCCTGCCGCCGGACGATGTACGCGGTCTGCTTCGACGGATAGCCTTGCAGAATGAACGTGACCAGCGCCACCCCCGAGGCGGTCGGGCACGCGTTGCAGGAGTTGCGGGAGTGGCTGCACGAAGCCGGTGTCCGGTCCCGGCGGTTCGTGCGCAACCCAGTCCGCGAATACCGGCGCTGGGTGGAGGAGACGGGTTTCGACTACCCGGTCTCGATGGTCGTGCTGGTGGACGTGATGCTCTACACGTTCAGCACGATCGCCTTCGCCCAGCGGGTTGCCGCGGGCTATTTCCCCGGCTTCCTCGCCCTGGCCGCGCTGCTCGTCATCTATCTGACCGGGCCGCCGTGCGTGGTGCTCAACCTCCCGCCGCGCCCGGTCCTGCTCGCCTCGCTGACCATGGCCGGGGTGGCCCTGTTCCTGATGCAGCCGGTGCCGCTGGATGTCGCACCGCTCATCCTGATCGTCGTGACCGGCGAGGTCGCGGCCATCACCCGGACGTCCGTGAGCACGGTCATCGGCCTGGGCATGATCGCGGAGATCATGTTCTTCGGATACGTCGGGCACATCGACGGACTGACCTGGTTCACGCTCGGCATCCTCTTCGGCTGGTTCACCGGGCAGCTGCTGAACTACCAGCGCCGCTACCTGTATCAGGAACGCGACTACCAGGAGGTCCGCGCCCTGCAGGCCGCCGGCGAGGAGCGCCGGCGCATCGCCCGCGAGGTGCACGATGTCATCGCGCACTCACTGAGCGTCACCCTGCTGCACGTGACCGCCGCCCGGCACGCGCTGCAGACCGACCGCGATGTGGACGAGGCGATCGACGCGCTCGCCGACGCCGAGCGGCTGGGCAGACAGGCCATGGCCGACATCCGCCGGACGGTCGGGCTGCTGGACGGGCACCATGCGCCCCAGACGCCCGAACCAGGCCTCGATGACATCGAGGATCTGGTGTCGGACTTCCTCCGCGCGGGCATGGCGATCGACTTCCGCTCGGAAGGCGATCGCGGGCAGGTCTCGGCCGCCTTGGGGCTGGCGCTGTACCGGATCTGCCAGGAATCCCTCGCCAATATCGCCAAGCACGCCCCCGGCGCACAGGCTCAGGTTCGAATCATGGTCTGCGCCAGACATATTGATGTCACGATCACGAATACCCTGCCTCCTGGGGCGCTACTGCGGCCCGGTCGCGGCATGGGCATCTCGGGCATGCGCCAGCGCCTGGCCGTCCTCGGCGGCACCCTGACCGCGGGACCCCACGACGACGGTTGGCAGGTGTCCGCCCGGATTCCGACGACCGGGCAGATGCCCTGTATCGCTGCCGCGGAGCAGAACCTGCGCTCCGTACTGCTGTCCATGACCCAGAAGACCCCGCAGGAGGGTACGTGATCGACCGATCCGACGACGAGCCGATCGGCGTGCTCGTCGTCGACGATCAGGAGCTGGTGCGCGGCGGGCTGCGCCGAATCCTGCGCCGCCGCGACGGTTTCACGGTGAGCGAGTGCGCGGATGGGGACGAGGTGCCCGCGGCCGTCACCGCGCACCGCCCGGACGTGGTGCTGATGGATCTGCGTATGAAGCGGATCGGCGGCATCGAGGCCACCCGGACGCTGCGGACGGTCGTGGACGCGCCGCCGGTGCTGGTGCTCACCACCTTCGACGACGACCAGTTGCTGTCGGGCGCGCTGCGGGCGGGCGCGGCCGGGTTCATCCTCAAGGACTCCCCCGCCGAGGATCTGATCCGGGCGGTGCGGACCGTCGCCACCGGCGGCTCCTGGCTGGACCCGACGGTCACGCCGCGGGTGCTGACCACCTATCGCTCGGCGCGTCCCACGCCGGCACCCGGCGGCGATCGCCTGTCCGAGCTGACCGTTCGCGAGCTCGAGGTGCTCGAGCTCATCGGCCGCGGCCGCCTCAATGCTGAGATCGCGCGCACACTCGGTATCTCGGAGGTAACGGTGAAGAGCCACGTGGGACATATCTTCGGGAAGCTCGGGTTACGCGACCGGGCAGCGGCCATCGTCTTTGCGTTTGACCACGGCGTAGTGGCACCGGGAGAATCCACCTCCTAGAGGGGTGGGTCGCGGGTCCTCGTCTGCTTCCCTCCCGAGAGTTGGAGGTTGGACGGGGTGGATGCACCGCCATCGCGGGCCGGAAGCAGATTCGGGCCGTATGAGTTGCGCTCGCTGCTGGGCAGGGGCGGCATGGGAGAGGTCTACGAGGCCTACGACACCTCCAAGGATCGGGTCGTCGCCCTCAAGCTGCTACCGGAAGAACTCGCGAAAGACCCCTCCTACCAGGAACGTTTCCGCCGGGAGTCGCAGGCGGCGGCACGGCTGGCGGAGCCGCACATCATCCCCATCCACGACTGGGGCGAGATCGACGGTGTGCTCTACATCGATATGCGGCTGGTGCGCGGGCAGGATCTGCGCTCGCTGCTGAACCAGTACGGCGCGCTGCCGCCGCTGCGGGTCATCGGGATCATCGAGCAGATCGCCGCGGCGCTGGACGCCGCGCACTACTCGGGGCTGGTGCACCGGGACGTCAAACCCGCGAACATCCTTGTGACTGATGCAGATTTCGCATATCTCGCGGATTTCGGCATCGCTCGCACCGAAGGCGATTCCACGATCACCATGACCGGCACGGCCGTGGGCTCCTACGCCTACATGGCCCCCGAGCGCTTCGACGCCGGGCCGGTCTCCGGGCGCGCCGACATCTACTCGCTGGGCTGTGTGCTGCACGAGTGCCTCACCGGCGACAAACCCTTCCCGGCGCACAACATGAGTGTGCTGATCCGCGCGCATCTGTCGGAGCCGCCACCGCTGACGAGCATGCTGCGCGGCGGGATTCCGCCCGCGCTGGATGCCGTGGTGGCCAAGGCGCTGGCCAAGGATCCGAACGACCGGTTCTTCACCGCAGGCGAATTCGCCCGGGCCGCGCGGGCGGCGCTGGCCGGTGGTCAGCCGGTGCCCGCGCCCGCCGGGCAACCCCGACCGGGCCGGACCGTGCCGCCGGGTCCGCCGGTCGGCCCGCCACCGACGACCGTGCTGCCGACCGGCGCGCCCGCCGGGCCGCCGACCACGGTCATGCCGGGCGGGACGCCCGCCGCGGGCCGCAATGCCGATCCCACTGTGCGGCAATCCGATCCCGCTGTGCGGCAACCTGATCCCACTGTGCGGCAACCCGGTTCCGGGCTCGGGCTGAACACCGGGGCGATCCCGGCCTACATCACCGGATCCTTTCCGGCCGCCGAGGAACCTTCGCCCACAGGGGATCTGCCGGTCATCCTGCCGTCGGATCCGACCCGGGTGCGGGTCAGCGACTTCCACTACACGCCGCTGCCGGCCGACGCCCACCAGCAGGCGGTCTGGGGCCATGCCCAGGCGCAGCAGCGGGATTTCCCGTACGCGCCGGCGCCCGATCCCTCGCTGTACCCGACCGCGGATCACCCCATCGTCCAGCCGCCGCCCCGCCGGCCCGGAAAACGAAGCAAGGGCAAGTCGATCGCGGCGCCGCTGGCGATAGGCGTGCTGGCGGTCGCGGTGGCCGCCGTCGCCGGTGCGGTGGGCTGGCAAGTCCTGGACCGCTCCGGCAACGAAGCACCCATAACGACGGCAGCACAGGGTGTTCCGGGCACTACCGCGCCGCGCTCGCAGCAGGCGGGCCCGGCGGCGACGACCCAGGCTCCCACCACTGTGCAACTGCCGGCGGGAGCGACGTCGTGTCCACCGGTGTATGCGGCGCTCGGCGGTTACGCCAGTTCCGCGATCGGAAACACGGTCACTACCTGCCCTTTCGCGGAAGAGGTGCGCCGAGCCTATGCCGACGCGGCTTCTGGTCGGCAGGCTTCGGCAGTTAGTGTGATGGCAGTGAGCCCGGTGACCGGCCGGTCTTACACGATGAACTGCACGGCCGCAGGCAAATTGGTGACCTGCGTCGGTGGCGAGAACGCGGTGGTGTATGTCTATTGATCCAATTCCAGCTTGTCGCAAGGGGTTTGTGCGCGGGCTGGCACTGGCGGCTGTCCTGGCCGTTTCCGCTTGTAGCCCGAATCTCGGTGCTGTACAGCGTCATTCGGCGCAGTCCGATGAGATCAAGCCGGTCGGCGACAGTTCCGCGCTACCGGTCCCGAGCATGATCGGACCGGATTTGCCGGAGCTGTTCGGGCTGCCGAAATCCGTCGCGTTCGCAGCGGATTTCAACGATCTGCAGGCCACCCTGGACGGCCGGGTAGGCGTGGCGGTGATGCCCGTCGGCGGTGGCGACATGACCCAGCTGGGTGAGTGGAGCACCGGCATCGCCTGGTCCACCATCAAGGTGCCGCTGGCGCTCGCCGCGCTGCGCCACGATCCGGTGGGCATGCGCTCCACCGCCGAGGCCGCCATCACCTTCTCCGACAACGATGCGGCACAGGCGCTCTGGAACTCGCTGGGCACCGGCAGCGAGGCCGCCGACGCGGTCGAGGCGGTGCTGCGCGAGGCCGGCGACGCCACCACCGACGTCGCCGCGCGCCACACCAAGCTGGCCGCGCTGGAGTCCGACGATCTGCTCGCCTTCGGCGCCACCGACTGGTCGCTGGCCGATCAGGTGCACTTCGCGTCCCGGCTGCCCTGCCTGCCGCGCGCCAATTCCGTGGTCTCACTCATGAGTGAGATCACCCCCAGCCAGAGCTGGGGCCTGGGCCGGCTCATCGGCGCGGAATTCAAGGGCGGCTGGGGTCCCGACGACGACACCGGCAAGTACACCGTCCGCCAGTTCGGCCTGGTCCCGACGCTGAACGGACCGGTGGCGGTGGCGCTGGCGGCCGAGCCCACCTCGGGCAGTTTCGACGACGCCACGGACATGATGGACAAGCTCGCGCTGCTGGTCGGCGACCATCTGCCCGACCTGCACGGCGGACTCTGCTCGCGCTAACACATTCGGCGCGTATTCGTTTCAAAATGCCCAGCGTGCACCCCCAATCGGGCGTGAGCCGGTGAAAAACATCCATACCCACCGGGTTTGACCACCAGTGTCCCGACCCACAACAATCCTTGCGATTGACGGGTCCAGGTGCGTCCGCTAGGAACAGGGAACGCGCCGGACACCGGGGCAGATGGAGGTTACCGGGTGCACGCACCGTATTCGCGGAACGCTGACCAGCGCGACGCACTGGACAGCACACGCGGTGCGGGGTACGGATCCCGTTGGCGCGGACGGCGGCTCGCGCGGGGATGCGGAGCGCTGGCTGTGCTGGTCGGGGCGCTGACCGCGTGCAGCAGCAAGCCGGTGCTGGTCCCGGACAAGACCACCGTGGCCGCGGCCGCGCCCAGCGCCGCCAGCCCCACCACCGTCATGGCGCTGCCGGGCTCGCTGGCCTGGGATTTCACCAATGACCTGAAGCCGTCGCTGGCCGGTAAGGTCGGGCTGGCCGTGATGCCGGTGGGCACCGATCGGGTGCTGGCCCTGGGCGATTGGAGCTCCGGGCCCGGCTGGTCGACCATGAAGGTCCCGCTGACCCTGGCGGCGCTGCGCAAGAGTGCGGGCAATCAGGTGGCGGCGGTCAATGCCATCGAATACTCCGACAACTCCGCCGCCGACACCCTCTGGCAGTCGCTGGGGACCCCCGAGCTCGCGGCCCAGACCGTCCAGGACGTGCTACGCGAGGGTGGCGACACCGAGACCACGGTGCCCGCCACCCGCGCCCGGGCCGACTACTCCGCCTTCGGCCAGGCCGAATGGTCGCTGGCGAATCAGCTGAAATTCGCCGCCAAACTCCCCTGCCTCGCGCAATCCGACGACGTCACGTCGCTGATGGGCAAGATCAGCTCCACTCAGCGCTGGGGGCTGGGCAACCTGGACGGCGCCATCTTCAAGGGCGGCTGGGGACCCGATCCCAGCGGCAACTACCTGGTGCGGCAATTCGGACTGATCCCCGTGGACGGCGGCCAGATCGCCATCGCGGTTGCCACCCAGCCCAATTCCGGCTCCTTCGACGAGGGCACCGCGATCCTCACCAAGATCGCCACCCTGATCGGCAAGCACCTCGACGAACTCAAGGGCGGTACCTGCACCGCCGGCTAGCGGAAACCGTAACCCGCGGTTCACGGGGGCGGGGATCACAGGCCGCCGATCTCAGGGCAAGATGGGGATCATGCGCATCGGAGTCTTGACCGGAGGCGGAGACTGCCCAGGCCTGAATGCCGTCATCCGTGCTGTCGTTCGTACCGCGAACGGCCGCTGGGGGGATGCGATCGTCGGCTTCCAGGACGGCTGGCGTGGCCTACTCGAGGATCGCAAGATCCAGATCCTCAACAATGACCGCACCGATCGCCTGCTCACCAAGGGCGGCACCATTCTGGGCACCGCGCGCACCAATCCGGACGTGCTGCGCGCCGGACTCCCCCGCATCAAGCAGACCCTCGACGACAACGGCATCGACGCGCTCATCCCGATCGGCGGCGAGGGCACGCTGACCGCCGCCTCCTGGCTGGCCGACGAGGGCGTGCCCGTGGTGGGCGTCCCCAAGACCATCGACAACGACATCGACTGCACCGACACCACCTTCGGCCACGACACCGCCGTCTCCATCGCCACCGAGGCCATCGACCGTATCCACACCACCGCCGAATCCCACCAGCGCGTCATGCTGGTCGAGGTGATGGGGCGGCACGCGGGCTGGATCGCCATCAACTCCGGCATCGCCTCCGGCGCGCACCTGACGCTGGTGCCCGAGGTGCCCTTCGACGTGGACGAGGTCTGCGCCATGGTGAAACGCCGCTTCCAGCGCGGGGATTCGCACTTCATCTGCGTGGTGGCCGAGGGGGCGCACCCCGATCCCACGTCCATGACCCTGCGGGACGGCGGCATCGACGAGTTCGGGCATGTGCGGTTCACCGGCGTGGCGCAGCAGCTGGCGCCGGAGATCGAACGGCGCATCGGCAAGG
The DNA here is from genome assembly GCF_042754245.1 of Nocardia sp. NPDC059228. Classification (NCBI taxonomy): domain Bacteria; kingdom Bacillati; phylum Actinomycetota; class Actinomycetes; order Mycobacteriales; family Nocardiaceae; genus Nocardia; species Nocardia sp. NPDC059228. Next base: position 523,313 of record NZ_JBHZAL010000002.1, on the reverse strand, counting down.
AGGTCCGGGTGACGGTGCTCGGGCACGTGCAGCGCGGCGGCACCCCGACCGCGTACGACCGTGTGCTGGCAACGCGTTTCGGCGTGCACGCCGCGGAAGCCGTGCACGCCGGGCAATTCGGGCAGATGGTGGCGCTGCGCGGCACCGAGGTGGAACTGGTGCCGCTGTCGGAGGCCACCAAGCAGCTCAAGCTGGTGCCGCAGGATCGGTACCGGGAGGCGGCCGCCTTCTTCGGCTGAGCCGGCTCGCTCCGAGTCGAAACACACTGCGGCATACGGCCCTCGCACCCGTCGGTGCGAGGGCCGTTTCGCGTTGCGGGAGGCGGATCCACCGCAGCCCCGGACTCAGTCGCCGCCCTCGACCCAGTAGCGGCACTCGACCCAGTCTCGGTGCTGAACTCGGTCGCGGCGCCGGGCTCGGTCGCGGCGCCCACCTCGGTCGGGGCACCGGGCTCAGTCGCGGCGCTCAACTCGGTCGCGGCGCTCAACTCGGTCGCGGCGCTCAACTCGGTCGCGGCGCTGGGCCCAGTCGCGGCGCCGGGCTCAGTCGCGGCGCTCAACTCGGTCAGGACGCCGGGCTCAGTCGCGGCGCTCAACTCGGTCAGGACGCCGGGCTCAGTCGCGGCGCTCAACTCGGTCGCGGCGCTGGGCTCGGTCGCGGCGCTCAACTCGGTCGCGGCGCTGGGCTCGGTCGCGGCGCTCAACTCGGTCGCGGCGCTGGGCTCGGTCGCGGCGCTCAACTCAGTCGCGGTGCTGGGCGTAGTGGCGGGCGGCGCGGGCGCGGTTGCCGCATGCGACCGAGCACCACTCTTGGCGCGGATGCGATTTCAGGAAATAGCGCACGCACCGCGGGGCTGGGCAGACGCGGATCTGGGCGGCCTGGGTGCCGGCGAAGAACTCGATGGTGGCGTCGGCCAGTCCGGCCATGACGGTGGCCAGGTCGTCCGAGGTCAGTAGCCGGTGCTCGGTGTGCGGACCGGTGTCGTTCCACGCCAGCAGCCGGAGCGCGGGGGCGGCCGCGCGGTTGACGGCGGCCAGTGCGTCCGGGAAGGCCGGCAGCACGGCGGCGTCGGCGGAGCTGGGCGGCTGGGGCGCAACGTATTCCGCGAACAGCGCGCGCACGTTCTGCCGCAGGTCCACCAGGGCGGCGCGCTCGTCCTCGGTGGGCAGGTACGCCTCGAGGTCCAGGTACACACCGACATTCGCGGCATTGGCGACCAGCCACTCACGGGTGGATTCGGGGGTGCCGAAGGCGTCCGTGAGGCCACGGCTGGTGGCGCGGATGGTGTTCGCCAAACGGAGTGCCAAGGGATCGACCATGGTCACATTCTAACGGGTATTGCGCTTTAGTTCCATGATGTTCTAACGTGTAAAAGCACGATATTCCGTTAGAAAGATGAGGACGCCATGATCACCCCGATCGACAACGCACCCCTGCTGGACGAGGTCAAGAAGCGGATGGGCCGAGTGCCGAACATGACCAAGGTGATGGCCAACGCGCCCGTGGTACTGGAGGGTTACCTCGGGCTGTCCGGCGCGCTGAAGAAGGGCACGCTGCCGGCCCCGACCTCCGAGCGCATCGCGCTCACCGTCGGCGCGGCCAATGACTGCGGCTACTGCGTCGCGGCGCACACCTTCACCGGCAAGCGGGTCGCCAAGCTGAGCGACGCCGAGATGGAGGCGGCCAAGGGCGGCACCTCCGCGGACCCGAAAGAGGCTGCGGCCGTTGCCTTCGCCCGCGAACTGACCGAGAGCCGGGGCAAGGCCGATCCGGCCGCCGCGCTGGCCGCGGGGTGGACGCAGGAGCAGGTGCTCGAAATCGTCGCCCTGGTCGCCCTGCAGACCCTGACCAACTACGTCAACAAGGTCGGCGAGACCGAAAACGACTGGCCCACCGCCTGATCTGTCCTATTCCTGGCGCGATCGGACCCCTCTGGGACGCCGCGCGAATCCTTAAGGTCGGAAATCATGAACGCCGCCAAGAACACCAGCCTCGTCGACGCGCAGGTGCTGCGCAGCCTGCTCCACAATGGCATCGTCATCCGCGCCGTGGCGCTGGCCGTCGCCACCATCGTGCTGCTCGTCATCCACCACCCGACCTGGGTGCCCTACTCGGTGAGCGCCTACGCCATCTGGAACGCTGCCGCGATCACCCTCAACTCCGCCCGCGCCGCCACCTCCCGCGCGGCCTGATTCCCAGTGCCGCCACCGGATTCCGCCGGGCCGAGGTTCAGTCGTCGAACCGCCCGGCGGCCAGGGCGGCGGTGAACCGATCCCAGTCCGCCGGCGGGAAGATCAAGGCCGGACCGCTGGGGTTCTTACTGTCCCGGACTCCGACGCCACCGGAGAGGAAGGCGACTTCCACGCATTCCTTCGCACCGGTGCTGCGGGCGCTCTTGAACCACCGGACACCGGGTTCGACGCTCACGTCGCATACTCCTTCGCCGCCCTCCGCAGGAGGTCTCTGCTGGTCGTCTCGTCCAGCGCGGCGCGCTGGATCGCTTGGTATGCCTCGCGGTATCGGTCGACCGCGGCCTGCTTCTCCAAGTAGAGGTCGCCGAGGAAGTTCTCCAGGTAGACGACCGTGGGTTCGACAGGCCGGTTGCCCGCGTCCGGGCCGAAATCCAGGATCACGAACGGGCCGACGGTATGGCCGATCGGCACGCCCGCCGAGAAGGGTAGTACACGAACAGCGATCGTCGGCAGTGTCGACATGTCCGCGACGCGTCGCAGCTGCGCAGCCATCACATGCGGGCCACCGACAGTGCGACGTAATGCGGTTTCGTGCACCACGACATCGAAGGAAGCCGGACTTCGCTTGCGCGTCAAGAGGCTTTGACGACGCGTCTTCAACTGCACGCGGCGGTCCAGTTCGTCGCGCCCAGCATCCGGCCAGTAATCATTGATCAGAACCCGTGCGTACTCGGCGGTCTGGAACAGTCCCGGGATGATCTCCGGCTGATAGGAGATGAGGGCGCGGGCCGAAGCCTCCAGGCCCACATACATATTGAAACCCTCGGGAATCAGATCGTCGTATTCGTGCCACCAGGACTTGACGCCGGCCTGTTGCGCGAGGCCGGTGAGCGCGGAGCTGAACTCGTCGTCGAAGTCGTAGATTCGGCACAATTCCCGGACATCGAGGACTCGGATCTTCTCGGCATTACCGGTTTCCAGCCGCTGCAGCTTCGATTCGCTCCACTCCATCAGCGCCGCCGCCTCGGCGATCGTCATATTGCACTGCATCCGGCCTTCCCGCAGGTATCGCCCCAGTTGACGACGCGGCAGAGTCGAACCATGCTCCGACATCGAATCCTCCCCCACGAAGGCGGTTTTCGGTCACTGCGAATGATGCTCCCACGCGATATGAATGCTGACCTGGCGCTTTCGGAAAGTTTTCCCACCGCGCCGGGGCTTCGATTGTGGGTTCGCCGAAACGGTGCTGGACTGGAGTCGCGCCCGGTGAGAACCGGAGCCCTGATATCTCTGGACCCACTCGTCCCCGAGCCGGGCGCACCCAATCCCTCCCCGACCGCTCCGCGGTCGCTCGGTATGACCGGGCGTGACAAGGGATCCGAATGCGGTGTGGCGCCTCATGAATCTCGATAGGCTTGACGAGGCCCGGCGCGGATGCGCCGCATGCCGAGCACCAGCGCCGGACCGCGAATTGTCCAGCCCCCTGCGCTGCCCCCGGTGGACACCATGATGTATCTGTTCGACTGCACGATGGACCCCGGCGACCTGGCCCTGACCCAGGCCCATCAAGCCATGCAGATCCACAAGTTCTGCACCGTGGACAACTGCCTGGTCCGCCGCCGCGCCCGCCAAATCCTGGTCGACGAGGGCCAAATGGTCCTCGGCCCCCGAGCCAACCCCAGCCCCGCGACCGAAGTTCGATGGGCCCCGTAGCCCGACCTACGCCCGCACCTACCCCGACACGACGACAATGGCGACGACCACCAGCAGCACCAGCGCCACCACCGCCAGCCCCAGCACCACCACGGCGGTGAGCTGCGACGCCTCGGCCCGCTGCGACGTCGGAATCAGCCCGGGTCGCACCGGATTCCCCGGATAGGGCGGCACACCGTACCCAGGCCCACCCTGCGCCATACCCCCATAACCGCCGTATCCCGGCATCCCGGCCACTGAGCTTCCGGAACCGGGCATATCGGCCACACCGCCCGAAACCTGCTCGTACGCAGCGAACTCAGACGACGCCGGATCGAACGTCGGCCCGCCAACGTTCTCCGCCCCGCCGCCGCTCCATGCTCCGCTGGCACCATCCGTGCCACCGGAGATGCCGGCCTCACCGGGCACGAACGCCCCCGAATCCCGATGCCGCGACACTCCGCCCGATTCATCCTCAGCGCCATCAGAATCCGCCGCGCCTACCCCGGCAGCACCGGACTCCACTTCTCCGGCGGCAGCACCGGACTCCACTTCTCCGGCGGCAGCACCGGACTCCATCTCAGCAGCGGCACCCGACTGCGTCCCTCCTACAGCACCGGAATCCGTCCTCGCCGACTCCGATGCCTCGACACCGCGGATCGGTTCACCGACCCACATCTCACCCGCACCGTCCATCACACCCGGTGGCGCACCAGCCGACTCCCCTTCCCCCACAGCCGCTGTCGGCTCGATCGCCGACCCACCGGGTGTGGCCGGCGGCACTGCCTCGGCCACGACGGGCTGCGCAAGCACTGTCACCGGCTCGACGAGGATCTCCTCGAAGCCAGGCGACCCTGCGGCCCCTCCGAGACCCTGCTCCCCCGAATCCGATTCGCCCGTCTCTCCGGCAACCCGGGGCTCCGATACGCCGCCTCCCGCAGAACCCGACGAATCCTCCTTCGCCGCTGCGGATCCCGCTTGCTCCGGCCGATCGGTATCCGACACCGCCGGCCCGGTCGCACCCCCGGTCGAGAACTCCTCGGGCTGCCCCGCCGAAACCACCGGCTGCGGAACAACATCCGTCGGCCGCTGCGACGCATCCTGCGCGTCCACATCCGGCGGCCGATTCGCCCACCCGGCATCCGTTGGGTCGACATCCGGTACCGCCTGCGGCGCAGGTGATCCCACAATCGGCGCACCAGGCAGTTCAGAACCCGCGACCCTGCCAGTGCCCGCGGTCGATCCGGCCGAAGCTGTCGGCTCCGCTGGAGCCGCAGGCTCATGCACGCCGGCGGCCGGAGGCATCGGCTGCCCTTGCGGCGCCGGATAGCCGGGCACGCCCGCGGACTGGGGTTGCGGCGGTGCGGAGTAACCGGCGGCGGGGCCCTGCGTCGGAGGGTAGGGGCGCGCGGTCGGCCCCGGACCTGCCCGGTCGTTGTCCGCCGGCGGCTGCTGGGAAATCTCGGGCGCGGGGCCCTGCGGTGCCGGCGCGGGGTAGGAGGACTGGTACGGGGCCGGGGGATAGGCCGGGGCGGCATAGGTCGGGACGGCAGCGCGCGCGGGGGCTTGTGGCTGCGGACCCGCCGACTGTGCCGGCGGCGGGTAGCCGGGGGCGCTGACGGGCTGCTGGGAGGCGGGGGGCGCGGACTGTGGTTGCGGCGCGGGGTAATTGGGCGCGGGCGGTTGCTGCGGGGGTGAGGGATAGGCCGCGGGCTGGGGTGGCAGAGCCGTGGCGGGGTAGGGCTGGGGTGGGGCCGGGTAGGCCTGGCCGGGATAGGGCTGGGGGGCGTAGTTCGGTTGGGGGGCGGGGAGATTGGGGTAGGCGGGGTGGAGAGGCTGCTGGTGGACGGGGTGCTGGGCCGGCGGACCGGAGAGGGCGCGGCGGGCGGCCTTGGCGAAATCGGTGCAGGTGGGGAAGCGGTCGGCGGGGCGTTTGGCCATGGCCTTGGTGAGGACGGCGTCCATGGCGGGCGAGAGGCCGGGGCGGCGCAGGGAGACGGGAGGCGGGAGGAGCTGGAGGTGGCCGCGGATGAGTTCGGCGGGGTGGGGCGAGTCGTAGGGGCCGGCGCCGATCAGCAGCCAGTAGAGGGCGCAGGCCAGGGAGTACTGGTCGGTGGTGGGGTCCAGGTGGGCGCCGGTCATCTGCTCGGGCGAGGCGTAGGCGAGGGTGGCGGTGAACATGCCGGCCTGGGTGAGGTGGGTGGAGTCCTCGCGCAGGCGGGCGATGCCGAAGTCGGTGAGGAAGACGCGCTCGCCGTGACCGGCGACAGCGCGGGCCAGAATGATGTTGGCGGGCTTCACATCCCGGTGCAGCACCCCCATGCCGTGCGCGTAGTCGAGGGCGCTGGCCACCCCTTCGATCACCTGTACGGCCCGCTCGGGCGGCAGCGTGGCGACATTGATGCCGGCGGCGTCCACCCCGTCCACGTACTGCATGGAGATCCACAGCATCTCGTCCTCGGTGCCGCGGTCGTACACCTCGACGATATTGGGGTGGTCCAGCCGCGCGACCAGATCCGCCTCGCGCTCGAACCGGGCGCGAATCTCCCTGTCCGCGTATAGTTCCCGGTTCAGCAGCTTCAGTGCCGTCAGCTTGCCCAGGCGGGGATGCCGGGCGAGATAGACCGAGCCCATCCCGCCCTGTCCGAGCAGTCGTTCGATGGTGAACCCGGCGAACACGTCACCGCTATTCAGCACTGGCTACGACCCCCTTCCGGTGACGTACAAGTCCGTGAGCCTACCCGTCGAACCCTGTCCGGGCAGGTCAGCCCGGGGTCACCAATCCGGATTCGTAGGCCAGCACCACCGCCTGCGCCCGATCGCGCAGGTTCAGTTTGGTGAAGACCTTCGACACGTGCGTCTTCACCGTTTGTTCTGCGACAAAAAGACTTTCGGCGATCTCGGCATTGGACATGCCGCGCGCCACCAGCTCCAGCACCTCGCGCTCGCGCGGGGTGAGCACCGACAGCTGCGGCGCTGGGGCGCGCCGGGCCCGGCGACGCGTGACATCGGCGATGAGCCGGCGCGTCACGGTCGGCGCGAGCAGCGCGTCACCGGCGGCCACCACCCGCACCGCGCGCACCAGTTCCTCGGCGGGCGCGTCCTTGAGCAGGAAACCGCTGGCCCCGATGCCCAGGGCCTCGTACACGTAGTCGTCGATATCGAAGGTGGTGAGCATGAGCACCCGCACCGGCGGTTCGAGCCCGGCGGAGAGAATCGAGCGGGCGGCGTCGAGCCCGTTCATCTCCGGCATGCGCACATCCATCAGCACCACGTCGGGGCGCAGCCGTTTCGCCTCGGCCACAGCGATTTTCCCGTCCGCAGCGTCCCCGATCACGCTGATGTCGGGCTGCGCCGCGAGCAACGCCCCGAACCCCTGCCGCACCATCGCCTGATCGTCGGCGATCAACACGGTTATCGCCACAGTCCCACCTCACACACGACACCGAGTTTGCCATGCCCCGACCGGAACGGCCCGCGCGACGACGACTTCGCACCCCGGCCATCGCGCGCGCCCGGCCGGACCCGGCGCGGTGACCCGAACCCCGGACTCAGTGGCCGGAGCCGAGCGCCTCCGCGCTGCCCGCGGTACTCAGCGCGGGCGCCAGCGGCAGCCGGGCCCGCATCTCGAACCCGCCGTCCGGCCGGGGCCCAGCGGTGAGCACGCCGCCGACCGCGGCCGCACGCGTCTGCATACCGGCGATACCGCTGCCGGACGTGCCCGAGTGCTCACCCGGTCGCACCGCGATCGGCCGATCATTGGCGACGGTCAGGGTCAGCTCGCCCGCGCAGGCGAGGTCCACGCGCACCGCCGCCCCGGGCGCGTGCCGGGACGCATTGGCCAGCGACTCCTGCACGATCCGATAGAGCGCCAGGCCCGTGGTATCGGGCACGACGTCGAGGCTGCCCTCGACGGTCCAGGTGAGCGGCACCCCGGCGCGCTGCGCGCCCTCGAGCAGACCCGGGACGTCGGCGGCCGAGGGCTGCGGCGCGTGCTCGGGCAGCTGCCCGTCACTGCGCAGGACGCCCAGCATGCCGCGGATCTCGTTGAGCGCCGCCCGCGCGCCGACGCCGATGGACTCGAATTCGGCTCGGGCATCGGCCGACAGCCCGCCGATCCGATACGGCGCGGTCTGCGCCTGCACCACCACCATCGACATGTGGTGCGCCACCACATCGTGCAGGTCGCGGGCGATGCGCGCCTTCTCCTCCAGGATGGCCCGGCGGGCCCGCTCCAGCTCGGTCTCCTCCTCCGACTTGAGCAGCGCCTGCCGCGACAGCACCACCCACCGGATGAGCAGGCCGAACACCACCAGGCCGGTGATGGCCAGCGGCCAGCCGAACCCGGATTCGGCGAAGCTGTCCCCGGTCTGGGCCATGGCGGTGGCGAACAGCAGCGAGGTCGCCACCCACACCACGGCCACGATCCGGATGGGGGCGCGCACGGCCACCGCGAACACCAGGGCGAACAGCACCAGGATGTGCACCACCTGGAACGGGATCGAATTGCCCGGCTGATGCGGCACCGCGAGCGCGATCATCAGCGCCGAACCGGCCGAAACCGCCCATCCCAGCGGCGGATTCACCCGCAGCAGCAGAATCGGGAAGGCGGCGAAGCCCGCGATGAACGGCGCGGCCGCCGCCGGAACCTTGTGCGTCAGATGCAGCGTCGGCCAGGCCACCGCGATGAAGACGATCGCGAGCAGGACCGTGAACCCGTCGAACACCTGCCGCGCCCGTGCGACACGGGCCTGCCCAGACATATTTCCGACCATGCCCTCGACGGTAGAGACTCCGCGCCGCCCCCACCTCATACCCCTGAGTGATCTCCCACCCCCTACCCCGGTACGACACCCGCGCGGGTCTCCCCCGCCTCGCCCACCGCGGAACCGCCCCGCAGGCTGAGGCCCCGGTCGGAGCCCGATTCCTAGCGTCGAGACCCATGAGAGCGTTCCCGACTTCCCGCCGGATCTCGACCCGTTCCACCGCACCCGTAGCGGCTGCCGGCCGCGCAGCGGACACCATGCGAGAGACCTCGCGCGCCACGACCGCCGACGTACTGGCGGCCGACGACTCGATGAGCACCATGTCCCCCGGCCCTGGCGTGTCAGGCCACGACCGCCGGGCCCGGCAACGCCGGTATGGTGCGCTCGCGGCGGCCGCGGCGGTGATGTGCTCGGCCGGTGTGGCTTTCGCCCCGGGCGCGGGGGCCGTGATCAGCTGGCCCGGCACGCCCGAGAACGCCGCCGCCCGCAGCGGAATCCTGGAATCGGTTGCCGTACAGCCTGATCCAACGCTCATCCCCGAGGATTTCATCACCACAGCCGGATACCGCCCGGTGGTCGAGTCGGGCATGCTCATCAACCCGAACGGTGACTGCTCCTCCCCCGTCCCGCTGCCCGCCGAATTCGATCTGGCCTGCAAATCCCACGATCTCGGCTACGACCTGCTGCGTTACGCGGCCACGCACGGCCAGACGCTCGGCCCGTGGGCCCGGCAAACCGTGGACGCCGCCCTGGAACGACGCATGCACGCGGCCTGCGACGCCCGCGAGAACCCGGTCTCGCGCGCTCAATGTCAGGTCATGGCCAGCGTGGCCACCACCGCCGTGGACCTGAACTCCATCCGCCAGGACTACGGCACCCCCATCTACGAGCCCTTCTTCGAGCACTCCGGCGACGCCCCCTCCCCCGCCACCCTCACCCTCACGAGCCTCGGACTCGCCGCCGGACTGGCCACGGCGACAACCATTCTCGTGCGCCGCACGCGCATCCGCCGGACCACCCTCGCGCATGTGCACGGTCCCGACGCACTCGATGGCATGGCGGTGGCACTGTGACCCGCCCACCCGAGACCACGGGCGCGCGCGAGGCCGAGCTCTCCCTCCCGTCGGAACACCGGGACGAACCATCCACTGCGGCAGATCAACTCGGATTCCTCCTGACTCATGCGGTGGATGCGGCAATTCCTGCTGCCGGCCTCCCATCCCCCGGTCAGGAGGGCTCGAGCGGCGTACGTGCGGTAGTGGCCCCCACGGCGGACGGGGAACCGACCGGACCTCGGGCGGGAGGCGCCGCTGCCGTGGTCCGGGGTGGGCCTCGAATGTGGCTCGGGCGGGTGAAATTCCATGTCCCACGAGTGGGGACCAGTGCCGCGGTGGCGAGCGGGACCATGATCTCGCTGGCGCCGGGGCTGCTACCGCGGACACCGTCGGCGCAGGCGATCCTGACCGCACTCGTGGTGCTGATCGGGTTGGGGCTGGCGGCGATCATCCGAATGGCACTGCGGTGGACGCGGTTCGGGATCGAGCATCTGACACACGGCCGAGTTCCGGCCCTGATCGCGGGCATGGTGCTGGTCGCGGCCGCGATGGGCTACGCCGAACATTGGCAGAACACCTTGCGCGCCGCCATGGGCGTCGCGGGTATCGGACCCGGGTACTGGGTGCGGTGGCTGGCCTGGACCGTGCCGCTCGTCGTCGCCGTGGTCGCCCTGGCACGTGGAGTGGGATGGGCGGTGCGGAGATTGGGGCGGGTGCGCAGTATCGCGGCGGGGGTGGCGCTGCTGCTGGCGGGGCAGCTGGTGGTCGTGCCGACGGTGGTGGAGTGGCGGCGGGCGGCCTATGCGGCGGCCAATTCGTCTGTGGATCCGGGGTTGGTGCAACCGGATTCGCCGACGCGGTCGGGTAGTCCGGTGTCGATGGCGAGCTGGCGGTCGCTGGGGGCGGAGGGCCGCCGGTTCGTAGCGGGGACTCCGGCGCGGACCGTGCGGGTGTACGTCGGGTTGAACTCCGCGCCCGATCTGGATTCCCGGGTGGCGCTGGCGATCCGGGAGCTGGAGCGCACCGGCGGACTGCAGCGCCGCAATCTGGTGGTGACGGTGCCGACCGGTTCGGGCTGGATCGACAGCGATGCGGCCAAGGGCCTCGACGCCCGCTTCGGCGGCGATGTCGCCCTGGTCGGTCTGCAGTACTCCGACGCCCCGAGCTGGGTCACCTTCGTCTTCGGCCGCAGCGCCGCCGAGCAATCCGCCCGCGCCCTGTTCCGGGCCGTGGAGCAACGGATCGCGGCGCTACCGAATCCGCCGAAGCTCTATATCTACGGCCAGAGCCTGGGCGCGCTGGGCGGCAGCGCCGTCTTCACCGATGCCGCCGACCAGGACCGCCGCGTCTGCGGCGCGCTCTGGGCGGGCCCGCCCGCCGGGCAGGTGCAGCACGGCCGCGCGACAGTGCTGGCCAATGCCTCCGATCCGGTGGTGCACTGGTCGCCGGCGCTGCTGTGGCGCGCACCGGATCTCACCGCCACCCGCCCGGACGCGCCGGTCCCGCACTGGCTTCCGGTGATCAGCTTCCTGCAGACCACCGCCGACCTGCTGGGCGCGCTCGACGCCCCGCCCGGTCACGGTCACCGCTACGGCGCCGACCAGGGCACGGTCATGCCGGACTGCTGAGCGGCGCCGCGGAATTCGCGGGTGAAGTCGGCGGCCAGCCGTTCGATGGCGGCCGCCGCGTCGAGGCCGGCGCGCCAGGGCGCGGGGATGGCGTGCACCCCGAGCCGGGCCCCGAGCAGCGCGCCGCAGACGGCCCCGGTGGAGTCGCTGTCCCCGGAATGATTCACCGACAGCAGCACGCCGTTGCGGAAGATCTGTTCCGGTGTGCCGCCCACGTTTTCGGCGCACACCGCCGCGCACACCCCCAGCGCCAGCGCCTCGGATCCGATCACGCCGGTGCCCAGCGGTTCCAGCAGTCCAGGCGGCGGCATGGGCCGGCCCCGGAAGGCCAGGGTGTCGGCCAGCCGCACCGCCGCGTCGAGAGCCTGGGTGGTCTCCTCGTGATCGCGGTTGCGAACCAGCTGGGCCCGAGCCTGCTCCACCGCCGCCCGCACGTCCAGTCCCCGGCACAGCCCGTACACGATGGCCGCGAACGTTCCCGCCGGCAGCCAGCCGCTCGGATTGCCGTGGGTGAGTGCCGCCGCGTCACAGGCCAATTCGAAGGCGTACTCCAGCGAGGGCATGAACCCGCACGACGCGGATCGCACGGTGGCCGCACAGCCCTTGGAGTCGTTGATCGGATGATCACGGGTGCCCAGCGGAATTCCGGGCTGCTGCCGCGCCGCCACCCGCAGCATGGCCGAGATGGTCGTCTGCGTCGGCCCCCGATAGGTCATCAGCTCCGGGTATCCGGTCAGCCCGCTCTGCAACGGCACCGGCTGTTCCGGCACCGCCGCCTGCCCCTGCCCGCGCAGCCACACCAGCAGGTTCTCCTGGATCATGCCCACCGCGGCGGCGGTGCCGCGCTCACGGGCCCGCGCGCTGCGGATGAGCGCCTCCATGGTGAACAGCGCCAGCTGCGTCTCGTCGGAGATGCGGCCCCGGTAGCCGCTGCCCGCCCCGGTGACGCCCTGGATCCCGTAGCGCTGCTGGATGTTCGGCAGCAGCATGGTCTCGATCGGCGCGCCCAGCGCGTCCCCGACGGCGCCGCCGAACAGGCAGCCGAGCACGGTGTCCGGACGCGGCAACCGGTCCGCGACCGGCCCGCGCGGCCGCCGCACCAGCGACACCGGTTCGGCCACCGTCTCCCAGGCGGATTGCGCGAATTCGAAACAGGTGTCGTAGCGGTCGCGCGGATCCTTGGACAGCGCCTTCCGCAGCACCGTGTCCAGTTCCGCGGGCAGCTCGGGCCGCAGCAGGCTCACATCGGGCGGCGGCGATTGCAGATGCCCGAGCATGACGGTCGCGATATTCGGGGCGTCGAACGGCCCGCGCCCGGTGAGCAGCCGAAACAGCGTGCACGCCAGGGAATACTGGTCCGAGCGCGGCCCCATGGGCGCCGAGGTGAGCTGTTCCGGGGAGGCGTAGGCCAGGGTGGCATTGAGCATGCCGGTGCGGGTCAGGTGCGCGGTGTCGTCGAGGACCCGGGCGATGCCGAAGTCGCTGAGCAGCGCCCGCTCGGCGAATCCGGCGCCGATGCCGCCGGAACGGGACAGCAGGATATTGGCGGGCTTCACATCCCGGTGCAGCACACCGCGCCCGTGCGCGTAATCCAGTGCGGCCGCGGTCTGCACGACGATCTCGACCGCCCGGTCGGGGCTGAGGTCGTAAGGGTCGATGGAGGCGCAGTCGACCCCGTCCACGTACTGCATGGCGATCCACAGCTGCTCGTCGTCATCGCCGCGGTCGTAGACGGTGATGATGTTGGGATGGTCGAGCTGGGCGATGACGTCGGCCTCGCGTTCGAACCGGAGGCGAGTCTCGTTCTCGCCGAACATCTCCCGGTGCAGCAGTTTGAGCGCGATGAGCCGCGGGAGCCGAGGGTGGCGGGCAGCGTAGACCGAACCCATTCCGCCACGGCCCACTTCGCGCTCGATCACGTAGCCCGCGAAGACTTCGCCGCGTCGCAACATCCCCAAGAAACCCTTCACACACGCCGAACCGCTGCCAGCCTACCGGTCTGGGTCGACAAGCCGCAGGCATTGCCCGATCGGCCGGGCGCCGATCAGGCGGAACCCGACAAGTCGGGCAGTGGGGATCGGGCAACCCGGACGGACAGCGCAGGGTCCGGGCCGGTGGACAGGGACGGCCCCCGCCGGTGGATACCGGCGGGGGCCGAATTCGCTTGCGGGACCGCCTGGATCAGGCTGTCGCCATGCCTGGATCAGGCTGCCTTCATGGCCTTCACGCTCAGGCGATGGGCCCGCGGGCCGCCTCGTAGGCCGCGCCGACCCGGTAGAGCCGGTCGTCGGCCAGCGCCGGAGCCATGATCTGCAGACCGACCGGCATGCCATCGTCCGCGCTCAGCCCGGACGGCACCGACATGGCGCAGTGCCCGGCCAGGTTGGTGGGCAGCGTGCACAGGTCCGAGAGGTACATGGCCAGCGGGTCATTGACCTTCTCGCCCAGCTTCCACGGGGTGAACGGGCTGGTCGGCGAGACCAGCACGTCGACGGTCCGGTAGGCCTTGTCGAAGTCCTGCGCGATCAGGTTGCGGACCTTGTTGGCCTGACCATAGTAGGCGTCGTAGTACCCGGCCGACAGCGCGTAGGTGCCGATCATGATGCGGCGCTTGACCTCCGGGCCCAGCCCGGCCTCACGGGTCATGGACATGACCTGCTCGGCCGAGTGCGAGCCGTCGTCGCCGACGCGCAGGCCGTACCGCATGGCGTCGAAGCGCGCCAGGTTCGACGACACCTCCGACGGCAGGATCAGGTAGTAGGCGGGCAGCGCGAACTCGAAGTGCGGGCAGGACACCTCGATCACCTCGGCGCCCAGTTCCTTCAGCTGCGCGACCGCGGCGTCGAAGGACGCGATGACGCCCGGCTGGTAGCTGTCGGAGTGAAGTTCCTTCACCACACCGACTTTCAGGCCCGTCAGATCGCCCTTGGCGCCCGCGCGGGCGGCGGCGACCACCGGAGGCACCGGCACATTGCGGGAGGTGGAGTCCTTCGGGTCGTAGCCCGCGATCACCTCGTGCAGCAGCGCGGTGTCCAGCACGGTGCGGCCACACGGGCCACCCTGGTCCAGCGAGGACGCGCAGGCGACCAGGCCGAAACGGGACACGGTGCCGTAGGTCGGCTTGGTGCCGACGGTCGCGGTGACCGCGGCGGGCTGGCGGATGGAACCACCGGTGTCGGTGCCGATGGCCAGCGGCGCCTGATACGAGGCGAGCGCCGCGGCGGAGCCACCACCCGAACCGCCCGGAATCCGGTCGGTGTCCCAGGGATTGCGGGTCGGGCCGTACGCCGAGTTCTCGGTGGACGAACCCATGGCGAACTCGTCCATGTTCGTCTTGCCGAGGATCGGGATGCCCGCCTCGCGCAGCTTGGTGGTGAGCGTCGCGTCGTACGGCGACACCCAGCCCTCGAGGATCTTCGATCCGCAGGTGGTCGGCATGTCCGTGGTGGTGAAAACGTCCTTGAGCGCCAAGGGAACACCGGCCAGCGCCGAGACCACCTTGCCGCCGGCGACCTGACGGTCCACCTCGGCGGCGGTCAGCAGCGCCTGCTCGCCGGCCACGTGCAGGAAGGCGTTGATCTCCCCGTCGACCTCGGCGATGCGCTGGATGTGGGCCTCGGTGACCTCGACCGAGGAGACCTCGCGCGCGTGGATCTTGTCCGCGAGTTCGGCCGCGGACAGCTTGGTCAGGTCTGTCATTCGCCCTCTCCCAGAATCTGCGGAACCATGAACCGCTGCTCGTCGACGGCCGGCGCCATGGCGAGCGCCTGCTCCGGAGTCAGGCAGGGCTGCTCCGCATCCGGGCGCGTCACATTGGTCTCCGGATTCGGGGATGCGGTGGCGGGCACGTCCGCGGCGGCGACCTGCGAGATCTGTGCGACGTGGGTCAGGATGGAATCCAGCTGACCGGCGTACAGATCGAGTTCGTCGTCCGTCAAAGCGAGCCGGGACAGCCGGGCGAGGTGAGCGACCTCGTCCCTGGAGATGGCGGGCACCGCGGGACCCCTTTCGGCATGGTTCGAGCTTGGTGATTGGCCATTCGACAGCCTAGTGGGTCGCCTCGAGCCAGCGGTCGCAGGTGTGCGCCAGAACTGGCACCATCAATGTGTAACCGATGGGTAAGTGGCCCGCGTCACACGGAATGGTTCGATTCGATAACGAGCTCTCGAGGGTGTAAGTATTGCGGGACTCGGGTACCCGTCCGAAAGTTTCGGTCGCACAGTAAAGAAAGGAAGGCACGTGTCTTATCTGCTTCGCGTGCAACTTCCGGATCGCCCAGGGAGTCTCGGATCGCTGGCATTGGCGCTGGGTTCCGTCGGCGCGGACATCCTCTCGCTGGATGTCGTCGAACGCGGCGACGGCTTCGCGATCGACGACATCGTGGTGGAGGTACCCCCGGGTGCATTGCCCGACACCCTCATCACCGCGGCCGAATCCCTGCACGATGTGCAGGTCGATTCGCTGCGCCCGTACTCCGGGATGCTGGACACCCACCGCGAACTCGAGCTCATCGATCAGGTCGCCAATGCGCGCGACGATCGTTTGCAGGTGCTGGTCGACGGCGTGCCGCGGGTGCTGCGGGTGGGCTGGTCGATCGTGATCGACATGGGCCCGCAGGGCGCGTATCGCGTGGTCGGCTCGCAGAGCGCCCCGTCGACCCAGGCGGCGTCGGCGCCGTGGATGCCGCTGGAGAAGCCGACGGTCCTCGACGGCGAGGCCGACTGGCTGCCACAGCTGTGGAAGGACATGGACACCAAGCTGGCCGCGGCGCCGCTCGGCAACACCGGCAAGGTGCTGCTGCTGGGCCGTCCGGGTGGTCCGGACTTCCGGCCCTCGGAGGTCGCGCGGCTCGGCTACCTGGCCGGCATCGTCGCCACCGCGCTCGGCTGAGCCGCACCACCTTTCTCGCACCGCGTTTCACGCCCCCGCCGGAGATCCGGTGGGGGCGTTCTCGTCCGCCCGGCCGCTGTTCGCCATGTCGCATCTACGTACGAACTTAGTAGATTCACAGCATTTACCTACTATTCATCTACGTAGATGATCTACGGTCTTACTTAGTAGATAAGTCGCCGACGTGACCAGAACCGGCAAGCAGATCAGCAATGACGCCATGCAGAGAGGCAGGACGCCATGCCGCAAGCCCATCGATCACGCCCGACCCCCCGACGAGCGACCCTCGTCCTGACCCCCGTGGCCGGACTGGCCGCAGCCCTGCTCGCAGCCGGGCCCGCCAGCGCCGAATCCCAATCCCGCGGCACCATTTCGCCCGGCGCCTCCGACTCGGCCGGACCCCGATCCGGCGGCGGCCGGGGCATCATCACCCATGGCGACGACCCCACCGGGGTACACGCCAGCGACCCCTTCGGCTACCGCCACTCGGACATGAATCCCGTTCTGCAGAACCAGCATCCGCGCTCCCCGGGCAAAGTCCCCGCCCCTTCGCCACCGTTCGACACCGGGGCGGCCAACTCGCCCGTCTGGACGCCATCGTGGAACGCCGACGGCTCCGGCTACACCGTCTGCCCCCCGCTGGCCAGCTACTGCTGACCCCGCACCGAGCCACGGGAGCCCCGATGCCCAACCCCGCAACACCCACGCCGACAGCCACCAGCACCATGCCCACGGCCGGCAGCCCCCACCGCCCCGGGCGCGTGGCCGCTGCGCCCCTCGCGGCCGCGGCGCTGGCCTCGCCGGTCTTCCACTCGCTGGAGCCGCCGAGGCCGAACCGAGCGAGCGCAAGTCGCGCGCCGGATATCTTTGGGCGGGAACAACTCACCCGCAGGACAGCACCGTGGCAGCGGGGCGGCACCATCTTCCGATGCGGAACCCAGTCAGGCGCTGCGTAGATCGCGGCCCGAACATGCCGGGATGACAGACACTTCCGTCGCCGCTTCCCCTGGGCATCGCCCGCGAATCCGTCGCGGGCCCGCGAGGTTGGCCGGTTCGACCGCGTGACGGTCGAGCCGGTCCGCCGCGGCCGGTCGGTGAGTCCGCCGCCACCGGTGCCCATCCGACGATGCCGGGCCTCCGGCCAGGTCAGCGTGCCGCAGCGATCTCCAGGCGCATCACCGTGAGCTGCAGGCCCGTGTCGGTGCGCCAATCTCGTTCCGGGGCATGGGCGAAGCCGAGCCGGTCGTACATGCGGCGGGCGTCCTGCATGGTCGGCATGGTGGTGAGCACCACCGCGTCGAACCCTTCGGCGCGGGCGGTATCGATCACCCGCTCCATCAGGGCGGTCCCGATTCCCAGCCCGCGGGCGCCCTTGGACACCGCGAGCATCCGGAACTCCAACTCCCCCGGCCGGGCGATATCCGCGAACGGCGTGCCGGGCCGGGCCATGGTCAGCGAGCCCAGGAGCTCGCCGTCGCGGACCGCCACCACAATCTCGGCCGCCGCCGCCCGGGTGGCCGTATCCGCGAGCTCCTCGACATAAGGGCTGCGCGGATTCACGTGCCCCTCACCGACATACACCTCGACGGTCAGCTCACCGATGGCCGGGTAATCCCCGGGCTCGGCTACCCGAATCTCCACGCGGCCGTCCCGTGACCGCTCAGTGCGCACACTCATCATCACAATTCCATCCTCGATACCGCCCCGCCGCACGCGTTGCCTTTACCGATCGCCCCGCCCGGGTGGCGGTGTCGGCACAGAGCCCGGCGGATTCGCGCACCCCTCACCGACATACACCTCGACGATCAAGTCGCCGATGGCCGGGTAATCCCCGGACTCGGCCGCCCGAATCTCTGCGCTCCCCCGACCGCATTACCGATCGCCCCGCACCGGGCGCGTACGCGGTTGCACGAGGCGCCGCGCCGGTGCGAATCGGCCTCCAGGACACCGCCTCCGGGCTCTATGACACCGCCTCCGGGCTCTCGGAGTCCGCTTCCGGGACTTCCGATACCGCCTCCGGGCCGCCCTCGAGCAGTTTCACGAAACCTGCCTCGTCGAGGATGGGAACACCCAGTTCCTCGGCCTTGGCGGCCTTCGAGCCGGGTGCGTCGCCGATCACCACGAAAGCGGTCTTCTTGGAGACGGATCCGGCCGCCTTGCCGCCGCGGACGAGGATGGCCTCCTTCGCGCCGTCGCGGGTGAAGCCTTCCAGCGAGCCGGTCACCACGATGGACAGGCCCTCCAGGTTGCGCTCGATGGACTCGTCGCGCTCGTCCTCCATCCGGACGCCGGCGGCGGTCCACTTGTCGACGATCTCGAGATGCCAGGGCACCGTGAACCATTCGGTGACCGCGGCGGCAATGGTGGGGCCGACGCCGTCGGTGGCGGCCAGTTCCTCGGCCGAGGCCTCCCGGATGCGGTCCATGCTGCCGAACGCGGTGGCCAGGGCGCGGGCCGCGGTGGGACCGGTATGGCGGATGGAGAGGGCGACCAGCACGCGCCACAGCGGGCGGTCCTTGGCGGACTCCAGGTTCTCCAGCAGGCGTTTGCCATTGGCCGACAGGGTGCCGCTCTTGTTGGTGAACAGCGTCGTGGTGAGCAGCCTGTCCGCGTCGAGGGAGAACAGGTCGCCCTCGTCGGCGATGGCGCCCGACTTCAACAGGTCGATGGCGGCCTCGTAGCCCAGCGCCTCGATATCGAACGCGCCGCGCCCGGCCACGTGGAATACCCGTTCCCGCAGCTGCGCCGGACAGTACTGCTGGTTGGGGCAGCGGATATCGGCGTCGCCCTCCTTGGCCGGGGCCAGCTCGGTGCCGCACTCGGGGCAGTGCGTGGGCATCACGAATTCCCGCTCGCTGCCGTCGCGGGCATCCACCACCGGGCCCAGCACCTCGGGAATCACGTCCCCGGCCTTGCGGATGGTGACGGTGTCGCCGATGAGCACGCCCTTGCGCTGTACCTCGGAGGCGTTGTGCAGGGTGGCCATGGCGACGGTGGAGCCCGCCACGGTGACCGGCTGCATGACCGCGAACGGCGTAACCCGGCCGGTGCGACCGACATTCACCTGAATGTCGAGCAGCTTGGTGGTGGCCTCCTCCGGCGGGTACTTGTAGGCGATGGCCCAGCGCGGCGCGCGCGAGGTGGAGCCCAGGCGGCGCTGCAGGCTGAACTCGTCGACCTTGATGACCTGGCCGTCGATCTCGTGCTCGATATCGTGGCGGTGCTCGCCCCAGTAGTCGATGCGGTCGACCACCGCGTCCGCGCCCTGCACCCGGATCGTGTGCGCCGACACCGGCAGCCCCCAGGAGGCCAGCGCGCGGTAGGCCTCGAACTGCGATTCCGGCGCGAAGCCCTCCAGCCGGCCGAAGCCGTGGCAGATCATGCGCAGCCGCCGCCGCGCCGTCACCGCGGGATCCTTCTGCCGCAGCGACCCGGCGGCGGTATTGCGCGGATTCGCGTACGGCGCTTTGCCTTCCGCGACGATGGCGGCATTGAGCGACTCGAAGTCGGCCAGCGTCATGAACGCCTCGCCGCGCACTTCCAGGAGCTTCGGCACCGGGAACTCGTCGCTGTGGATGAGCTCGTGCGGAATGTCCTCGATGGTGCGCGCATTGAGGGTGACGTCCTCACCGGTGCGGCCGTCGCCGCGGGTGGCGCCGCGCACCAGCTTGCCGTCCTCGTAGACGAGGTTGAGGGCGACGCCGTCGATCTTCACCTCGCACACGTAGTGCAGATCGGTGCCGGCATCGGCCTCCACCTTGGCGACCCACTGCCGCATCTCGTCCTCGTTGAAGACGTTGTCCAGCGAGTACATCCGCTCCAGGTGATCCACGGGCTGGAATTCGGTGGTGAAGCCGCCGCCGACCAGCTGGGTGGGCGAATCCGGGGTGCGCAGATCCGGATGCGCCTCCTCGAGCGCCACCAGCCGGTTGAACAACTCGTCGAACTCGCCGTCGGAAATGACCGGCGCGTCCCGCACGTAGTAACGGAACTGGTGGTCGCGAACCTCCTCCGCCAGCCGCTGCCACTCGACGCGCTCGTCCCCGCTCGCCGCGGTGATCTCCATGCCCGATTCGCTCACACCAGGCACTCTATCCCGCCCCACCGACAGCTTCGATCAACATTCCCGCACGTCGCACGCCTGAAGCGAGGTTTTTCCGGCCTCGGGAACACGCCCGCAACCGGCCGGGTTCCACTCGGTATGGACCTCGCCAAGGCAGTCGATTTCGCGCGCTCCCACCGCAAGTCGGTGCTCACCACGATTCGCCGCGACACCCGTCCGCAGCTGTCCAATGTGCTGCACTGGACCGGCGAGGACGGCATCATCCGGATCTCCATCACCGCCGACCGTGCCAAGTACCACAATCTGGTCCGGGACCCGTGGGCCGCGCTGCACATGAGCAGCGACGACTTCTGGTCGTACGCGGTCATCGAAGGCGAGGCCGAGGTCTCCCCCGTCGCCGCCGATCCCGGCGACGCCACGGTCGACGAATTGGTCGCCTACTACCGTGCCCTCAGCGGCGAGCACCCCGACTGGGACGACTACCGCCACGCCATGGTCACCGACCGCCGCGCCGTCGTCCGCCTCACTCCCGCCCGCGCCTACGGTCTGCTCCGCTGAGGTTCGCGCACTGCTCCGCTGCGGTTCGTGCACACCGTCATCCGGTCGCGGCGCGGTCCGTGCCGGTCGCCCCGGTTTCGAACCCGGATATCGCGAAAGTTGCCCTCCGGGTGCCGCCCTCACGGAATGCCCGAATAAGGTGAGTCGCATTTCCGACCCGCGACCGGCAGGATGTCCAGGGTGTTGCGTAGTTTTCAGGTGTCGAATCATCGGTCCCTCGCCGAACCGCAGGAACTGCGGCTGACCCGGGGTAGCGGGCCGGTCGCCACACCGGTCACCGCCGTCTACGGGACGGCCGCCACCGGCAAGACGGGCCTCGTCGACGCGCTCGATCGCATGCGCGACGCCGTACTCAATTCGGTCACCGGGTGGGATCCCTACTCCGGTCCGGTTCGGACGCCGCACCTCGGATTCTCCGATCGCCCTTCGGAATTCGTGGCGAACTTCGTCGCCGAGGGGTGCCCGTACACCTACGGGTTCCGGCTCGACAATGCCGACGTGGCCGCGGAATGGCTGCACTCGCATCCGCACAATCGCAAGCGCGTGGTGTTCGAGCGCGCCGGCGACGACATCCGCATCGGGCCCATGTTCGAGGCCGCGCGCTACGGGCTGGGTGCCGTGGTGCCGCTGGTGCGCCCGAATGCCCTGCTGCTCAGCCTGTCCGGGCAGTTGTACGCCGAGCCGCTGGTCCCGGCCTACCGCTGGTTCCAGTCGCTGCTGGAAGTGCAGTGCGGGCAGCCGGATCCGCAGGAGGTCGCGCACCGGGTGGGCTCGCACATCTCGCGCTCGACCGACCATGCGGTGCGCCTGCTGACCCTGCTGCGCGCCGCCGACCTCGGCATCACCGATCTGCTGCTGCCGTCCGACGACCCCATGTACGCCGACTACCTCCGTGACCTGGACGCCGATATCGCCTCCACCACAAAGGAAATCGAGTCCTGCACGGTCTCGGCGAACTACGCCGAGGAGATGTTCCTCGAGCACGGCATCACCGTCACCCTGTTGCAGCGCGAACTGGCCAACCTCTATGCCGCCCGGGACGCGCTGTACTCCCGCATGGTGGCCCGCCGCGGCGTCGGCCTGGGCCTCACCCACGAGGGCATCGAAACCGCCTTCGACATCACCGACGAGTCCAGCGCCACCCTGGCCATGCTGCGCCTGCTGCCGCCCATGCTCGACGCCCTCGACACCGGCGGCGTGCTGGCGGTGGACGATATCGACGCCGCCCTCACCCCCGAAACGGCCGACAGCCTCATCCAGCTGTTCCAGAATCCCGAAACCAATACCCAGGGCGCGCAATTGGTCTTCACCACCGCCAACCGCACCCTCATCGACCGCGGCAACGGCCGCTCCCAGTCCAAGCGCACCACGGTCTGGCAGCTGCGCCGCCACAACGGCATCTCCGAACTCACCGCCCACTAGCCGCACCGGTCGTCACACGGCCCCGGCCGCTCGTCACACGGCCCCGGCCGGGCATGAACTCCACGCCGCCTAGCATGGAGTTCATGCTCCTGCAGCTCATGTTCGTCCTGCTGATCGGCGGCGCACTGGCCGCGGCCCTGGTGTACTACCGTCGCGGCAACGGCGGCGGCTCACGAGCCTTCCCCGGCGACCCGCTCGCCGCCTCCTGGAACGCCTCGCCCGCAGGCCTCGAATCCGGCACTCTCCACGTCACCGGCGTCAGCCCCCGCCCCGACGACCTCGGCGAGCAGTACGTCACCATCGCCGGCAGCATCTCCGGCCCCACCGTGTTCGCCCACGAGGTCTACGGCCGCTTCGCCTGGGACGTCGACAACTGGCCCTCCATCGGCGACCAGATCCCCGTCACCTACCCCTCCGGCAAGCCCGACAAATGGCAACTCGACCACCCCGGCGCCCGCCCCTACTTCGGCTCCAAACGCCCGAAGAACCAGGGCTACTGAGCCTTTCCGATGCTTCTGGGCGGGACTCAGCGGCGGATGGCGGCGATGGTGCCGATGCGGGGGTCGACCAGGGTGGTGGGGCGGGGTAGGTGGGAGGTCATGTCGTTCCAGGTGCGGAATTCGGTGGTCCAGCCGATGTTCTCGAGCCAGTGTTGGACGTCGAAGTCGGGGGCGGGTGGGGTTGGTTGTGGGGTGTTGTCGCCGGAGACGAGGCGGCGGAGGTCTCGGTACCGAGGGGCTTCGGGGTCGATGGGGATGCGGGCCGCCCCGAAACGGCTTGCGGGGGCGGATAGTTCGGTGAGGGTCTGGACTACCTGGCGGTTCCAGTCCTGATTGAGGTAGCCGAGGGAGCCCTCGTCGACCCAGTAGGTCGGGACGGTTGGGTCGAAGCCGGTGTCGAGCAGGGGTTTTCGCCAATTTTCGCGGAGGTCGGCGATGACCACGTGGCGGTGGCAGGCGGGGGTGGCGGCGGTGGCCGACAGGACCGGTTCCTTGAAGGCGAAGAGTTCGGGTAGGTCGATCTCGTAGATGTGCAGGGCGGGTGGGAGGTCGAGGCGGTAGGCGCGGGTGTCCAGACCGGCGCCCAGGAGGACGATCTGGCCGCAGCCCGCATCGATCGCCTCGCGGAAGCGCTCGTCGACGAGGCGTACGCCGATGGTGCGGCCGTCGTAGAACTGGTCGGCCAGGGCTTCCATGCGCGCCCAGCGTTCGGGGGTGAAACCTTTGCGGGCCGCGGCCACGAAGTTCTTCGCCTGCGGATCGTCGTAGAGGCGATGGTCGCGTTCGGATTCCCGTGCCCGGATGATGGCGACCCCGATAGCTGTCACGGCCACGCCGTCGACCGGCACTGTCGCTGCTGTCTCGGTCATGTTCTGCTCCCCACTGCGCAAAGTAACTTGCCGACCGGCTAGGTATCGGCCGGTGATGGAGACGCTAGGCTTCACCTTGCCGGTCGTCAAGCAAAGGGACCGTCGTCAAGGAACAAGGGCGGGGTACCGAAAGAAGGACTCGATGGACGGGCGTCGCAGTGATACGCGGGAACGGATTCGCTCCGTCGCCATGGAGCTGTTCTCCGAGCGCGGCTATGAGAAGACCTCGTTGCGCGAGATCGCCGAGCGCCTGGGCGTCACGAAAGCCGCGCTCTACTACCACTTCCGGACCAAGGAAGACATTGTCGCCAGCCTGTCGGAGGATCTGCGCGGCGGTATCGACGAGATCGTGCAGTGGGCCGAGGCCACGCCGCCGGGGCCGGAGCGGGCCCGCGAGATCGTGATTCGCTACGGCGCGCTGCTGCACAGCCTCGGCAAGGACATGATCCGGTTCTGGCACGAGAACCAGCCCGCCTTCCGGGACCTCGGGTTCGGCACCAGCCTGCGCTACCAGTTCCGGGTGCTGGCCGACCTCATGACCGCGCCGAGCACGGAGCCGCTGGCCACTTTTCACGCCCGGCAGGCGCTGCTGGCCATCAGCTGGAGCCTGTCCATGATGGGCGATCTGGAACTCTCCGACGAGGAGAGCAACCAGGCGTCGGTGGCGATCGCGCTGGACATCCTGACCCGGATGTGAGCCGCACCCGCCGAAACACCCTGCGGCACAGCGTCACGCTGCCACACGGCCTCACTCGAAGGTGAGCGACTCCGGCTCCTCGGCGTAGGCGCGCGCGGTCTCGGCCGCCAGGCTCAGCGCGCGGCGCGCCCAGGACAGCGGGGCTCCGGCCAGGCCGCAGGCCGGGGCGACCAGGATCTGCTCGGCCAGCAGGCGCCGCGGGAAACCGAGCCGATCCATCAGGCGCACACCGGGTTCCGCGATATCGCGCCAGGTGACGGGCGCGGCCGGCGCGGTGGTCGGCACCAGCCCGAGCACCAGGTGCTTTCCGCTGTCCAGCAATTCGCCGATCCGGTCGAGGTCGGGGGTGCCGACGGCGGCCATGTCGAAGCCGACCGCGGCCGCCCCGCTCTTGCGCAGGAACCCCAGCGCGGGCCGGTCGGCGCAGGTGTGCACCAGCACCGGCACGGACTGGCTGCCCGCGACGATGTCCAGGATGTGCAGCGCCTCGGGTTCGGGCATGGCGCGCACCGTGTTCAGGACGCTCACGCCCTTCAGCGTGCCGTTCAGCACGGCCGTCAGGTCCGGCTCGTCGATCTGGAGCACGACCTGTGCGCCCAGCCGCTTGCCCACCTCCGCCACATGATTCGCGATGCCCTCGGCCAGCGACTCCGAAAGATCGCGTAGCGCACCGGAATCGGTCAGCACGCGATGCCCGCCCGGCAGCTCCACCTCCGCGGCCACCGTCAGCGGCCCGGCCACCTGCACCTTCACCGGATGGCCGGAGCCCGCGAAACCGCCTGTCTCCCATGCCTCTTCGAGCGCGTCCAGATCGGTGCGCAGCAGATCGCGGGCCCGGCGCGCGACCGCGCCCGGTCGCGCCGCCAGCCGATATCCGCGCGTGGTGCTGTCGAACTGCATGTCCACCAGCAGGCCCGACACCCGTCCGACCATGTCCGCGCCCACGCCACGGCCGGGCAGTTCGACGAGATGCGGCAGCTGCCCCAGCTCCCCCACCACGGTTGCCGCCGCCTCCCGCGGATCGGTCCCCGGCCACGAGCCCACGCCGGTCGCGATGCCGCCGCGCAGTACCGCCGTGTTCGTGTCGTCAGTCATCCCAGCCATCCCGTATCACTCGGCCGTCCGTTCCGAAAACCCCGCGTACCAACCGAACTCGTCACCTCGGCGTCGACCCGGCCGCCCGGCATCCGGCTCGCCCCGTTTCAGAGGCGTCGACGAACTCCCGCCCGGAGCGAACCGGATCGCGTGCGAGCCGTCGTGCACTGCGCGGCGAAGCGGGCTGCCGAGCCGCGCGAGGTCACTCGTCGGCATTGCCGCGTTCGGTGCGGCTGCTCGAATTCGTGTACCAGTCCCAGCAGGTCGCGTTGACGAACCAGTCCCAGGTCTTGCCCGCCCGCTCGGCCGCGTCGGCGGGCGCGCCGGGCCCGGTCGTGGGGCGGCCGCGCTCGGCATACGGGGTGACCCGGACGACCACCCCGGTCCGTGCCCGACCGCGGCCGGTGCCGTTCGCCACATCCGTTTTCCCGTCGGGGCCGGGTTGCGGCTCGCCGGGCCGGAATTCGCCGGTGTCGGTGCGGGCGATCTGCTCCGGCGCGGCGCTGCCCGCGGCGTTCCGGCCGAGCCTGGCCCGCCCCGGCGCGCGGCGCGGGCGCAGGCGCAGCGGCTGCGGCATTCCGGTGCGCCAGACGACCCGGGAGGTCGATCGAATCTGCGCCGCTACATATGATTTCGCGCGTCCGCGCGTGTGGCGGTCGCTCACCGGGCGCTATCCGAGACCAGTTCGCTTGCGTACGAATGAGGTTCGCGTTCGGTACCGGAGATGGTGCCGCTGCCCAGCACCTCGTCTCCCGCCGGGTCCGGGCGGTACAGGACCACGGCCTGGCCGCGGGCGACACCGGTGAGCGGTGTGCGCAGCCGCACCACCAGGCCGCCGTCCACGGCCTCGGCGACGGCCGGGGCGATGCCGCCGTGGGCACGCACCTGGGCCACGCATTCCACCGGGCCGGAAGGACTTTCACCCGAGGTCCAGATGGCGCGGTCGGCGCGCACCGTCCACACCTCCAGGTCCTTGGCCGAGCCCACGTGCACGGTGCCGGTGTCCGGGTCGATGCCGGTCACGTAGCGTGGCTTGCCGTCGGCGGCCGGGCCGGGCAGGCCCAGGCCCTTGCGCTGGCCGATGGTGAAGCCGTGCACGCCCTCGTGGTCGGCGAGCTTGGTGCCGTCGGCGTCGAGCACCGCGCCGGGGCGGATGCCGATCTTGGCGCCCAGGAAGGCCTGGGTGTCGCCGGAGGGGATGAAGCAGATGTCGTGGCTGTCGGGCTTGCCGGCCACCGCCAGCCCGCGCTCGGCGGCCTCGGCACGGATCTGCGGCTTCGGAGTGTCGCCGACCGGGAACATGGCGCGCGAAAGCTGTTCGGCGGTAAGGACGGCCAGCACGTAGGACTGGTCCTTGTCCTCGTCCACGGCCCGGCGCAGCACGCCGTCCGCGAGCCGCGCGTAGTGCCCGGTGACGACGGCGTCGAAGCCCAGGGCCACCGCGCGGTCGGCCAGCGCCGAGAACTTGATCTTCTCGTTGCAACGCAGGCACGGGTTGGGGGTCTCACCGGCGGCGTACGCGGCGACGAAGTCGTCGATCACGTCCTCCTTGAACCGGTCGGCGAAATCCCAGACGTAGAACGGGATTCCGAGCACGTCGGCCGCCCGCCGGGCGTCACCGGCGTCCTCCTTGGAGCAGCAGCCGCGCGATCCGGTGCGTAGCGTGCCCGGGTTCGCCGACAGCGCCAGGTGCAC
Organism: Nocardia sp. NPDC059228; assembly: GCF_042754245.1. NCBI lineage: Bacteria > Bacillati > Actinomycetota > Actinomycetes > Mycobacteriales > Nocardiaceae > Nocardia > Nocardia sp. NPDC059228. Next base: position 496,191 of record NZ_JBHZAL010000002.1, on the reverse strand, counting down.
GCCGACCACCTCGTGTCCGGCGTCCACCGCGCGGGCGGCCGCCACGGCGGAATCCACGCCACCACTCATCGCGGCAAGTACTCGCATCTAGAAGCCTCCCTTCGCTCCGGCCAGTCCGGCCGCCTTCGCCCGTTCCACCACCTGCGGCAGCACGGCCAGCAGGGCATCGATATCGGCGTCGGTCGAATTGTGTCCCAATGAGAATCGCAGGGATCCGCGCGCCAGCGCCGGTTCCACGCCCATGGCCAGCAGCACATGGGAGGGTCCGGCCACACCGGCATTGCACGCGGATCCGGTCGAGCATTCGATCCCGGCGGCGTCCAGCAGCATGAGCAGCGAGTCGCCCTCGCAGCCGGGGAACGTGAAGTGGGCGTTGCCCGGCATGCGCTGGGTGCCGGTCGCCCCGTTGAGCACCGCGTCCGGCACGACGGCGCGCACGCCCTCGATGAGCCGGTCCCGCAGCCGCTCCAGGTCGACCGCGCGCACGGCCAGGCCGGCCACGGTCTCGCGAATCGCGGCGGCCAGGCCGGCCGCCGCGGGTACGTCCGAGGTGCCCGAGCGCAGATCCCGCTCGTGCCCGCCACCGTGCAGCAGCGGCACCGCCGGCACCTGCCGCCCCAGCAGCAGCACGCCCGCGCCGTGCGGTCCGCCGACCTTGTGCCCGGCGAAACTGGCCGCGGCCAGGCCGCTGGCGGCGAAGTCGATGGGCAGTTGCGCCGCGGCCTGCACCGCGTCGCTGTGCATGGGCACGTCGAATTCCTGTGCCACCGCGGCCAATTCCTGGATCGGCTGGATGGTGCCGACCTCGTTGTTGGCCCACATGACGCTCACCAGCGCAGTCTCGGCGGCGTACTCGGCCAGCGCGTCGCGCAGCGTGCGCGGCGAGACGATGCCCTGGGCATCGCACTCCAGCCACGTGATGCGCGCGCCCTCGTGCTGCTCGAGCCACTCCACGGTGTCCAGCACCGCGTGATGCTCCACCGCGCTCACCAGGATCCGGTTCCGCCGTGGATCGGCGTCACGCCGCGCCCAGTAGATGCCCTTGACGGCGAGATTGTCGCTCTCGGTCCCGCCCGAGGTGAAGATCACTTCCGACGGCCGCGCCCCCAGCCCCGCCGCGATCGACTCCCGCGCCTCCTCCAGCACCCGCCGGGCGGCCCGCCCGGACCCGTGCAACGACGACGCGTTCCCCGTCATCCCCAGCGCAGCGCACATCGCCTCGACAGCGACCGGGAACATGGGTGTCGTGGCCGCGTGATCGAGGTAGACCGTCTGGGCACCGACCGGACCCGGGAAAGCCGACTTCATGACCGTCCAAGGATAGCCGCCACCGTCGAGACGATATTCCCGCCATGCCCGCAGCAGCTCCCGCCCCCATCGTCGCGACCATCGCGCCCGCACGCTCCGCCTCCACTCCCGACGCCGGCCTCCCGCCGCCGACCGCCCCGTCCGAGTCCTCCATCTAGGCCACGAAACGGCGACGGGCCGGGTTCGCCCGGTCCGTTGGTTCTCCCGGCGGCCGGGCACGGAACGGCCCGCCGGGGCGGACCGGCGGGCCGTCGTGGGCGCGTGATCCGAATCGGATCAGCCCAGGTTCGGCAGTTCGCGCACGCCGTGGGCCTTGGCGGCATCCAGCTTCTGCGGGTTCTCGTCCAGCAGCTTCAGGATGGTCGGGGCGATCTGGGTGGTCTGCACGGCGTCGGTCACGACCGTCTTCTTGGCGCCCGGGCCGGAGACGATCAGCGGGACATTGCGGTCGGCCCGGTTCGCGCCGCCGTGCTCGGCGATCTTGCCCTTGCCACCGGTGTAGACGGTGCCGACCTGTGCGACGCCGACCAGGTCGGGGTGGCGAGGGTCGTTCTCCGGGGCGCCCAGGTACGAGGCGGCGCCGGCACCGGCGTGCACCTCGGTCAGGCCGGACTTGGTGTACGCCTTCGGGTGTCCGCTGATGTCATTGCCGGTGCCGTTGTCGGCCAGCAGCCACTGCTCGGCGAAATCGGCGGCGGCCTGCGAACGGTCGTTCAGCCACAGCAGCATGGCGTCGTCGTTCACGCTGAAGGCGACCAGGTCCTTGGTGGCCTCGGGGTGCTCGGCCTTCCAGGCGGCGTTGAGGGCGGTCATGATCGGGCCGTCGTCGATGCGGGTCAGGTCGCTCGGCTTGGTGGGCGACTGGCCGTGCTTGGCGGAGACGATGACGGTGGTGTTCTTGTCCTCGCCCTTGGTCTTCAGCTCGCCGAGCAGCTTGCCCAGCTGGCCGTCCACGTAGTCGAGCGCACCGGACAGCAGCGCGCCGGGGGTTACGCCGTCGGCCTGGTAGCCACCGGTCATGCCGTCGGAGGTCGGCAGCTTCTGCGCGACGGAGACGGTCTGGAAGTTCATGCCGAAGACGGCCGGCTCACCGACCTGCTTGGTGTGGCCGTGGTCGTAGCCGTCGATCTCGTTGAGGACGGCCTGCACCTTGTAGCCGTCGTACTGCTGGGTGGACTTGTCGTCCTTGGTCCAGTCCTGGCCCGCGATCGGGGAATTGGAGTTGATCTCCGGGGTGAAGAGGTCGTCGATGGCGTTGCCGGCCTTGCCCTCGAGGATCGAGTAGGCGGGGTGCTTGTCCGACCAGGCGGTCAGCTTGCCCGCGGCGTGCAGGACGTCGAAGACCGAGTTCACCTGGAGGTACTGGCTCGGGTAGACCGGCTTGCAGGTGGCCGGGTCGACCGGCATGGCCGCCGGGTTCAGCAGGGAAGCCGGGTTGCCCGTCATGCCCAGGATGCTGCCCGGCAGGCCCGCCAGGCCCTGGCCGGCGTCGATCGAGTTCTGGTTCTTGTCCATCGCCTCGGTCATCGCGACCTCGGCGCCCTTCGGGGTGTGGACGCAGTCGGTGGTGCCGGCGGGCAGCAGGTCGTGATTGAAGGTGTCGTCGTAGTAGACGCCCGACTGTCCCGCGGTGGCGCCGGTGAACTGCGCGATCATGCCCGGGAAGGAGTCCGACGGGTTGGTGGTCTGTGCGTTGGTGTACTCGGCGCCGTTGTTCGCCAGCGAGGCCAGCGCGGAGTTCGGATGCTGCTCGACGTACCACGCCAGGTCCGCCTGGTGCATTCCGTCGATCGAGATCAGCAGCACGTGGTCGGCGTCCTTGCCCTGACCGGTCTTGCCGCCGGGGGCGGCATGGGCGATAGCGGCACCGGTACAGACCAGCGCCACCGCACCGGCGGCAGCGGCGACCCGAATGCTCTTACGGGACATGGATTCCTCCTGATCACGCGACACAGAACTCTTGTGTCACGGCGTTATTGCGAATGAAGTGAATCGAAGGACAGCGATCAGGCGTCGTAACCAGTTGCGGCAGTGCGCACTTGGCCGACATAGACCGAGGAATGGTTGTAGGCGAGGATGGCCTGCCGCCAGCCCGCGGCGGTGGCCAGATCGCCGCCGGCGGCGCACAGGTAGCGGCCCGCGGCCAGCGCGGCGTCGTCGATATTGTCCGGGTTGCCCGACAGGTCGCCGGTGGCAACGGGTTTGGCGGCCTCGAGCGCATCGGCGAGGGTGCGATAGTCGGCACCGGCGCGAACACCCCAGTGCTTCCAGGTGTCCGGGATGAACTGGAACGGGCCCATGGCGCGGGCGTAGACGATGCGTCCGGCCCGGGCGGTCGAGGCGGGATCGAGGATGACGGCATTGCCGCCCGTGCCGTTGAGGGCCACGCCGCGAATCGGCGGCTGCACCAGGCCGTCGGCCGCGATGGTGGCGCCGCCGAAACGGGCGTGATCGCTTTCCACGCGGGCGATCCCCGCCAGCGTGGTCCAGCCGAGGTGGCAGCCGGGCTGGGCCTTCGCCAGCACGACCGTGGCGTATCCGTACGCCTCCAGCGCGCGGAGCGGGATGCCGTCCTTGTCGGCCCGTGGGCGAGCCCACTCGCGGAGCTGATCGAGCTTGTTGTCCATCGCGTCGAGCCGGATTTTCGGGATCGGGCCGCCGGAGCCCGGAGGAGCGGGTTCCGGCGCCCGGCCCGGTCCTGCGGCACACCCGGCCACGGTGAGCGCGACCGCGGCGATGAACAGGGGCAACCGAGCCCCGCCCAGCGCCCGGCCACCCGTGCCGGGCACGTACGAATTCGTCATGGTTCCGCGAAATTCACTGGTGCGCACAATGTTTCGTTCCGTGCGCCTAGCCGCACGGACGAGGGGCGGGCGGGGGTGTCGGCGCCTTGGATGCCGGGGGCGTGGCCGGCTTCGAGGTCGCGGGCACCGGCGGCTTCGAGGTCGCGGGCACGGGCGGCTTCGGCGCCGGGGCGGCCGGCGGGGCGGGCTGCGGCTTCACGGTCGGCGGATGCGCGAGGGTCGGGGATGCCAGCGGCTGCATCTGATTCCGCGGCGACGCTGCGATGCAGTGGGGCGAGGTCGGCGGCGGGGCGGTCGTCGTCACCGGGGCGGGCGTCACCGCGGGCGTGGTCGTCACGGGAACCGTGGTCGTCACCGGCGACGTCGTCGTGGGTGCCGCGGTCGTGGTGGCCACCGGAACCGTCGTCGTTGTCGACGGGGGCGTGGTGACCGGGGCCGTGGTGGTGACCGGAATCGTGGTGGTGGACGGGACGGTAGTGGTCGTCGAGGGGTCGGTGGTCACCGTGACCGTCGTTGTGGTGGCGGCAGGGTCCGATGTGGGAGTCACCGACTGCGAAACGGTTTGGCCCGGATCGGAAGACTGATCCGCCTGGAACGAGAGGGTCGCGCTCGCGTCGATGGAGAGGCTGGGCGCGGCGGTCGCGGTCGGCGTATCCGTGGTCGTGACCGGCGTATCCGTGGTCGTGACGGGGGTGCTGGTGGTCGCATCCGGGGTGGTGGTCTCCTGGGCGGGATCCGTTGTCGCGGACGCGGGATCGGTGCCCGGATCGGTCGCGGCGACCGGGTCGCCCGCGGCGTCGGGTGTGGAGCCGTCGGTGGGGACCGGAACGTCGCTCGGAGTCAGTGAGCTGTCGGCGAGACCGATCTCCGGCATGGTCGACCCGGGCTGCACTGCCGTCAGATCGGCGTAGCTCTGCGAATCCGGTACCTTCGCCGCTTCGGTCGACGCGGCACTGGTCGCCGCCGGATCGGCACCGTGCGTTTCGGCCGCGGCGACCACGCCGACGACGAGACTAGCCAGCGCGGCGCCGGCCGCCACCTTCGGCAAATGGCGGCGGACAGGACGCGACGCGATCAGGCGAGCCATCAGCTGCCATTTCCCCGGGGCCTCGGTCTCGGCGAGTTCGCCCGGGGCCTCGATGAATTCGGTCGGCACCGCATCGACGGCATCGGCGTTCGGCTCGACGGCCGGTTCGGACGTGTCCGATTCGTCCCGATCGGGTTCGTTGCTGTCCAAGGCTGTCCCCACTGTGGATTCTTTCTCCGCGATAAGTCGCCGCACCAGCGCCCATGCGGAGGACGAACTGGATGGCCACCGGGGCCGGAAATTCAAAACTCGTTGCGAAACGGCTTTCTGGCGACCAAGACTGTGCAATGCACTCGGACAGCATGCAACTCAGTCCCGCACCGCACACCACAACTCGCCGGCGCCCCGCTACACAGCAGCGACAACATGCCCTGGATCAGGCATAAATCTCTGTGCAACAGGGGAATCGAACACTACCGGCGGGATGGATCAGCCAATCGGCACATCGAAGGACGCAGTAGCACCCGTCAGCCAGGAAAAAGGCAGCAACCACCGATCAGGCGCGCCGAGTCGCCCACCCGACCCTTCTGCCAGATAACACCAAATACGTTGTACCAAAACATATTTCACGCCGAAAGCGACGCCAGAACGCGAGCTGAACGATTGACCGAGCGACACAAATTGTCACACCTTCCGTCCGAACGCCCACACCCATCGCCTGCACAACCAGGCGGCACGACATATGAGCTTTGGAGCCCTGTTCACGATTTTGCCCCATAACCCAAACTTCAATGAACAAACGGTGCATGAAAGGTGTCGGAAAACCGTTGGCATCAGCGAATATTCATGTTGCGAACGCTGTGACCTTTCCAACAGTGCGCCGTTTCGGCCCGTCGGGTAAAAGTTCTTCAGCGAATCCGATTCACACCGCTCGGCCGCGCAAGGCTTCGCAGGACGTTCGATAGAGAGGCTGGCCGTGCAGATCGCCGCACCGCTCCCCCACCCCGGCCAGTCGGCGTTTCCCCCGATCCCACCCACGCAGGTCCGTCGCGGCGCCGGGCAGCTCTCGTGGGTCTGCGAACGACCCGAGATCGGGGGCTATCTCCGCCGGCAGCGCGAGGCGCTGGGATTGACCCAGGAGGAGGTGGCCCTGGCCGCGTCGACCACGCTGTCGTCCCTGCGGAAGTGGGAGGCGGGTCTGCGCAATCCGAGCACCGATGGTCTGGCGGCCTGGTGCCGTGCGCTGAATCCACCGGACTGGATGTTGCGCAAGATCATGTCGCTCGCGCTCGGTGACATGGATACGCTGCGCACGAAACCCTGGCCCCGGACCATCGGCGGCGAGGATCTCGCTCATCTCGAATCGTTCTGCGGGCCCGCCTTTTTCATCAGATTCCCCCATTTGGATGTCGTCGCCGCCAACGGACCCGCGCGTCGGCTGATTCCGAGCTTGACGCCGGCCGACCTCGGTCCGGCGCGCCCGGTCAATCTGGTCGAATGGATCATGACCGACGCCGCACGAGAACTGCTGGTCAACTGGCGCGACGTCGCCGTTCGCGTGATCCATGCCCTGCGGGTCATGGGTCCCGGCATCGTTCCGCAGCAGCGCCTCGACGAGATCTTCAACGCCTGCTATTCGCGATCGCCGAAGGACTTCAAACGATTCTTCGCCACCAACCCGGTCGAGGACGAACAGGACGGCGACGCACTATTGGTGCGAAACCTGGAGCAGGGCACGGTCGATCGGTATACCTACCGATCCTTGCGCCCGACCCAGCCGATGCGCCCATATGACCTCGTCCACGTGATCCGGAGCACCGCACCGCGCGATGCGGGCGCGTAGCCCGCACCGGATCGACCACACCGAACACGTTCCCGCCGCCCCCATCCCGGGGGTTCCGATCGTGCCAGACTGCGGACCACGCGTGCCGATCTCGGACACCGGTGATGCAGCGCCGGGCCGGGTGCACCAGAATTCGGTGCGGCCGGTACCGACTCGCGGACCGGCCCTGGTTTTCAACGCGGTCGACCGCACACGCACCGGTACATGGGCAATGGGGTGGTGTGGGGCGCGGCCGCGACCGATCCCACACGGAAGGTCGATACGTGCCCAAGCACCTGATCACAGTGGCGTCGATTGCGCTGGCGGCAGTGGCCCTCGCGGGCTGCGGCAGCCACCACAGCAGTCCGCTCACCCCGCCGACTTCGACGACCTCGGTACCGGTTTTCGGCGGTGGCCAGATACCGGATGTGATCGATGTGCCGACCACCACCCCGTCCACGACCAAGGCCAGGTGATGGCCGAGCGGTGACCTCGACCGGTCGTCGGCCGCGCCGGAGGCGACGCTCACGCCCATACAGCCGAGCCTCTGCGCGGAGACCGTCGGGCCCTGGGCGCCGAGTTCTCTTGTCCGCATGTGTGTTTCCCCGTCGGACGGATGGCTCGTCACAGCCCGCGACGGCATGGACGAACAACGACAGCGCCGGGAGGCCTGCAGTGCGGCGCGCGGATTGCTGACCGAATCCCAAGTCCGTTGCAGGGCACGCACTTCCGGCAATATCGGGTAACCCACAATGGCTCCTTCTGCTCACCGATGACGATTTCTAGCGATGGTAGAATTCATGTCGCCTCTATATTCAGAGGCGGTAGCTAGATAACTTTACGGCCGATGCGATGAGGCGATGACGATTCAGCAACGGCGCGAGCGGGAACGAGCCGCCAGGCGTCAGCTGATCATCGACACCGCGCGCAGACTCGCCGAGGACGATGGCTGGGCGGCGGTGACCACGCGCCGGCTGGCCGATTGCATCGAGTACAGCCAGCCCGTGCTCTACAGCCATTTCACGAGCATGGAGGCCATCGCGGCGGCGGTGGCCGTGCAGGGCTTCGCCGAGCTGGCCGACGATCTGCACGCCGCGGGCGCTGGGCGCGAGACCCCCGGGCAGCGCCTGGGCGCCCTGGCCACCGCCTATGTCGAATTCGGGTTGTCCCAGCCGGCGCTCTACGACGCCATGTTCGTCCAGGCCACCGATCTCGCCTTCGACAGCGCCGAGACGCCCGAGCAGTTACGCCGCGCCTTCGACGAAATGCGGTCGGTGATCAGGGCATCCCCCGGCGGCATCGATCCGGACGCCGACACCGACACCGAGGTGTTCTGGGCCGCCCTGCACGGCCTGGTGACGCTGGCGCGCAGTCACCGCCTGCGCACCGAGTCCATCGGTGTGCACCTGACGGTGCTGCTGGAGCGTTTCGCCAACCTCGGCATCCACCGACCCTGAATCCGTGGCGGGATCCGTGGTCGGCACGGATGTCGCCGGCCGGGCCGAAATTTAGCGTTATCGGCATGACGAACACCGCCACCACCACCGAAATCAATGTCAGCCTCGAGGCTGCCGATCCCGCCGCCACCGCGGCCGCCTATGAAGCCGCCTTCGGCCTCGGCGCCAGGCTGACCTTCCGTCCCGCCGCCGCCCCGGCGGAGGGCTTCCGCGGATTCATGCTGTCCCTGGTCGTCACCCAGCCCGGCACCGCCGACAACCTCATCGCCGGCGCGCTGCAGAACGGATTCACCATCCTGAAGCCGGCCAAGAAGAGCCTCTGGGGCTACGGCGCCGTCATCCAGGGCCCGGACGGCACCGTCTGGAAGGTCACCACCTCCCAGAAGAAGAACACCGGCCCCGCCACCCGCGAGGTCGACAGCGTCGTCCTGCTGCTCGGGGTCGAGAACGTGAAGGCCAGCAAGCAGTTCTACCTCGACCGCGGCCTCACCGTTTCGAAGAGCTTCGGCAGCAAGTACGTCGAGTTCGCCCTCCCCGACTCTCCCGTCAAGCTCGCCATGTACCCCCTCGCGGCCGCCGCCAAGGACGCCGGCGTGCCGCCGACCGGCTCGGGCCCGCACGGAATCGTTGTCAGCGGCGCCACCACCTCGTTCGTCGATCCGGATGGCTTCGAATGGGAAGCATCCGCGAAACGCCCGTGACGCCTTCGGGTTACCGATCGGCCGGGCGGGCGCGACTAGGATTACCGCGGCCTGTCCGAGAGCACCGTCCGGCCTGATCGGACATTCGTGTGAAGGAATTAGCCATGCCGTATGTTGTTGACTTCGTGAACGTCTCGACCGAGGGACTGGAGTCGTCGCCGGTCGCACCCGCGCTCGCCGGATTGCGGGCGAACGAGGCCCGGTACTTCAAGAACAAGTACGACCACGTCTTCACGGTGGAGCCCGCGGAGGATGCCCAGGAGACCATCGAGTGGGTGAACCGGATCCTCGCGGAGGAGCGGTCCCTCGTCATCTCCTCGAAGCCCCTCGAGGCGACGGCCTTCCAGGTCGAGGACATTCGAATCGCCTACGTGTTCTATCAGAACGGCCTGTCGATCAATGTGATGTACACCGTCGACGACGCCAAGAAGCGAGCGGTCGGGTTCAAGCTCTCCGACGGGATGGAAGTCCCCGCGGAGCTCGCCTCGCAATTCAAGTTCGCGCGGCAGAAGTCGAAGCTGGCCGGCACCATTCGCGGCTCGTACTTCGTCATCAAGGGCGAGTACTGACCCCGGTGGGCCTTACCGCCCCGCAGCCGACGAAGACCTGCGGGACGGTTCGGCCACTGCCCGATCAGCCGAACGGGTACTGACCGGCGCCGGCGTAGCCGGTGCCACCCATACCGATGATGTCGGTGAGCATCACGAGCATTCCCTGCCCGATCGACAACGCGTCGTTGCCGATCGTTCCGAGGTTCTGCGCAAAGGTCTGCATGTCCACCTCCGCTGTCGGTCGATCCGAATAGTGCGCACGGGAACGTAGCTAGTCGGTGTCACCACCGGCAAGTCCGGTGTGGCGCGATCTGCCGCACCACGATGCGCCGAAATCTGTTCTCTGCCAACAACATCGCCGAGTCTCAGCGGACGCGACAGCGCGACACGCCGACATTCGGACAATCGGGGCCACAGCAGACTCACAGGACCGCCGCGCGCCCCGAGCGCGGCTAGGTCACCGAATCGAGGGACGAGAAGACCACCACGTTGGACTCGTAACTCTTGGCAGCCTGGTCGAATTGGCCGCCACAGGTGACCACCTGCAGCGTCGCGCCGCCGCGGGGACCGAAGACGAGCTGGTCGGGGAACTGGGATTTCAGGTACATGCGGACATCGGTGACCTTGAAGTGCGCGGTCTTGCCGTCCGCGCGCTTCACGTCGATCATGTCGCCCGGCTTCACCTTCTTCAGGTAGAAGAAGACGCCGGTGCCCTTGTAGGAGTCGACGTGGCCGAGGATGACCGCCGAGCCCTGCTCGCCCGGCGCGGGACCCTGCTGATACCAGCCGGCCTGCAGGTAGTCGGAAGGCACCTGGACCGAGCCATCGGCATTGAGCCCCACCGCGATCAGCGATCCCGAGGCCTTGATCGAGGCGATGTCGAACGACACCGGAGTGGACCGGCTGATCGCGGCCGCCGTCTTCACCCCGGAGGCGGACGCGGCCGCGGTGGTCGTGCTCGCGGCCGAATGGGTTGCGCCGGAGGACGAACAACCGGTCATCAGGGCCAGGATGATCGCCACCACGGCGATGAGCGCACCGCGTAGTGGTCTACGGATTCTCAACGCGCCCACGGCGTTTCCCTTCGCGATGCTCACTGCGCGCTCACCTGGGCGGCCATGCCGCCCGCGCCGGTTTCGGGCGCGCCCTTGGGGATCACGTAGCCACCCGGCGGAACCTGATCGGTGACCGCCGTGCCACCCGGGATGCCGGTGGTCGCACCGACCGGAATCGCCATGCCGTACACCGTGTCCGCACCGGCCGCCGCGGCTCCGGCCGTCACCAGATCGATGCCACCCAGTGCGCTGCCGCCGATGTCGGTGTTCCCGCCGGCCTGTACTCCGCCACCGGCATTGCCACCGATCTGCGTACCGCCACCGACCTGCACGCCACCACCGGCATTGCCACCGATCTGCGTACCGCCACCAACCTGCACGCCACCACCGGCATTGCCACCGATCTGCGTACCGCCACCAACCTGCACACCACCATTGGCATCCCCGCCAACCTGCGTACCGCCACCGATCTGCACGCCACCGTTGGCATTGCCACCGGTCTGGACGCCGCCGCCGACCTGCACACCACCATTCGCGTCACCGCCGACCTGGGTGCCGCCGCCGATCTGCACGCCACCATTCGCGTCACCGCCGACCTGCGTACCGCCACCGACCTGGACACCACCGTTGGCATCCCCGCCGGTCTGCGTACCGCCACCGACCTGCACGCCACCACCGGCATTGCCACCGGTCTGCGTACCGCCGCCGACCTGCACGCCGCCATTCGCGTCACCGCCGACCTGCGTACCGCCACCGACCTGCACGCCACCACCGGCATTGCCACCGGTCTGCGCGCCACCGCCGACCTGCACGCCACCACCGGCATTGCCACCCGTCTGCGCGCCACCGCCGACCTGCACCCCACCACCGGCATTCGCGCCGGCGCTAGGCTGGACGGACGCACCGGCATTGCCGCCGCCTCCGCCTTGGACGTCGACGCCCACGTTCACCCCGCCGGGTCCGATGCCGACGTCCACACCGAGGCCGGCGCCCGGGGCGGGCTGTGTCGTCGCGGTCGGGTCCGCGCCGGCCAGCGGCGCCCATAGTGCGACTGCGGCCGCGGCGATCACCATGACCGGGAATGTCCTAGCCGACATTTTCGAATTCGCTTCCAGACGTTGTTGTTCGGTTGCCTTCCCGTCGAACAGACGGGTTGGTGTGTTACCGACAAGTCGCCCCTGACCGCGAGAACTATGCCGTTTCAGGCACGTTTGAAACTGGACGCCTGCACAAGTCCCTAATGCACCGAGTCCCCACCCGAAGCCCCTAATTTGCTCCGCTTCGCCGACGATACCGACGGCATTCCGGTACGGCTGTCAACCGCCCGCGACAACGGTGACGAATCAGCGGGCGGCATGCTGGGACGTGGTCTCCCAGGCGAATCCGTCCGGATCGGTGAAGGTCGCCGCGCCGCCGACGACGAGGCGGTGGGACCCGCTGCCGTCGGAGGAGACCCCGGCATCCTTGGCCAGGGCGCGGCGCTTGTACAGGGCCAGCTTCACCGGGCTCGAGCCGGTGTCGAACTCCACGTACATCGGCCCGAAGCTCTTGGCCACCGGCAGCCCGTGATCGACATAGAAGCGCTTGCTCGCGCCGATGTTCTCCACACCCAGCAGCAACACCATGGAGTCGAAGCGCTTGGCCGCCGGACCGCTGTTCTTCTTCGAGGAGGTCGCGACCTTCCAGATCGCGCCGTCCGGGGCCTGCACCACGCCGCCGTAACCCCACATCGACTTGGCCGCGGGCTGGAGCGCGGTCGCGCCCGCCGCCAGCGCGGCATCCAGATAAGCGTCGGCGTCGGCCGGCTGTGCCACCGTCAGCGAGAGCGTGTATCCGCGGAATCCGGTGCTGGGCTCCTGGGTGGCTCGGAAGCCCAGCAGCTGCGAGTCCAGCCCGAACGCGGTGGAGTAGAAGCTGGCCGCGGCGTCGACGTCCGCGACGTCGAGGGTGATGTTCTCGATGGAAGTCATGTCAGCAACGCTACGGTCGCGCCACTGACCAGCGCTTCTCGATTCCTGATCAGTCCCGGGCCACTCGCGGGCGAGTCACTTCCCGGCGGTCGCCCGCGGTGTCTCCGCACGTCGGACCGCACCCGTGCCGACGGCCTCGAGATGCTCGGAGCCGTGGATGACGTCGGTGAAGGCGCGGGCGACGGTGTCGCCCTCCAGGGTCTGTTCGCAGCGTCGGGCCAGCTCATGGCGGTCGGTGTCGGGGAGCAGCTGCGGCTGCAGGGCGATCTCGGCGACGACGCCCTTGGAGCGCAGGACCCGGCGGAACGAGTCGGCCAGCGAGTCGATGCCGACGAAGCCGGGAATGGTCGACAGGTCGCCGGCGCGGTCGAGGTAGCGCAGGCGGATGGGCTGCACCGGGGTATCGGAGTCGATGGCGGCCTGGAACAGGGCGGGACGCAGGCTGCCGTGGGCGCGGCCGCACCAGGTGGTGCCCTCGGGGAAGAAGGTGACGCGCTCGCCGGCGCGCAGGCGGTCGGCCATGGTCGCGATGACCGACGGCAGCTGCCGCAGGCGTTCACGCTCGATCGGGATGACGCGGACCCGCTTGGCGACATCGCCGAGCATCGGCCACTCGACCAGGTCGGCGCGGGCCACGAAGGACATGGGCTCGACGGCGGTGAGGGCCACGATGTCGGTCCAGCCGATGTGGCGGGCCGCGATCAGCACACCGCCCTCGCGACGGTCCTCGGGGGCGCGGTTGTCGACGATGCGGACGCGAATTCCGCAGCAGGCCAGCAGGGCTCGCGCATAGCGGCGCTGCAGCCCGGCGCGACGGCGGCGCGGGGTGGCGTAGTGCGCGATCGGGAAGCTCAGCAGGACCCCGGCGATGCCAGCGATCCGGGCGGCCACCCGCAGCGTGCCCGCCTCAGCGGAAGCGTCGACACACGAAGAGCCGCAGGGACTGTGGGGCATCCAGGCGTGGGCGGAGGCCTCGGCCGGCGGGCACGAGAGCGATCCGGTCTCCGGGGAGAGCAGTGCGGGCATCATGGGGCATCACCGGGCATCCAGGCTGTTGGCCGCGCCCTGCAGGCGCTCCAGGTAGCGGGTGTTGATGGTCTCGAGGCCGAGCAGGGCGACGAAGTCGGCGACCGCGAAGTCCGGGTCGTGGGCGGGCTCGCCGCAGATCTGCGCGCCCAGGCGTAGGTAGCCGCTCAGCAGCGGGGGTAGCTTGGGGCGGGCGGGAGCTGCCAGCTCGTCGAGGGTGCGGCCGTCCACCACCACCGGGTTGTACGGGCGCACATGGCGTTCCGCCTCCAGCGCGTGCTTGCGCAGCAGCATGTCGCGCACGCCGCGCACGTTCACGCCCGGCTCGTCCTCGGGCGTCATCCGCATCGGTACCGAGACGCAGCCCATCACCCAGTCGTATCCGGTGAGCTGGATGTAGTGCAGGATGCCCGCCCACATCAGCGTCAGCACCGAACCGTTGCGGTGATCGGGCACCACGCAGGCGCGGCCCATCTCGACGATCCGGTGACCGACGGGATCCAGTGCGGCCAAGTCGAATTCGGTGGCGGTGTAGTATCCGCCGGCGGCGGTCACCTTGTCCGGGGGCAGCATGCGGTAGCAGCCGACGAACTGCTCGGTGAGCTCGTCACGCACCAGCAGGTGATCGCAGTGGTCGTCGAAACGGTCGGCGTCCAGGCCGGTTCCGTTGTCGGGAATGGTGAAGCCCGGCTCATTGGCGAACACCTGGTAGCGCAGCCGCTGTGCGGCCTCGCGGTGCTCGGCATCGGAGGAGACGACCAGGGAGTACTGGGACCGTCCGGTGGTGCGGGGCGCTTCCGGGGCGGGCTTCGACGCGGCTGCCAGCAGGCTGGAATTCGACGCTGCCATGGTGGTCATAGGCTTGATCAAGCCAGTCCCAGACTGCGCTGGAGCGACCGCCGGATTACCTGCCGATGCCAGTCCGGTGAACGCGACGCAGACCGCACCGGGAGTTCATCCGGCCGCCTCGCAACGTTCTCTACCAGGACAAATGCTCGTATCCCGGCGGGGTACCGGCGGCTCTGGAAGGCCGCGCGCCGAGCCCGTAAGACGTTGCGGCGAGCCCGGACCCGCGTCCGCGAGCGGTCGGCAACGCGGAAGAAATCAGCCTACGCCCACCGGGTGGGCCTTGCATCGTGGGGGTCCACTTCCGGAACGACGACCAGTCAGTTCCGGAAGAGCAAGGCGGAATCACCGAATTCGTGCCAGAGATACCCGGAGTCGAGCGCCACCCGGTACGCCTCCCGCACCACCGCCCCGCCCGCCACGGATTCGAGCAGACGCAGATGCGAGGCGCCCGGCGCGTGCCAGCCGGTGATCAGCCCGTCCACCGCCCGCGCGGGACGATCCCCGTCGAGCACCAGCTCGGTCCAACCGGCCATCGGACGCACCAGACCGTCTGCGGCGGTGGCGGTTTCGAGCGCCCGGGTGACCGTGGTGCCCACCGCCACCACCCGGCCGCCCGCCGCATGCGTGGCGTTGACCAGCCGCGCCGTCATCTCCGGCACCGCGAACCGCTCCGGACTCGGCGGCTCCCCGGACTCCGGCGAGGACACCCCGGTGTGCAGCGTGATCGGCGCGAACCCCACCCCGCCCGCCACCAGCTCGGTCACCAGCGCTTCGGTGAAAGGCCGCCCTGCACTGGGCATTTCGGCACTGCCCGGCTCGAGCCCGAAGACCGTCCGATAGTAGGCGGCCGACCACCGCCCGGTGAGGTAGGAGTAGGAGATCGGACGGCCGTACCGTGCGAGCAGCGCCCGCACATCCGCCTCCGCCCGATCGACCCCGTGGTCGGCACGCTTCTCGGCCAGTCCGCCACCCACCCGGTCGTCCTCCACTGCTGCGCTGGCGGTCCTTGCGGCGTCACCGCGTCCCGCAGCGGCGACACCACGGACCCCAGCGGCGGTCGGATTCCCGACGCGGGCATGCTCGGACGCGGCTTCGATGTCCGCGGCCCACAGGCGGTCGCTGCCGCGCGGCCAGCGGGTGCGCACGGTGGCGATGTGACCGGCCGGAAGGGTAACGCGCGCACCCGGTTTCAGCGCCCGCCCGCGCCACGGCACGCCCGCGGGGTCGCGCAGTTCGACCACCCAGCGACCGTCGTCGAGCCAGGTCGAGAAGTGCAGCACCGCGGCCGCATCGCCGTACCGCGCGTCCACCGCGGCGCTGAGCATGGCCGAATTGTTCACCACCACAAGGTCTCCGGCGCGCAGGAACCTCGGCAGTTCCCGGAACCGCGCATGGGTGACCGTCCCGGCGTCGCAGACGAGCATCCGGACCTCGTCACGCGCCAGGCCGCGCGCCTCGGGCGGGCTGGTCGCCGACAGCTCGTCGGGCAGCGTGAACGCGAGCTCCTCCATACCGAGGGTCATGACGCCACCGACAGTTCGGACGCGAGGTAGCGGCCGCTCGGCGGGCGCGACTCGAGGAGGTGCAGCAGCGCGGGCACAACGGTTTCCGGCTCGGGGCGATCGGAGATGTCCTCACCGGGGAAGGCGGCCTGGTGCATCTCGGTGCGCATGTCGCCGGGATCGAAGCTGTAGACGCGCAGCTGGGGATTCTCGGCCGCGAGCACATTGGTGAGCTGGTCCAGTGCGGCCTTGGAGGCGCCGTAGCCGCCCCAGCCCTGGTAACCGCCGACGGCGGCGTCGGAGCTGATGTCCACCACCACGCCGTCGGAGGCCCGGAGTGCGGTCAGGGTGAGCTGCAGAATCGCCAGGGGTGCAATCACATTGGTGTCGAGGACGGCGGCGAGTTCGTCCAGCGGGTAGCGGTCCAGGGTCGGGAGCGGGCTCGGGCCGAGTGCACTGGCGTTGTTGAGCACCAGGTCCAGCCGGCCGGGGCCGACGGACTCGGCGATGCGCTCGCGCACCGCCGGGTCGGCGACATCTCCCGCGATGGCGTGCGCGCCGGTCGCGGCCCGCACCCGGTCGAGCCGATCCGCGCCGCGAGCGACGAGGATCAGCTCCCAATTCCGTTCGGCGAGCGCGAGCGCGACCGCCCGGCCGAAGCCCGCCGACGCCCCGGTGATCAGGGCCCTTTTCGTGTTTTCAGGCATACAGCCATCGTGAAACCTGAACCTCTGTTCAGGTCAACAACTTTTCGCCGGCAGCGAAGAGCCGCCCGGGTCAGGCGTTCTCCCGGGCGAAGCTGCGGGAGGCGACCAGGATCAGCAGCAGTGAGACCACGATGGTGACGGCGGTGCCGACATAGACCTCGTGCGCCCCGAAGTCACCGCGGAACAGCGCCCGCGCCGCGTCCACGGTGTGCGAGAACGGATTCACCTTCGCGATGTCCTGCAGCCACTTCGGTCCCACCGTCATCGGCAACAGGATGCCCGACAGCAGCATGATCGGCACCGAGACCGAGTTCAGCAGCGAGGCCAGGGTGTCCTCCGAGCGCGCCCACAGGCCCAGCGCATAGGACGCGGACGCCAGCCCCGCACCCATGACCGCGATCAGCAGCAACGACAGCACCAGGCCGCCCGGATTCGGCCGCAGCCCGAAGACCGCCGTGGCCACCCCGACCAGCACCAGGGCCTGCACCAGCAGCACCGTCATGTCCTTGAGCACCCGGCCCAGCAGCAGCGCGCCGCGCGAGGCGGGAGTCACCCGCTGCCGTTCGATCACGCCTGCGCGCCATTCGGCCACGATGCCGAAGCCGACGAACAATGCTCCGAACAAACCGATCTGAATGACCAGCGCCGGGGTGAGGATCTTCCACGGATCCGCGCCCGGGCCCAATGACGGGGCGATGCCCTTCACCAGGGGACCGAACAGGACCAGATAGATGATCGGCTGCATCAGGCCGATGATCACCCAGACCGGATTGCGCAGATTGGCCCGGACCTGGGACCAGTAGATCAGTCCGGTGTCGCGCAGGAAGGTCATGACCGGTCTCCTTCCCGGAGTGAACGCCCGGTGAGCGTGAGGAACACATCGTCGAGGCTGGGACGCTTGACGGTGAGCGAACTGGGCGTGATGCCCTTGTCACCGAGCGCCTGCAGCAGCGGGACCACCGCGGCGTCACCGTGTTCGACGGTGAGATGCACGAGACTCTTTCCGGCATGGCCGTTCTCGTGGCCCTCGGTGCGCAGCCGGGAGCGCAGTTCGAGCGCCTCGGCGGCGACATCCAAGGCCAGATCGGCGCTGCCGGAAGCGATTTCGAGGCTGATCACGTCGCCGGAGATGCGCCGCTTCAGCTCATCGGGGGTGCCTTCGGCGACGATGGTGCCGTGGTCCATCACCAGGATGCGATCGCAGAGCGCGTCCGCCTCCTCCAGATAGTGGGTGGTGAGTACGACGGTGGTGCCTTCGTCGCGCAGCCGCCGGATGTGGTCCCACAGGTTGGCCCGGCTCTGCGGATCCAGCCCGGTGGTGGGTTCGTCGAGGTAGATGAGCGTGGGCCGGTGCACGAGGCCGAGCGCGATGTCCACCCGCCGGCGCTGCCCGCCGGAGAGCTGCCCGCACCGGCGGCGTTCCAGCCCGTCGAATTCGAGCGCCTTGGCCAGGTCGGCGGCATTGCGCCTGGCCTCGGCCCTGGACAGCCCGAAAAGCCTTGCCTGCAGGATCAATTCGTCCTCGACCAATTCGGTCTCATTGGTCGATCCGCCCTGCGGCACATAGCCGATGCGGGAGCGCACCGTCCGCGGCTCGGCGCGCAGGTCGGCGCCGACCACGGTGGCCTCGCCCGCGGTGGGCGCCAGCAGCGTCGAGATCATCCGCAGGGTGGTGGTCTTGCCGGCCCCGTTCGGGCCGAGCAGTCCGATGATCTCGCCGTAGCGCACGTCGAAGTCGATACCCGTGACCGCTTGCACGTCACCGGTTTTGGTCTTGAAGGTCCGGGCCAGCCCACGGACCCGGATGACCGGGTCGGTGGGTGCGCCGCGGACGGGTGATGTCGTTTCCACGTCTCAACGGTAGAAACGACCCACCCAGATAGTCAAGCTTGACTATTAAAACTTGAGTACTTCGCCGGGAGCGGCGACACTACTTCACCGGAGGCGGGACCGGGGCCCCACCCATGGTCCCCGACCAGGCATCCAGCTCCCCGCTCTCGATCCGCTGCAGGGTCCGGCGCGACCACTCCAGATCCGCACGCACATGTGCCGCAGCAAGATTGATCGCATCGGCGACATGATGCGGCTCCGCCTCCCGCGGATCCCCGCTCCCGGCCAGAATCCGCTCCTCCTCGCGCTCGAGATAGACCAGATTCGACTCGAACTGCAGGATCCGGCTGCGCAGCGCCGCAATCACATCCACCTTCGGCGCGTGCGGAAACAGCGACACCGTCGCGAAATACGGATGCTTGAGCTGGTCGGCCGCGAACAGCGACTCGCGCAGCATCTCGCCGAATTCCTTCTCCCCCTCCGGAGTCAGCCGATACGTGCGCCGCTCCGGCCGCGCCCCCTCCTGCCCGACACCCTCCACCGAGATGAGACCGTCCCGCTCCAGCGTGTTCAGCGCCCCGTACACCGACCCGGGCTTCACATTGGCCCAGTCGTCGGCATGCCAGGACAGCAATTCGCGGCGCACGTCGTAGCCGTGCACGGGCTGGAGCAGGCGCACCACCGCCAGCACCAGCAATCGAGTTGTAGGAACAGCCATAGTCGCAGGTTAACCTTGCCCCACAACGGGAACGAGCCGCCCGGCGCTATCGCCGAACGGCTCGTTTCGTTCCTGCGGTCAGGCCGCTACCGGTGACTTCTCCGGAGTCTTTGCGGCCGAGGCCTTTTCGACCTCGTTGAAGCCGGGCCGGCCGCTGCCGATGAAGGCGACCAGCCAGGACAGCACCGCGGCGAAGCGGTTGCGGAAGCCGACCAGGTAGTAGATGTGCACCGCGAGCCAGGCCACCCAGGCGATGAGGCCGGTGAACTTGACCTTGTCGTTCAGCTTGGTGACCGCGCTGAAGCGGCTGATCACCGCCATCGAGCCCTTGTCCCAGTACTTGAACGGAGTGGCCGCGGGCTTCTTGCCGCGAATGATGTCGGCGACGTGGCGGCCCTCCTGCATGGCCACCGGCGACTGGCCGGGGTAGCCGTTGAGGTAGGTCATGTCACCGATGGCGAAGATGTCGGCGTGGCCGCCGACGGTGCAGTCGGGGTTGATGAGCAGGCGGCCGGCGCGGTCGGTCTCGCAGCCGGTGGCCTCGGCCAGCACCCGGGCGAAGCCGCCGGCCTGCACGCCCGCCGACCACACCACGGTCTCGGCGGCGATCCGGCGCTCCACGCCGTCCTTGCTCTTGACGGTGACCTTGCCGTCCTCGATATCGGTGACGAAGGTGTCGACCAGCACCTCGACGCCGCTGCGCTCCAGCGACTCCTTGGCGTATTCCGACAGCCCCCCGCCGAAGGGCGGCAGCACCACGCCCGCGCCCTCCACCAGGGTGACGGTGTCCTCCTGGTGGTAATACCTCTTCGCGAGCTCCTTCAACTGACCGGCGACCTCGACGCCGGTCGCGCCCGCGCCGACCACCACGAAGCTCAGCAACCGGCGGCGGGTCTCGGGGTCGGCATCCTTGGCCTGCTCGAAGACGCGCTGGATCTGCGCGCGCAGGTTGCGGGCGTCGTCGATGGTCTTGAGCGAGAACGTCTTGTCCGCGAAGTCGTCACGGCCGAAGTACGACTGGCTGGCGCCGGTGGCGGCGATGAGCTTGCCGTACCGGATCCGGCGCGGACCCTCGGATGTCTCATAGGTGAGTACCGCATTGGCGGCGTCGATGGCGGTGACCTTGCCCAGCCGCACCTCGCCGTTCTTGTGGTTGCGCAGGATATTGGCCATGGGAGGCGCGATCTCGTCCGAGGCCAGCACACCCGTCGCGACCTGATAGAGGAGTGGCTGGAAGAGGTGCTCGGGCGTACCCGAGATCAGGACGTAACGGACACCCGACTTGTTCAACTGCTTCGCAGCGGCGAGACCACCGAAGCCCGATCCGACGATGACGACATCGGCGGTTTCGATACCCGCCTCCACGTACTGCATGACTGCTCCCTTCCGTCATGACTAACCGTGATTCGGAACGCGGTTGTTCCACGTGTCAGGGCGCATAATCAAGATGACTCTTATCTACGTTGATCATGAATTGGAGAATGCCGTGGAGCTGCGCCAACTGGCCTACTTCGTGGCGGTCTGTGAGGAGCTGAGCTTCAGCCGGGCCGCGAGCCGATGCTTCATCTCGCAGTCGGCTATCAGTCATCAGATCGCCCGGCTGGAACGCGACCTCGGCGTGAACCTCTTCGAACGGTCCACACGCTCCGTCGTCCCGACCGACGCGACCACTCGGCTACTTCCCCTTGCGAAGCAAATGCTGAGCCTCGAATCGGCCATTCGCGCAGCTGTGCGGGCCTCCGGGCCGCGCATTCGCTTGGCGGCTAATATGAGCTTTGCAACTAGATCACTGTCCGCCATCGCGGGCGCGCGCGAGGCGCACCCGGGCGCGGAGATCGAATTCGTCATCAAGCCCTTCCGTCAGCGCATCCAGGCGGTGGCCGACGGCGACTGTGACCTTGCCCTCATCCGGGGCAGTGTGGACCAGCCGGGGCTGACCGTCGAGAAGCTCTGGGACGAGGATCCGGTCATCGCCACCTCCACCGCGCACCCGCTCGTCACGCGCGGCGGCGATGTCACCCTCGCGGAATTGGGGGCCTATCCCCTGCTGCTCCCGCCCGAGTCGGAACAGGTCCTGCTCCACAATGTGGTGCGGGCCGCCTTCGCCGACCTCCCCACCGGGCCGGTCTTCGGCCCGCCCATCCCGCCGGACCACACCGCCACCATGGAACTCATCAACCGGCCCGACGCCTGGACCATCCTCTACGCCGACAGCCAGACCGAGGGCATCGCCACCCTGCGGCTCACGGGGCACCCGCTGCGCATCCCGGTCTCGGCCGTCACCCGCAGCGAGGGCCGCACGTCCCCCATCGTGACCACCCTGCTGGCGGCGCTGCACTGCGCGTGACCCACCACCCCTAACCGGGATGCGCGGCTGCGAACTCGGCGAGACCGGCCGCGAAGGACTCGAACATCGGAGTCAGCATCGACCGCACGAACCGCGCCTCGACCGGAGCGAGCGCCGGTGCCGGTGCCGGATCCAGGTGGACCTGCCAGGTCAGGGTGCAGTGCCCGGCGTCGATCGGCGTGAACGAGATGTCCTCGATCATGCGGCGGGCCAGGGGAATCGACATCGCGTCCGCGCCGAAGGTGAAGCGCACGGCCGGTTCCCAGGCCAGAAAGCGTTCCCGCACAGTGATCC
The DNA here is from genome assembly GCF_042754245.1 of Nocardia sp. NPDC059228. Classification (NCBI taxonomy): domain Bacteria; kingdom Bacillati; phylum Actinomycetota; class Actinomycetes; order Mycobacteriales; family Nocardiaceae; genus Nocardia; species Nocardia sp. NPDC059228. The sequence continues at coordinate 474,223 of NZ_JBHZAL010000002.1, read as the reverse complement.
AGCGCAGGTGGATATCGCGGATCGCGCCCGCGGCACGGGCATTCGAGTACCAGGTGGTGGCGCGATAGCCGTTCGCCCACTCGGTCTGCCCCTCCCCCGCGGCGAGGATCTCGAAGGTGCGCGCCGCCGAGGCCGCCACCGTGCGCTCGCTGTGCAGGTGCAGGCGCATGGCATCGATATCGCCGAGTTCGCTCGGGCGCAGCGCGAACATCATTTCGACCCCACCAGACGCCTGGTCACGCGGATGGTGGTGCGGCGCGGCAGGATTCGCGGCAGACCCGACGAGACCGCATTGGCGGTGCCGGACACGGTGCTCGGCGGCGGGTTGCGGCGATCCAGTGCCCGCAGGGCGGTGGCCACCACCTGCTGTGGTGTCTGCCGGCTGCCGACACTCGCCGCTTCGCCTGCCACATCGAAGAATTCGGTGTCGGTCGCGCCCGGGCAGACCGCCAGCGCGGTGACGCCCGACCCCTCCAGTTCGCCCCACAGCGCCTCGGTGAAGGAGAGCACGAAGGCCTTGGTCGCGCCGTAGAGGGCCATGAACGGAATCGGCTGGAAGGCCGCGGTCGAGGCGATATTGACGATCACCCCGCGATCGCGGGTCACCATGGCCGGCAGTGCGGCGTGGGTCAGCTCGGCCAGCGCGGCCACATTCACCGCGATCTCCGCACGGACCTGGCCGGCCGCATGGTCGGCCAGCGCGCCGTGGGTGGCGAAACCCGCGTTGTTGATCAGGATGCCGACGGGATGCAGCGGATCGGCGCAGACCTCGGCGACCCGCGCCACACCGGCCGGATCCGCGAGGTCCGCGGCGAGTACGCGCACCGAAACCCCGTGCGCGACTTCCAATTCCTTCGCCAGGTCCCGCAGCCGCGGCTCGCGCCGGGCCACCAGGATCAAATCGCAGCCGCGGGCGGCCAGGGCGGCGGCGAAGGCCGCGCCGATACCGCTGCTCGCGCCGGTGACGACCGCCGTCGCCGGGTACCACTCGGTCATTTCTCCTCCTAGGTGAACAGGTGTTCAGCTATGTATACTTAACAGCTGTTCAGTCATCTCTGTCAAGGAGGACTTCGTGCCGGGTACCCGACAGCGCCGAACCCGCGGCGAAGGCGAGCGGCTGCGCGCCGAACTCGTCGCCGCGGCCATCGACCTGCTGCTCGAACCACAGCCGCTGCCCGCGCCGTCACTACGCGCCATCGCCCGCGCCTGCGGCGTCGCACCCAGCGCCGTCTACATGCACTTCGCCTCCCAGGACGCGCTGAACTACGCGGTGATCGCCGAGTTGTTCGGCCGGCTGCGCGCCGACCTCGACGCCGCCGACCCGGAAGCCGCGAGCCCCGCCGAACGACTCGACGCCCTGCTCGGCGCCTACCTGACCTGGGCCGAAAACCACCCGGGCGCATACCAATTGCTGTTCGAGCGGCCCGATCCGCTCGACACCGAGGGCGAGGGCCCCGGCCTGGATCTGCTCGACCGCCTCGCCCGGCTGCTGCCCGATGCCGACCCGCAGGTGCCCGGCACCGACCCACAGGCCCGCCACGCCACCGCCCTGCGCATCTGGTGCGCCGTGCACGGGGTGGCCTCCCTGCGCATCCACAAACCGAGCGCACCGTGGGCCGCGACCGCCCGCGCCGACGCCCGGGCGCTGGTGGCGGGCCTCGCCGGACTGCCCGCCGGCACCTGACCACCGCGCGAAAGCCGCGACGGCCGGATAGCGCCGACACACCCGGCGGAACCGAGGCATCGTGGGGCAGGAGAACATGCGGGCCTCCGACCGGGACCGCGAACAGATCGTCGACCGGCTGCGGGTGGCCATGGGCGAGGGGCGGATCACGCTGCACGAATTCGACGAACGGTTGCAGCAGGTGTACTCGGCCCGGACCTACGGGGAACTGGCGCCGATCATGTCCGACCTACCGGTCCCACGGGGTCCGGGGCGACCCGTGGGCCGTCCCGACGACGGCGGCAGCGTGCCGGTCTGGGTCAAGATCATCTGGGCGCCATGGGTTTTCGTGAATCTCTTCGGCCGCCGCGATCAGGCCAACGCCGCTGCGACCGCGAGATGCAACCGCAGGTCCGCGGGCTCCTCGTCCTCGACGGCCCACACGATCTCCTCCATCGACCGCATGAACGCCCAGGCACGTGCCCGATCGGCGCGGACGGCCAATCCCGCAGCGGTCCGCTCGACCACCGACCGGGCATGGTCCGGCGTCGGATCGCTCTGCACCTGAATCATGATCAGGAACCCAGCATCGAAGGCCGCCTCCCCCAGATAAGCCTTCGGATCGATGAGCAGCCACGGCTCCCGTTCCGCCGCAACGATATTCCCCAGATGGGTATCCCGATTCACCACCAGCAGCGGCCCGTCCGGCACCGCCAGCTCACCACACCGCTCCGCCGCCCGATCCAGCAGCCGAGCCGGAATCACCTCCGCGACACCGTCTTCCGGCTCGAGAAACATCCCCTCCCACCCCGCCACCATCCCGGCGGCAGTCGGCAACTCCGGAAAACCCGCCGGAACCACCACCGGCTCCCGCCGCAGCCTGCGATACAACCCGCACGCCTGCTCGACCTTGCCGATGTTCTCCGGCCGCCCTTCGAGACTCGGGAACCCGGGCTGATACAGCAGTTCCGTCCCCGGCCGCGCCCATTCGAGCAGCATCGCCCCGGTCTCGGGATCGAACTCGTACAGCCGCACCGCCCCATCCCCGCCATAGCAGTACAGCCCGGCCGGCTCCCCATGGTTCTCCTCGTCGACCACCGGCACCTTCAGTACCGCGACCGAGCCGTCGGTTCGCCGCACCGGTGCGACCCACGAATGCGTCCCGCCTCCGAAGCTGTGCTCGATGATCTCCAGCCCCCAGGCCGCACACCGCTGCTCCACCACCCTCGGCAGCGCGGCCAGCCACCGCGACCCGCGCTCCCCGAAACTCCCCGCGATGTTCTCGGCCACCTCCGGCGGCAATGAGATCGGCATCAGGCCACCCTGCCCCAGACCGCCGAGAACCGGCAAACCATTTCGTATGGAAATGATTCGCACCCGAGGTCGCCGCCAGGTTCGACGACCAGCTCCTACTCGGGGTCTCCTACCGCGACAACGACACTCTCCTCGCGGCCGACGGATACCTCCCCACCGCCGCCGTCGGCGACCGGCTCCCCCGCGCCCGGCTCTCCGACGGCCGCTCCGTCCTCGACCTCATCGGCCCCGGCCGCGTCCTCCTCATCGGATCCCAGCTCCCCCGGCAACTCCGCACTGTCTGCGATCTCACCCCCTGTGCCGCTCTCCTCGTCCGCCCCGACGGCCAGATCGCCGCCCGCGTCTACGGCTGACCACGACTCCGAGGCCGTAACCGATTGCGGCGCATCATTTTCGGCTACCGGTGGCGGGGCGGATTCGGTCGGCTCGGCCGGGGCGCTCGCGGCCGGGTCCGGTGTCACCGTCTGCGGCACTTCGGGAAGCGGGGTCTCGTGGACGGTTCGCCAGAGGTGGGTGCGGCCGTCGGTGACCAGCACGGCCGTGACGATCCGCTGACCGGTCCGCGCCGCCCCCACCCGGTTCTCGGCGACGAATCGGACCACGATCAGCTGCCCACTGCGCGCGACCTCCGCCACCTCGGAGACCTCGATCTCCATCCCCGCCAGCGCATTCCGCGCCGACCAGATCCCCGCCAGGAACGCTTCCCGATCCACCGCCTGCCCGGTGGTCACCACCGAGGTGAACCGCTCGTCCAACGCCCCGGAGATGCGGTCGAACACCTTCGGCGCCGCATCCGACCCCAGCCATTCGGCGAGGTCGAAATGCAGTGCCGCGACGATCTCCGACAGCTCGACGCCATCCGCGCCGAAACCGGCCGTCTCATCAGCCTTCTCGGGAGCAGGCTCCCCGGCCCGCCATCGCCGAGGATCGAATCGCCCACGCACCGGGCAAGCCTGCCCGACCCTCGTCATCCCGGCAACCGTAGCGGTCCGCGAGCCGCATGCCCCCGAAACTCGAATGTCCCCGGCCGCTGCGGCCGGGGACATTCGAGTTTGCCTGCGCTGCAAAGGCAGCGACGGGCGACTAGCCCTTGTGGGCCTTCACGGCCTCGGTGAGCTGCGGGGCGACGTTGAACAGGTCGCCGACGATGCCGTAGTCCGAGATCTCGAAGATCGGGGCCTCTTCGTCCTTGTTGACGGCCACGATGGTCTTCGAGGTCTGCATGCCGGCGCGGTGCTGGATGGCGCCGGAGATGCCGAGGGCGACGTACAGCTGCGGGGAGACCGTCTTACCGGTCTGACCGACCTGGAACTGGCCCGGGTAGTAGCCGGAGTCGACGGCGGCACGGGACGCACCGACGGCGGCACCGAGGGCGTCGGCCAGCGGCTCGACGACCTTGCCGAAGTTGTCGGCCGAACCGACACCACGGCCACCGGAGACCACGATCGCGGCCTCGGTGAGCTCGGGGCGGTCGCCGCCCACGTTCGGCTCACGCGAGACGACCTTGACGACGCCCTCTTCCTGCGCGGGCAGCTCGACGGCGACCTTCTCGCCGGCGGCGGCCTGCGGGGCGGCCTCGATGGCGCCCGGGCGCACCGAGATCACCGGCACGTCGCCGGTGGCCTTGGCGTCCACGGTGAACGCGCCACCGAAGATCGAGTGCTGCACCGAGCCGTCACCGTTCACGGCGATGGCGTCGATGAGCAGACCGGAACCGATGCGGGCGGCCAGGCGACCCGACACCTCCTTGCCCTCCGCGGTGGCGGCGACCAGGATCGCGGCCGGGGCGGCGGACTCGGACAGGCCGGCGAGCACGTCGACCTTGGGGGTGACGAGGAAGCCCTCGGCGTCGTCGCCCTCGGCGACGTAGATCTTCTCGGCGCCGGCGGCGGCCAGGGCGTCGCCCAGCTTGTCGGCGGTGCCGGCCGGGCCGACCACGACCGCGGCCGGGGTGCCGAGCGAGCGGGCGGCGGTGAGGAGTTCGGTGGTCACCTTCTTGGGCGCACCGTCAGCGTGCTCCACGAGCACCAGAACTTCTGCCATTTTTTCTATCTCCTGAAAGTCGTTGGGCTCGGGGGGCTTTAGATGATCTTCTGGCCGACCAGGTAGGTGGCGATCTGGTTGCCGCCCTCGCCCTCGTCGACGATCTTCTCGCCCGCCGTGCGCGCCGGCTTCGGGGTCACACCGGTCACCTGGGTGCCGGCGTTCGCAACGCCCACGGTCTCCGGGTCGACGCCCAGATCCGCCAGGGTGAAGGTCTGAACTTCCTTCTTCTTGGCGGCCATGATGCCCTTGAAGGACGGGAAGCGCGGCTCGTTGATCTTCTCGGTGACCGAGACGATGGCCGGAAGAGTGGCCTCGAGCTTGAACACGCCCTCGTCGGTCTCCCGCTCGCCGGCGATGCGCTCACCGTCGACGGTCAGCTTGCGCAGGTGGGTCAGCTGCGGCAGGCCCAGGTACTCGGCGATGATGGCCGGAACCGCACCGGCGCGACCGTCGGTGGCCTCGTTGCCCGCGATGACCAGCTCGATGCCCTCGATCTGGCCCAGCGCGGCGGCCAGGATGTAGGCGGTCTGCACGGCGTCGGAGCCGTGGATGGCCGGGTCGTTGATGTGGATGGCCTTGTCCGCGCCCATGGACAGGGCCTTGCGGATGGCCTCGGTGGCCCTATCGGGGCCTGCGGCCAGCACGGTGACCTCGCCGCCCTGCGCCTCCTTGATCAACAGCGCCTCCTCGACGGCGCGCTCGTTGATCTCATCGAGGATGGCGTCGGCGGCCTCGCGGTCGAGGGTGTAGTCACCGCTGGTCAGCTTGCGCTCGGACCAGGTGTCGGGAACCTGCTTGATCAGTACGACGATGTTCGGCATTGGTCTTCGTCGACCTCCTGTTCTGGTGGCACTGGGTGTGGCGGTCGCACGAGATCGTCACGTACGTCCACAAGTAGCTCGTCCGGGAGATTACCCTACGTTAAGTTACTCGTGGGTAACTTAGCGTGTGACTTTCTGCATCGGCTGATCCGGTCGCGGGTGTGATATGGACAACCGCTAACGTCGGAGCAATGAGCGAGGCCGTGAGTCCTGTTGAAAACCCCACCGATCCCTTGCCTTTGACCGGTGAGCGGACGGTGCCCGGCATCGCCGAGGAGAACTACTGGTTCCGGCGGCACGAGATCGCCTACGTGCGCATGCTGGAGCACTGCGCGGGCAAGGTCGTGCTCGAGGCCGGCAGCGGAGAAGGCTACGGCGCCAATATGATCGCCGACGTCGCCGCGCAGGTCACCGGCCTGGACTACGACGACAGCGCGGTCGCGCACGTGCGCGCCAAGTACCCGCGGGTGCGGATGGTGCAGGGCAATCTGGCCGCGCTGCCGCTCGACGACGCCTCGGTCGACGTCGTGGTGAACTTCCAAGTGATCGAGCATCTTTGGGACCAGGCACAGTTCCTGCGCGAATGCCTGCGGGTGCTGCGGCCCGGCGGCAAGCTGCTGATCTCCACCCCCAACCGGATCACCTTCTCCCCCGGGCGCGATACGCCGCTCAACCCTTTCCACACGCGTGAGCTGAATGCCGCCGAGATGACCGAGCTTCTCGTCGAGGCCGGTTTCACCGTGGAACTGATGGCGGGCATCTTCCACGGGCCCGAACTCGTAGCGCTGGACGCGAAGTGGGGCGGGTCGCTCATCGACGCGCAGATCGAGCGGGCGCTGGCGGGCGAGCCGTGGCCGGCGGAGCTGGCGGCGGACGTGGCCGCCGTGCGCATCGACGATTTCGAACTGGTCGCCGACACCGAGCGGGATATCGACGCCAGCCTGGATCTGCTGGCCATCGCGGTGAAGCCGTGACGGACAAGCTTTCCCCGGTGCCGGGCCAGTTCACGCTGGTCCTGCACTCACATCTGCCGTGGCTGGCCCATCACGGGCGCTGGCCGGTCGGCGAGGAGTGGCTGTACCAGTCGTGGGCGGCGTCCTACCTGCCCGTGGCGAAGGTGCTGAGAACCCTTGCGGCCGAAGGCCGTTCGCACCTGATCAGCCTGGGGATCACGCCGGTGCTGGCGGCGCAGCTGGATGATCCGCACTGCCTGAAGGGCATGCACCACTGGCTGGGCAACTGGCGGCTGCGCGCCGACGAGGCGTCCATGGCGGGCAATACCGCGCTCGGCGGGCACGAACACCGGCTCGCCGCAACGGCTCTCGACGATTTCGAGACGCGCTGGATGCACGGGGCCTCGCCGGTGTGGCGCGAGCTCATCGACGCCGAGGCCATCGAATTGCTGGGCGGGCCGCTGTCGCATCCGTTCCAGCCGCTGCTGGATCCGCGGCTGCGCGAGTACGAACTGACCGAGGGCCTGGCGGACGCGCGGGCCCGATGGGGGCACACACCCTCCGGCATCTGGGCCCCCGAGTGCGGGTTCACGCCCGGGATGGAACGGACCTACGACAAGGTCGGCATCTCGCACTTCATGGTGGACGGTCCCGCCCTGCGCGGCGACACCACGCTCGGGCGGCCGGTGTGGGATTCGGATGTGGTGGCCTTCGGCCGCGACCTGACGGTCAGCTACCGGGTGTGGTCGCCGAAATCCGGGTACCCGGGGCAGCCCTTCTACCGTGATTTCCATCACTACGATCACGCCACCGGACTGAAACCGACGCGCGTCACCGGCAAGACCGTCGCGGGCCCCGACAAGGCCCCCTATGATCCCGAACTCGCCGCCGCGGCCATCGAGAAGGACGTCGCGGACTTCGTGGCGACCGTGCGGGAGCGGCTGATCGCCGAGTCGGAACGGATCGGTCGCCCGGCCCTGGTGGTGGCCGCGTTCGACACCGAACTGTTCGGGCACTGGTGGCACGAGGGCCCGCAGTGGCTCGAACAGGTGCTGCGCGCACTGCCCGAGGCGGGGGTCACCGTCGGCACGCTCGCCGATGCGCGGTCCCGTGGTTACGTGGGCGAACGCGTCGAATTGGCCGACTCCTCCTGGGGTTCGGGCAAGGACTGGCGCGTGTGGGCCGGGGACCAGGTCGCCGACCTGGTCGAGCTCAACGCCGAGGTGGTGCGGCTGGCCCTGGACACCCTCGACAAGATGCGGGTGGACGCCGGATCGATGCACAACGACCGATTCGGGCTCCGTGACACGGTTGCCGACCAGCTGCTGCGAGAGGCGATCCTCGCCGTCTCCAGCGACTGGGCGTTCATGGTGTCCAAGGATTCCGCCGCCGGATACGCGCGTGACCGCGCCCATGAACACGCCCACGCCGTGCGCGAGATCGCCGCGGCGGTCGCGGCCGGGCAACTCGCCAAAGCGGGGCAGTTGGCGGCAGGATGGTACGCGGCCGACGGACTCTTCCCCGCGCTCGATGCGCGCAGGCTCGGCCCCGCTTCAGAAGGACCCGCATGAAGATCTTGATGGTGTCGTGGGAGTACCCACCCGTCGTAGTCGGTGGGCTGGGCCGCCACGTGCATCACCTCGCCGTCGAACTGGCCGCGGCCGGGCACGAAGTCGTCGTGCTGGCGCGCCGTCCGATGGGCACCGACGCCACCACCCACCCGACGCACTCCTTCATCGAGGAGGGCGTGCTGGTGGTGGCGGTGGCCGAGGATCCGCCGGCCTTCGATTTCGGCGAGGACATGCTGGCCTGGACGCTGGCCATGGGCCACGCCATGGTGCGGGCCGGGATCGCATTGAACAAGCCGGGCATCGGCGAGGGCTGGACGCCCGATGTGGTGCACGCCCACGACTGGCTGGTCGCGCACCCTGCGATCACCCTGGCCGAGTACTACGACGTGCCGCTGGTCTCGACCATTCACGCCACCGAGGCGGGCCGCCACAGTGGCTGGGTCTCGGGACGGGTGAACCGGCAGGTGCACTCGGTGGAGTGGTGGCTGGCGCACGAATCCGACGCGCTGATCACGTGTTCGGAGTCGATGAAGGACGAGGTGCACCGGCTCTACGGCGCCGAGAAGGTGCCGATGACGGTGATCCGCAACGGTATCGACGTGGGCGCGTGGACCTTCCGCGAGCGCGCGCCGCGCTCCGGGCCGCCGCGACTGCTGTATGTCGGCCGCCTCGAATACGAGAAGGGCATCCAGGACGCCATCGCGGCGCTGCCGCGTATCCGCAAGGCGCACCCCGGTACCACCCTCACCGTCGCCGGTATCGGCACCCAGTTCGATTGGCTGCGTGAGCGGGCCCGCGCCCATCGCGTCTCGCGCGCGGTCAGCTTCGTCGGCAAGCTCGACCACACCGATCTGCTCGGCTGGCTGCACAGCGCCGACGCCATCGTGCTGCCCAGCCGCTACGAGCCGTTCGGCATCGTGGCGCTGGAGGCGGCGGCGGCGGGTACCCCGCTGATCACCTCCACCGCGGGCGGGCTCGGCGACCTGGTCACCGATGGCGTCACCGGCGCGTCCTTCGAACCGGCCGACGTGAACGGCGTTGCGGAAGCGGTCATCTCGGTCCTCGACGACGCGACCGCCGCACAGGAGCGCGCCTGGGCCGCCCGCGAGCGGCTCACCGCCGACTTCGCGTGGGACGTGGTGGCGCAGGAGACCGCGCTGGTCTACCAGGGCGCCAAGCGCCGGGTCCGCAACCCGGTCGGCCGCCCGGTCATCTCGGAACGTCCACTGCCCGAACGGGATCCGAACCAGCCGTACTGAGCGGCGCCGGTCGGATTCTCCCCCGGACACGTCTGCGCCTCGAATTGGAACGAGTTCTAATTCGAGGCGTTTCCTCGCCGCGCCGGTCAGTTGAACGGACAGCCCGGATTCGGAGCATTCTCCGACAGGGGACTCCCCGCGGGCAGGACATAAAGCACATCCAGAATCTGCGCCTCGGCGCCCAGATTACGTTCCAGATGCACATTGCCCGACCCGGCCCGCTCCACGAATGCGGTCCCCGCCCCGCCGACCTGATCCACCGCGCAATCCGAGTCGTAATGACTCAGCTGCCCCTGTCGCAGCACCGCGTACAGCGTCCCATCGTGGTAGTGCCAGCCGGTGGAACCGCCTGGCGCAATGGTGATTTCACGCAGGATGTAGTCGGTGTCGCCGATGGTGGTCCGCGAGATGATCACCCCGGTGACCCCATCGGAGGGCGTCGCCTGCGCGGTCGCGGCGAGCGAGGCCACCAGCGCGCAGGACGCCAGACCGGTCAGCACAGCTCGAAAACCGACAGTCACCCGGCCACGGTAGCGCGCACGGGCCCGCACCGCAGCCGATGCGCGGTTCAGTTCTCCTTGACGATCGGACGAATACCCAGGTCGCGGGCGGTGTCGACGAAGGCGCGGACGGCGGCGTTCTCGGCGGCGGTCAGCCAGACCAGCGCCCATTCCGTGAGGGGCGCGTCGACGATCGGGACATAGGCGATGTTCGGCGGGGTATAGGTCCAGGCGACGTGGGCGTTCATCGGGGAGACGACGGCGCCGGACATGATCAAAGGAAGGATCTCGAAGAAGGACGCCGCTTCGGGGCCGCGGGCGATCGGGACGCCGCTGGGCGTGGTGGCGGGCAGCATGCCTTCGGCCCAGTACTTCGGGACATTGCCCAGACTCGGGAAAACACATTCGGCGAGGTCTTCCATCGTGAGCGAGGCGCGGGCGGCGAGTTCGGAGGTGGTCGTGGTGGCCAGGACCCGCCCCTCGGTCATCAGCACCGGTCCGACGGTGAGGTCCGGTTCCCGGACGGGCAGCCAGATCAGGCCGAGGTCGACCTCCTTGGCGCGCAAGGCGGTGAACGGTTCACTGTGCGGGAAGTCGACCAATTCGATTGCGCAGTCGGGGTATCGGACGTTGAAGGCCTCGATGACGGGGCGCAGGTACAGGCCCAGGATGCTCATGACGGCCACCCGCAGGGTGCCCTGCACGCTGCGGCTCGCGGCGCGGGCGCGGGTGAGTCCGGTGTCGATCAGACTCTGCGCCCGCTTCAGGTCCTCGTACAGCTGACGCCCGATCGGTGTCAGGCTGACCGAGCGGGACGTGCGCTCGAACAGCGTGGCCTGAACCTGCCGCTCCTGCTTCTTGATCGCCTGACTGACCCGGGCCGGGGTGATTCGCAGCTTCTCGGCGGTTCGGCCGAAATGCAGTTCCTCGGCCAAGGTCACGAAGATCTCGATGTCCCGCAACTCCACAACGATCTCCGCTCGGTAGCTCCGCTCACCAGCATTCGATGAACGAAGCCAGTGTAACCCATAACAGAGCGCTTGCTCTGTTATGGGCGGCGCACAGCCCCGCCCGGTCCCCGCCGCGGCGCGTTCGTAAACCTCTGACTTAACCGACCTTTCGATCTCTGTCGTTGTTCCCACCTGCGGAAACTCCGAAGCTTGGAACTGTCGCCGAACACGGTGACCGAACCCAGAGGAGGGAGTGGGGGCATGAAGATCCTCGGCGCGGCAATCACCTTGACCGTCTCCGACCCCGCGGCATCGAGCGAGTTCTTCTGCACGCATCTCGGATTCCACGCCACGGTGACGAACGAGGACTTCACCTACCTCGAACGCGACGACCTGGACGTGGAAATCGTGCTGCGGCACCGCGATCCGGAAAGACCCCCGGCGACCGCGGGCCCCGGGCCCAGTGGCGTCGAACTGTCCTTCGACGTGCCGAACCTCGCCGCCGAACAGGATCGGCTGCTCGACGAGGACGCACCCGTCACCACACCGCTGCGCCGCGAAGCCGGCGGCCTACTGCGGCTCCGGCTCACCGACCCGAACCAGGTCGACGTCCAGCTGACCGAGTGGACACCCCCCGCCGGCTGCCCGCCAGAAGATTGACCCGAGAAGAGAATTCGATGGATACGACACAGATTCCGGTGGCAGCGACGCCGGACCCGACCATTCCCCGCGATCCCCGGCGCTGGTGGATTCTGGTGGCGCTCTGCCTGGCCACGATCATCCTCGTCATCGACAATATGGCGCTGTCGGTGGCGGTGCCCGCCCTGACCGAGGACCTGCACGCCAGCGCCCAGGACATGCAGTGGATCCTGGACTCCTACCTGCTGGTGTTCGCCGGGCTGCTGCTCACCTCCGGCAGTCTGTCGGATCGATTCGGGCGCAAGCGGATCCTGACCATCGGCCTGGTGCTGTTCGGTGCGGCTTCCGCAGTGGCCACGCTGGCGGCGAGTCCGGGCGAGCTGATCACCGCCCGCGTGGTCATGGGCATCGGCGGTGCGCTCATCATGCCCGCCGGATTGTCCATCGTGATCAATCTGTTCGACACCGAGGAGCGGCACCAGGCCATGTCCGCCCTGGGTGGCGTGAGCATGCTCGGGCTGATCGGCAGCCCGGTCCTCGGCGGCCTGCTCATCGACCGATTCTGGTGGGGCGCGGTCTTTCTCATCAATATCCCGATCGTGATCGTCGCCCTGGTCGCGGTGGTGACACTGGTGCCCGAATCACGCGGCCCGTGGCGGCGACCCGACCCGCTCGGCGCGGTGCTGTCCGCCATCGGCATGGTCGCGCTGGTCTGGACGATCACCGAATTGCCCGCGGACGGACTGCATTCCACCGGTACGTTCCTCGCGCTGCTGGTCACGATCGGCAGCCTGGTCGCGTTCCTGGTGTGGGAATCGCGCATCGACCACCCGATGGTGCCGTTGCGGCTGTTCCGCGATCGCGATTTCGCCGGCGGCAGCGTGGCGCTCACGCTGGTGCAGATCGGCAATGGCGGGTTACTGCTGGTCCTCACCCAGTATCTGCAGTTCGGACTCGGGTATTCGCCGCTGCGGGCCGGTACCGCCTTCCTGCCCATGGCGATCGCGGCGCTGGTGGCCAGCGGGGCGGGCGCGGGGCTCGGGCCCAAGGTCGGCAATCGCATGCTGACCGTGATCGGCATGCTGATCATGGCGGCCGGGTCGCTGCTGCTCGCGACGCTGAACGCGGACAGCGGCTTCGGGATGGTCTCGGTCGCCCTGATCGTCTTCGGACTGGGTGGCGGGCTGGCCATGCCCGCGGCCATCGCCACCATCACCGGTGCGGTGCCGCCGGAGCAGGCCGGGGTGGGGTCGGCGCTCAACGACACCATTCAACAGTCCGGCGCGGCGCTGGGCGTCGCGGTGCTGGGCAGCCTGGTGTCGTCCGTCTTCGCACACAAGATGCCCGAGTCCGCACCCGCGGCGGCCTGGCATTCGCTCGGCGACGCGCTCGCCATCGCGGCGCGCACCGGCGACCACGGATTGGCGCACACCGCCCGCGACGCCTTCGCGGGCGCGATGTCGGTCAGCTTCGGGGTGAGCGCGCTGGGCGTGCTGGCCGCGGCGGTGCTGGCGCTGGGCGTGCTGCGCGGCCGGCAGCCCACACCGGCCGCCGAGGCCGATCCGGAGCGCGGGGACACCGTGGCCGCGAACGTGTCAGCGGCGTATCAGGTCGACATCAGCCCGGCCCGCGAGGGTCTTCCCCAGCAGAACTCAGCAGCAGACCAGTACTGATCGGAAAGGAATCCTCCCGATGTTCGCTCTACTCGGGCGCATTGCCGTCAATCACCCGTGGAAGGTGATCGCCCTCTGGGTCATCGCCACCATCGCGGTGGTGGGGCTGGCGCCGAAGCTCACCGCGACCACCGACCAATCCTCGTTCCTGCCTTCGCATTACGAGTCCATTCAGGCGATGGAACTGCAACAGCGGGCATTTCCCGACGATGTGACGCCCGCGGCGCTGATCGTGGTGGAACGCGCCGACGGCGCCGCGCTCGGTGCGGACGACGCGGCGCGCGTCACCACGGTGGCGACCGACCTGAGCAGTCGCAATATCAAGGGCGTCACCGGAATTCAGGCGACTCCCCCGGCGGCGAACCGCTCGATCCAGGTCATCGCGGTGCAGATGACCAAGACCACCGACCCGAGCGACAAGACCCAGACCGATGCCGTGAAGGAGCTGCGCGACGCACTGCACGGGCAGGTGTCGGGCACCGAGCTGAAGGCCGGAATCACCGGCACCGCGGCGCAGACCCTGGATCAGACCGAATCCGGCAACAAGGGCATGGCCATCATCGGCATCGCCACCGTCGTACTGATCTTGGTGCTGATGCTCGTCATCTTCCGCAGCCCGGTGATCGCGCTGCTGCCGGTCATCACCATCGGCGCCATCTCGAGCACCGTCGGCGGCCTGATCGCCATCGTCGCCCACGCCTTCGACCTGAAGGTGGACAGCTCGGTCAACTCGCTGCTGACCGTCGTATTGTTCGGCGTCGGAACCGATTACATCCTGTTCCTGATGTTCCGCTACCGGGAGCGGCTGCGCGCCGGTGAGGATCCCAAGACCGCCATGATCAGCGCGGTCACCCGGGTCGGCGAAGCCATCACCTCCGCCGCGGGTGCGGTGATCATCGCCTTCCTCGCACTGACCCTGTCCTCGCTCGGCATGTTCCGCGCGCTGGGCCCGGCGCTGGCCATCGCCGTCGCGGTCGCCATGCTGGCGGGGCTGACCCTGGTCCCGGCCATCGTCTCCAAGCTGGGCACCAAGGTGTTCTGGCCGTCCAAGGCCTGGCAGCAGGAGCCGAAGGGCACGGTGTTCGCCGCACTCGGCCGCGGTCTGGGACGCCGGCCGGGCGTCTTCGCCGCCGCCGCGGGTGCGGTGCTGGTGGCCCTGGGTGTGGCCGCCTTCGGCTTCCACCCGACCTTCGACATGAGCTCCGCATCCACCTCCGATACGACCGAATCCACCGTCTACAGCAAGGAACTGCTCAAGGGCATGCCGGCGGGCGCCACCCAGCCGTCGCTGGTCTACCTGCACTCGGACGCTGCCCTGACCGGCGCCCAGCTCGACTCCTATCGGACCGCGCTGACCGCCACGCCCGGCGTCGGGCAGGTGGGCGCGCCGCGGGTCTCCGCCGACGGTTCGATCGCCGAATTCCAGGTGACCCTCACCTCCGAGCCGACCTCCGATGCCGCACTGGCCACGGTCCGCGGGCCGCTGCGGGACAGCGCGCACGCGGCGGCGCCGGCCGGGAGCAGCGCCTACGTCGGCGGCATGTCCTCGGTGCTGGTCGACTTCAAGGCCGCGATGAACCACGACTACAAGATCGTGTTCCCGGTGGCGGCCATCCTCATCGCCCTGGTGCTCGCACTGTTGCTGCGCAGCGTCGTCGCACCCTGGTACCTGATGGGCGCGGTCGGCCTCGGCTTCGCCGCCACCCTGGGCGCGGCGGTGCTGGTATTCCAGCGGGCCCAAGGCAATTCGGGCCTGATCTTCTCGCTGCCGATCATCATGTACATGTTCGTCATCGCCCTGGGCACCGACTACAACATCCTCATGGTGGCCCGGCTGCGCGAAGAGGCCGCCGAGGGCCGGGATCCGCGGACCGCGGCGGCGCTGAGCCTGCGCCACACCGGCCCCACCATCGCGGCGGCCGGCGTCATCCTGGCCGGTACCTTCGCCTCGATGATGCTGGCGGGCAATTCGATGCTGGCGCAGATGGGCTTCGCCATCTCCTTCGGCATCGCTCTGTCGGCCTTCGTCATGGCCATGTTCTTCACCCCCGCGGTGACCGCCCTGTTCGGCCGCAAGGCCTGGTGGCCGGGCCGGATCGGCGCCCGGCGGGATGTCATGGCCGAGCTGGACGACCAATCCGATTGGCAGGCAACGCAGAACAGCTACATCCGCTGATCCCGGACCCCTTGGATGCCTGACCGCACGCGGTCAGGCATCCATCTTTTTCAGGGCCTTCTGGACGGTGAGGTAGGTGCGGGTGGTCATGTCCTTGCCCCAGGCCTTCTCGATGGTGGCCATGAAGCCGGTGGTGCTGGGGTCGGTGTTGTCGATGACGGTGAGCAGTGCGGCGGCGGGCTTGTCGTAGCGGACGACGCGGACCGGGGAATCCTCGGGGAAGTCGGGGATGGACTTCGGGTGCTCACGGACGAAGGTGACCGTCAGATAGGTTTCGCGGCCGTGGGCGAGGCCCGCGAAGGGATCGGAGTCGACCAGCGCCTGGAGTTGGGCGCGGCTGCGGATCAGGGTGCCGCCGGGGATGCCCAGTTCGGCGGTCAAGGCCCGCTGGATCTTCGATTCCAGGGCGGGCACGTTCGTGTCGTCGGACCGGAAGACCACATTGCCGCTGGCCAGCAAGGTGCTCACTTTTGCGAACCCGAGACCCTCGAATACACCGCGCAGTTTCTCGCCGCGCATGTTGGGGTTGGTCGGCATGATCCCGCGCAGGAAGGCGGCGTACTGGTGCATGGCCGTGAACCTACCTGCGCGGGGTGACAGCGTCAGGACGCGGCGATGCCGCTCTTCTTGCGTTCGATGTCGGCGAGCGCCGCCATGTGGGCGGCACGGGCCTCGGCAGCGGCGTCCCAGGTGTCCTTGCGGTTCTTGACCGCCCGGGCGGGAGCGCCGACGCAGATGGAGTAGTCGGGGTAGTCCCCCTTGACGACGGCGTGCGCGCCCAGCACGCAGCCGCGGCCGACCCGGGTGGAGCGCAGCACGGTGACCTTGGCGGCGATCCAGGTGTCGGGGCCGATGCGCACCGGGGACTTCACGATGCCCTGGTCCTTGATGGGCAGGTTGATGTCGTCGGTGACATGGTCGAAGTCGCAGATGTAGCACCAGTCGGCGACCAGGGTGGATTCGCCGATCTCGATATCGAGGTAGGTGTTGACGACATTGTCCTTGCCGAACACCACCTTGTCGCCGATCCGCAGCGAACCCTCGTGGCAGCGAATGGCATTACCGTCGCCGATGTGCACCCAGCGGCCGATCTCCAGCCGGCCCAGTTCCGGGGTGGCGTGGATTTCGACCCTGCGGCCCAGGAAGACCATGCCGCGCAACACCACGTGCGGATTGGCCATCTTGAACTTGAACAGCCGGTAGTAGCGCACCAGATACCAGGGCGTGTAGGCGCGATTGGCGAGAACCCACTTGAGGGACGCAGGGGTGAGGAAACGCGCCTGCTCCGGATCACGGCGGCGCGACCCCCGCCAACGCGAGCGCAACGGTGCGCCCCACATGCTCGTCACGAACTACTCCCTGTGTTCACCGGTCGTTTCAACGAGGGTATCCGCCCCCTTCACAGGGCGTGAAAGTAGGCTGTGCTCCGGCTGTAGCGGCCCGGCGAGAAACTACAGACTTCCGTACTGGCAGAAGGGACACCAGCAGGTGCGAAACGGCAGGCGGCGGACCGGACGTGAACGACGCACCCGCACCGGGGCGAAGGTGCTGGCCCTGGCGAGCGCCGGGCTGTTCACGCTGACCGCGTGCGCGTACGGCAGCACCAAGGTCGACGATATCGGCGTAGGCCCGGGCAAGGGGTGGCCGCTGGCCTTCCACGACGCGCACAACAGCGGGTCGAGCCCGGTCACCGGGTCGCGGAAGCTGGCGCTGAATTGGTCTCGGCCCGTGGGCGGTCCGGTCGCACAGCCGGTGACCATCGGCGGCGACGGGCAGCTGTACGTCACCACCCGCGCCAATGCCTGCAGTATTGCCTCGTTCCAGATGCCGACCGGGCGCAAGCGGTTCTGCAATCCGATGGGCCCCAGCGCCGTCGACGGCGGCTCCGCGGTGGACGGCATCGGCAATGTGTACGTCGGCGACGACGGCGCGGTGAACTCCTTCAACAATCTCGGGCAGCCGCGCTGGCGCACCCAGGCCGCCGGGACACCGGTGTCGGTGCAGTTCACCGGTGACGGAAATGTCCTGTCGGTGACCCAGTCCGGGCAGGTGGACGTGCTCAGCCGGCAGACCGGCGATCGGCAGGTGTCCACCTTCCAGCTGCTCGGCGAGCCCGACTTCCTGACCAATCCGTCGCTGAGCCGGCCGCCGGACCGGCAGGGCCTGGAGGACTGCGCAACCGGCGGGCCGCAGTGCCCGATCGCGAATGTGTCTGCGGTGGACCAGAAGTCGGGGCGGTTCTACGCGACGGTGTGGAAGCCGGGCGACAAGGCGGCCGCACTGATCGCACTCACCTACGGCGGCAAGGACGTTCACGTCGACTGGACCGCGCAGCTGCTCGAACAGGGCAGCGCCACCAGCCCGGCGCTGTCGGCCGACGGCTCCACGGTGTACGTCGGCGACAACACCAACCGCCTGATGGCCGTGGACGCCGCCACCGGTCACACCAAATGGGTGCAGGATCTGGGTTTCCCGGCCCGCGGCGGCATCTCGGTGGCCGACGGACTGCTGGTCCCCGCCGGCGACGAGGGGCATCTGGTCGCGCTGCGCGACAGGGGGAACAGCGCCGAGATCGCTTGGGAGCGTAAGGATCTGGAGCTGCGCGGGCGGCCGGTGCAGACGGCGGGCGGGACCGGGTACACGGTCGCGCCGATCGGCGACAAACTGACGCTGGTCACCTTCGACACGAAGACCGGCGCCACGGTGCAGTCGAACGAGCTGCCCGGCGCGGAGGGCACGACCGTGGCCACCGCCGTGGGCGATCAGGGCGAGGTCGTGGTGACCACCCGCATCGGCGAGCTGTTCGTCTTCAAACCCGAGAAGTGACGCCGCTTCGAACCCGAGAATTGACACCGTGTCCGGCTTGACCCTGACGCAGGGTCAACCCTCCATCCTGGTGCCAGGAGCCTCCCGGACCGACCGGACCAGCTCCGGGATGGAGAAGAACGATGACAACGGCCGAACCGATCACCGCCCCGGCGATCCGGGTGCGGGGTCTCGAGAAGTCGTACGGACAGCTCGAAGTGCTGCGCGGTGTGGACTTCGATGTGGAGCGGGGCAGCATCTTCGCGCTGCTCGGATCCAACGGGTCGGGCAAGACCACCACCGTGCGGATCCTGGCCACGCTACTGAAGGCCGATGCGGGAACGGTCGACGTCAACGGATTCGACGTCGCCACGCGGCCGGCCGACGTGCGCGAATCCTTCAGCCTCACCGGGCAGTTCGCGGCCGTCGACGAGATCCTCAGCGGGCGGGAGAATCTCGTCCTCGTCGCCAGACTGCGCCACCTCGCGCAGCCGGGCGCGATCGCGGATGACCTGCTCGAGCGCTTCTCACTGACCGACGCCGGCGCGCGGAAGGTGTCCACCTATTCGGGTGGGATGCGCCGCCGCCTGGATATCGCCATGAGCCTCATCGGGAATCCGCCGGTGATCTTCCTCGACGAGCCGACGACCGGACTCGATCCCGAGGCACGCCTCGAAGTGTGGCAAACGGTCGAGGAGCTCGCCGGCCACGGCACGACGGTACTGCTCACCACCCAATACCTCGACGAGGCAGAACAATTGGCCGACCGGATCGCGATTCTGCACCGGGGCCGGATCATCGCCGACGGCACCCTCGCGGAACTCGAGCGACTGCTCCCGCCCGCCACCGTGGAGTACGTCGAGAAGCGGCCGACGCTCGAGCAGATCTTCCTCGCCATCATCGGCGACGACGCCACCAGCGACGTCGCCGGCACAAACCCTTAGGAAAGACGATGCCTTCCAACTTCTTCGGCGACACCGCCGCACTCACGGGCCGGACCCTGCGGCATGTCACCCGCAGCCCCGACACCATCATCACCACCGCGATCGTGCCGATCGCCATGATGCTGCTGTTCGTCTATGTGTTCGGCGGCGCGATCAACACGGGCTCGGAAAAATACGTCGACTACATGCTGCCCGGCATCCTGCTCATCACGATCGCATCGGGCATCTCCTACACCGCGTTCCGGCTGTTCATGGACATCAAGAGCGGGATCTTCGAACGCTTCCAATCGATGCCGATCGCCCGGTCGGGCGTGCTGTGGGCGCATGTGCTGACTTCGCTGATCGCCAACCTGATCTCGCTCGTGATCGTGGTGGGCGTGGCGCTGCTCATGGGTTTCCGCTCGGGCGCCGGAGTGGCGGCGTGGCTCGCGGTCGCCGGGATTCTGATCCTGTTCACCCTGGCGTTGACCTGGCTCGCGGTGATCCCCGGCCTGTCGGCAGGGTCGGTCGAGGGTGCGGGCGCGTTCTCCTACCCGCTCATCTTCCTGCCGTTCGTGAGCTCGGCGTTCGTGCCCACCGCGGGTATGCCCGGGCCGGTGCGCTGGTTCGCCGAGCACCAGCCGGTGACGTCGATCGTGAATACGATCCGCGCTCTGTTCGCCCAGCAGCCGGTCGGCGACAGTGCCTGGACGGCGCTCGCCTGGTGCGCCGGAATCCTGGCCGTGGCCTATGGATTCGCGATGGTCACCTACCGCCGGAAGATCGCCTGAGGCAGGCTGAAGCCATGCTCACCATCAGCAGGCTGGCCGCCTACGCGGGGGTGACAGTGCGGGCGGTCCGCCACTACCACCGGATCGGGCTGCTGCCGGAGCCGGAGCGCGACCACTCCGGCTACCGCACCTACGACGCGGCGGCGGTGGTGCGGCTGATCCGGATCCACACCCTCGCCGCCTCGGGGGTGCCGCTGGCGCGCGTGCAGGAACTGCTCGACGCCGACCCGGAGGAGTTCGCCGAAGGCGTCCGGGCGATCGACAAGGAGTTACGCGCCGAGATCCGACGGTTGCAACAGACCCGGCAGCGGCTGGCCAAGCTGGCCGCCGGGGAGCAGCTGGCATTGCCGCAGAGCGTGGTCGATTACCTCGATCGGCTGCGGGGTCTCGGGGTCGAGGAGCGGTATATCGAGCTGGAGCGGGACGGTTGGATCATGATCGCCGCTCAGGTACCCGATCTGATCGACGCCGTGATCGCCAAGAAGCACGAGGAGCTGAACAACCCCGACATGGTGCGGCTCTACCAGCTCCTGAGTGGCGCGCTCGACTGGACGGTCGAGGACCCGCGGATCGTCGAGGTCGCGGACATCCTGGAGCGCTTGATGATTCACGCGACGACGGCCGGCGGGGGCGGCGGCCGATTCAGCGACCTGATGGACGACCATTTCGTCGACCTGATGGACACGACCATGCTCGAGACCTCGCCGGTCGCCGAGCGGCTCATGGCGATCCTGTCGGAGCGGGGTTGGAAGGGCTGGACCCGGGTCGAGCGGGTGCCGCCTCGGTCGTGAACCGCTACCGCAGGGTCAGCGCGAACGCGTCGACGTTCGCCGAGACGCGCTGCAGCAGATCGAGCAGCGTGCGGTAGTCGTCGGCGCTGAGGCCCTCGGTCACCGCCGTGCGTTGAATCCCGATGCGCTCCAGCAGTTTCGCGTGCGCGCCGATGCCGTCGAGGGTGAGGGCGTAGGTACCCATGGCATCGCGAACGACCCAGCCGCGGTCGAGCAGTGTGCCGACATATGGTGCGGCCGTAGGGTCCTGGGCGTTCAGGAACGGCGAGAGGGCCACATCGAGCGCGGTCGCGTCGAGTGCGCCACCGGAGAGGGTGTGCATGATCTGCCAGTGGCGGCGCAGCAGGCCCTCGGTGGCGAGCAGGGCGGCGAAGTTCTCTTCGAGGGTCTTGTCGATGTGCTTGAACCAGTAGCCGATCGGCTTCGGGGTGTCGGTCATGGCTGTCTCCAATCAGTTGTCACATTACATATATATGTACTTTAGCAAGTAATTGTACGATGGCAAGGGTGAAGGACAACGACCCCGCGATCGTCGCCATCGAGCGCGCCATGGTGGCCATCCGGCGCAGCCAGACCCGGCGTGCGCTCAGTAGATTCGCGGCCCGCGGGGGCGGACCGGCCGTCGATCCGACCCTCTTCGGCGTGCTCGACGCGGTCGAGGCGCGTGACGGGGAGGCCACCGTCACCGACATCGCGACCGCGCTGGGCGTGGATCAGCCCCGCGCCAGCCGCCTGGTGGCGCGGGCGGTCACCGAGGGCCTGCTGGAACGCCGTGCCGACCAGCACGATGCGCGCCGCATCCACCTGCAGCTGACGCCGGCCGCGCAGACCGCGCTGAACCGCGCCCACGCCAACCGCCAGGCCGTCTTCGCCGAGGCGACCGCGGCCTGGGGCGAGCGCGACCGCACCGAATTCGCCCGGCTGCTCACCAGATTCGTCGCCGACTTCGGCGCCGTCAGCGACCGTTAGCGATCAGTCCGGCCGCACCGAATCGAGCAGGGTGGCCGCACGCTCGAGCATGGACATGAGCGCCTCGCGCTCGGCATCGGTGAACTCCGCGGCCAGCGCGCGTTCGACCGGGACCGCCCGCTTGTCGGCGGCGTGCATGATGGTGCGGCCTTCCTCGGTGAGCCGGGTCTCGAGCACATTGCGGTGCCAGGCGTGCGGCGTGCGCTCGATGAGGCCGCGCTCGCGCAGATTGGTGAGCACCGTGTTCATGGTGGGCGGCGTGACGCCGCAGCGCCGGGCCAGCTCGGCCGCCGAAATGCCCGGGTTCTCACTCAGCACGTAGAGGGCCGCGTACTGCGGAATCGTCACGCCCGCGGGTTTGAGGGCGGCGTTCTTCGCACCCATCAGCGCCTGCTCAGCGCGCTTGATGAAGGTCCCCAGGCGTTCTTCGACCGGCATCGACGTCACCCCGGAATGATAGCTCACCCAGTTATTCGAACCTTGACGATCATTAGAGTTCTAATCTATCTTCGCTCTCACACTCAGATGTCATCTCTATCTACCGAGAGCGAAAGGTACGAACCATGTCCCACCCGATTCGCCGCTGGGCCGCGCCCGCGGTGACGGCGGCGCTGCTGCTGGCGTCGGCGGCGTGCAGCACCGGCGACGCGGCGACGCCGGGCGCCGCGCCCGACCACGACACCCCGGCGCCCGACCGCATCACCACCGCGTACGACCTGCCCGAGCGCGCGTATCCGGAGAGCATCACCGTCGATCCGCGCACCGGCGACGTGTACGCGAGCTCGTTCCTCACCGGCGCGATCTACCGGGCCACGCCGGGCACGACCGCGGCCGAGACCTTCCTGGCCGCGGGCGCGGACGCACGCCGCACCGCCAACGGGGTGAAGGTCGATGTCGCCGGGCGGCTCTGGGTGATCGACCACACCGCGGGAATCACGGTGTACGACACCGGGACTCGCGCCGTGCTCGCCCGCTTCGACGTCCCGGCCGCCGGGCAGCCGTTCGTCAACGATCTGGCCATCACCGCGGACGGCAGCGTCTATGTCACCGACAGCGTGCGGAACGTGGTCTACCGCATCGGACCGGACCAGCTCGCCGACGCACTCGCACACGACGGGCACGGCGGCGAACTGCGGGTCTACCTCGACCTCGGCGCGGCCAAGGACCCGGCCGCACGGAATCCCATGACCCTCAACGGCATTGCCGCCGACGACGCGGGCCGGTATCTGATCGTGGTCGACATGACCAACGGCGACCTCTACCGGGTCTCGACCGGACCGCAGCCGACCGTGCAACGGGTCGAGCGCACCGGCGGCGACGCGGTCGACGGCGACGGCCTGGAACTGCGCGGCGACACCCTGTGGGTGGTGCACAACAAGGGGAACGCCGTGTCCCGCTGGCGGCTCGGCGACGACGGCGCGAAAGCCGAACTGCAGCACCGCGTCACCGACCCCGCACTCGACATCCCCACCTCGATCGTGCACACCGGCGGCCACGCCCTGGTCACGGTCTCCCAGTTCGACAAGAACGGCCCCTACGGCAACGGCGTCCCCGCCGGCTTCCGCATCGTCGAGATCTCCCAACTCTGAAGGAGCACACCGTGACCCACCCCGTCATTCCCGAGAAGTACACCGACCTGCTGACCCGCCCGCTGTTCGCGCACCTGGCCACCCTCAATCCGGACGGCACCCCGCAGGTCACCCCGGTCTGGCAGATCTGGGACGGTGAGTTCCTGCGCTTCACCACGACCACCACTCGCGCCAAGCACCGCAATACCTCTCGCGACCCGCACGTGGCGGTGAGCATCAATGATCCCGAGGCTCCCTACCGCTACCTCGAGGTGCGCGGCGTCATCGAGCGCATCGACACCGACCCCGAGGGCGAGTTCTTCGACGTCCTGGCGCAGCGGTACGGTCTGGCCTACGACAAGCCCGTCGGCGACCATCCGCACCGAGTCGTCCTCGTCATGCGGCCCACCCACGTCAGCTATCAGGGCTGAAACAGCGCGAGCTACCGGGGCGGAGACGCCGCGTCAGGGCGTGGCGCAGAGGAAAACCGTTGCCGCCCGGCCGATCCGGGTGACGACCAGCGTATGCGGCTGGGAGCCTCGCGGTTTGAGCCGGGCACGGAGCGCATCCGGATCGATATCGACACCGCGCGCGAGGATCTCCAGCGGACCGCAGTCGCGCCGATGCAATTCCGCCCGTAGCGGCTTCTCCCGGAATTCCATGCGGTCCAGCACCCGGAACCCCCGCACACCCTCCGGAACCCGGTCACCGGTCAGGTACGCGATGCGCGGATCCAGCTGCCACAGCCCGTGTTTCGCGGCGTAGTGCCGCACCAGCCCCGCACGGACGACCGCCCCGTCCGGGTCGATGATCCACTGCCCCGGCTCACGCTCGGGGATATCGTCCGGGTCGGCATCGGTGAGTGTCCAGGGGGCGGCAGTGGACGAGAGCACGGTCGCACGACGGGTCACGCCCGGCTCCGCCAAACCCGGCGACCACAGGCAGGCTTCCCGCACCGCCCCGTCGAGCGAGACGACTTCGATCTCCCCGGCCCACCCGAGCTTGTCGAAATCCAGTCCGGGAGCGCACTTCACGGCCAGCTCCCGCCCGGTATACGCCGCGAGCAGATCCGGCAGCGGCGGCTGCAGCTTCGCCGGATCATGCGTCCGCCGCCCATCCGCCCGCCGCGCCGGATCGGCGATCACGACCTCAGCGGTACTGCACGGCACCAGCGCATCCGCCTTGACCAGCACCACATTTCGCGCCTGCGCCCGGCCGCGCGCCGCAGTGGATACGCTGCCGATCGTCGATGAGGCGCCACGTCCCTGCCCGGCAGGGCTTGCATCCCCGTGGTGGATCGCATCGCCGTCCGAGCGGGAATTCACCAGCGGCACACCGAGATTGTGCCGAGCCATCGCGAGACGTACGTCGTCGAGGTCGCTGCCGATCACGGCGGGGCAGACCTCGGCCAGGGCGGCCAATTCCGCGCCGACGGAGCAGGTGACATCGTGGACCGTGCGGCCTGCCAAGCGCTGGGCGCGGTGGCGAGCTACGGCCGACGGGGTGGCCTGCTGGAGGGCGTCGTCGGTGAAGAGCCACTCCCCCGCGCCGTCGAGTTTCGCTGTCGCGCGGCGGCGCAGGCGGACCGTCTCCACGAGGGCGGGGGCGTGGTCGCCGTGGTCGCGGCGGAGGCGCTCCAGGTCCTTGAGGAGCGAGGCGGGGGTGAGCGCGAAATCGCCTACCTCGGCCAGGGCGGCCGCGCCGGCCGGACTGGCGAGGTAGGCGATGTCAGCGCGAGAGAAGGCGTAGCCCACGGGGATTCGTGGACCGGCCTACTTGGCGGAGGCGCCGGGCTTCACGCCGGTGATCATGGCGTTGTAGAAGAACTGGCGGGGCACCACGTGGCGCAGCACCTTCTCGTCGAGGGCCGAGAACGCCAGCCACGCCTTGTACTGGGCCATGCGGTAGCGCCAGGTCAGCTTCTCGTCCGGGACGGCGGCCTCGAAGGTGCGCACCGGCCAGCCCCACAGGGCGGCGGCGAATTCCTCGGTCTTGGCCTGCACCTCGACGGCGCCGGCGCTGCGGGCCATGCGCTCGAGGTCGGACGGGTCGAAGGTGTGCAGGTCGACGACGGCCTCGAGGGCGGCGGCGCGGGAGGACTCGTCGAGCTCCTCCTGCGGGCGACGCCAGTCGCTGAGGAACGGCAGCTTGGTGATCTCGGTGGTGATCTTCCAGGTGATCTGGCCCAGCTTGCGGGCGTAGAGATTGCCGATGGTGGTCGGCTCACCTGCGAACACGAACCGGCCGCCCGGCTTCAGCACGCGCAGGCACTCCTTGAGCGCCAGCTCCACATCCGGGATGTGGTGCAGCACGGCGTGGCCCACGACGAGGTCGAAGGTGTCGTCCTCGTAGGGGATGGTCTCAGCGTCGGCGACCCGGCCGTCCACGTCCAGACCCAGGTTCTGGCCATTGCGGGTGGCGACCTTGACCATGCCCGGGGACAGATCGGTGACCGAGCCGCGCTTGGCGACGCCCGCCTGCATCAGGTTCAGCAGGAAGAAGCCGGTGCCGCAGCCGAGCTCGAGGGCCCGGTCGTAGGGCAGCTCGGCACTCGGGGCGACGGCGTCGAAGCGGCCGCGCGCGTACTCGATGCAGCGTTCGTCGTAGGAGATGGACCACTTGTCGTCGTAGGTCTCGGCTTCCCAGTCGTGATACAGGACCTGGGCGAGCTTGTTGTCGCTATACGCGGCCTGGACCTCCGCCTCGGTGGCGTGCGGGTTCGGCGCGGGGTCTTCAGGACCAACTGTCATGCAGGGCAGCCTAATGAATACCCCGGTGAACGGTGTTATCGGGCTGCTTAACGGCCGGTGAACCGGGCCGCATCCGGACCGTCGACCAAATAAGAACGTGTTCCAACCTGCTGATCTGCGGTGCCGAACAGATCCGCCCACTCACGACGCGCGCGATCGTGGCCGTGCGTGCCCGCCTCGAACACCCGCTTGGCAGCGCCCAGGGCCGCGCGCGGACCATCGGTGAACTGCTTCGCCCACCGCAGGGCGGCGGCGAACACGTCGTCGGGCGCGACCACCTCGTCGACCAGCCCGAGCGCCGCGGCCTCCTCCGGATCCACGAACCGGCCGCTGTACACCAGGTCCTTGGCGTGCGAGGGACCGATCAGCAGGCTCAACCGGCGGATACCGGCCAGCGGGATCAGCCCGGCCTTGATCTGCGGCAGGCCCAGTTTCACGTTGTCGCCGATGACGCGTCGGTCCGCGGCCAGGGCCAGCTCCAGCCCAGCGCCGAGGGCGTATCCGCTGATGGCGGCCACGGTCGGCTGCGGCAGCCGGGCCAGGCACCCCAGCGCCGACTGGAAATCGCCGGCCATGGCCTGCGCCTGCTCGGGGGTGAGCCGGGCCAGTTCGGCCAGTTCGTCACCGGCGGAGAACACCCGCTCGTCGCCGTAGACCACCACGGCCGCGATCGACGCGTCGGCCGCGATCTCCTCGGCGGCCGCCGCCACCTCCAGCGCCACCTGGAGATCGATCAGATTCATCGGCGGGCGTGCGATGCGGAGCACGGCGACATGCTCCGCCACACCCCGGTCCACGGTCACGAATTCGGCCACAGCCGATCACCCTACTTCGAGCCCCGGGCACCGGGACGCCCCGCCCGGGCGGGCGCTACTCGGGTCGCTGCGAACCGCGGATACGCGAATTGTCGGGCAGCTCGGCGAAGTAGCGGTCGGCGTGCGGGAACGCCAGCGCCGGACCGCCGCCCGACGGGTCGTACACCGGCATGATCGGGGTGATGTCCCGGCCGGCCGCGAGAATCTCGGCGGTGGAGGCGAATTCGTCCAGCGCCGCGAGCTGGGTCCAGGTCGGCGGCAGCAGCACGTCCACGCCCTCGCGCCAGCGGCCGATGGCCTCGGCGGGGGTGCACCAGGCGACCACCTCGGCCTCGGAGGTGGCGCCGTCGGCGAGCTGACCCTCCGGCAGCACCGCGACGAAGAAGCGGGTGTCGTAGCGGCGCGGCTCGATCACCGGGGTGATCCAGTTGTCCCACGGGCGCAGCAGGTCGGCGCGCAGCACCAGGTTCTCGCGGGTGAGGAATTCGGCGAAGGACAGCTCGCGGCGTTCCAGCTGCCCGCGCGCTTCGGCGTAGACCGCGGTGTCGCTGACGACGCTGTCGGCGGTCGGTCCCGCCAGCAGCACCCCGCACTCCTCGAAGGTCTCGCGCACCGCCGCGCAGACCAGCGCCTGGGCACGGCCGGCGTCGATGCCGAATCGCTCGGCCCACCAGGCGGGTTCGGGTCCGGCCCAGTCCAGTGCGATGGACGCGTCGGACGGGTCGACGCCGCCGCCGGGGAAGACGGTCATGCCGGCCGCGAAGGCCATGCCACCCACTCGACGCTGCAGGAACACCTCGGGCCCGTGCGCACCGTCGCGCACCAGCATGACCGTGGACGCGTCCTTGACGGGCGCGACCGCGGGCTGGGATTCGGACTGGGCCATTGCTTCGCTCACCTTTCGCACCATAACCGTTGCCCCGGCTAAGCGATACCACGCGCTGCGGGTTCGCCGGTCACTCGGCCACATGGACTGATGGTCAGTCGGTCACACGGACTGATCCGGTGCGGGTTTCGATGACGGCCCGACCGGCGTCATCGCGGCGGGTCCAGGTGCCCTCCACCTTGCCATTGCGATAGTCCTGCACCTGGCTGATCACCGCGCCGGTGTCGTCGGTCCAGGTAACCAGGAAGATGCCAGCCGCGATGGACGCAACCGCGACCGGCGTGCTCGACCGGCTTCCGGTATCGGCGGCGATAGCGGTCAGGGTGCGCCCGTCCGCCGAGAAGACAATGGTGCCGCCCGCGCCGCTGTCATAGCTGAGCTGCACCGTTCTACCGTTCAGGTCCGACGGGACCGTGGCCCGGCCCAGGGTCTCCGCGGCGTGCGAATTCGAAACCCGCTGGGCGGCCGGTGGATCGGCCACGCAGCCGGTGGCGACGACCGCGATGGCCAGAATCGTGATGGCGCCGATGTTCCGGCCCACAGCCAGCTCCCTCCATCCGCGGCAGTTGCGGACAGTTTGCCCGGCGGTGGCGGCGGATGCAATCGCAGCGCGCCGCGGTCCGCGAGACAGGTTGCGGGAGGCAGCTTTCAGCGGTTGCGGTGCCGCCCGAAGCGCTGGCTGCGGCGCGCGAAGTAGCGCCCCTCGATACGGTCCAGCTGAATCGACTGGCGGAACGCGTCACTCAGGTTCTCGGAGGTCAGCACATCGGTGAGCAGACCCTGCGCGACCACACTGCCCTCATTGAGGAGCATGCCGTGGGTGAAGCCCGGCGGAATCTCCTCCACGTGGTGGGTGACCAGCACGGTGGCGGGCGCGTCCGGATCGGCGGCCAGATCGCCGAGCCGCTCGACCAGCTCCTCACGCCCGCCCAGATCCAGTCCGGCGGCCGGTTCGTCGAGCAGCAGCAGTTCCGGATCGGTCATGAGCGCCCGGGCGATGAGCACCCGCTTGCGCTCCCCCTCCGACAGCGTCCCGTAGGCGCGATCGGAAAGGTGTTCCGCGCCCAGGCTTTCCAGAATGTCGACGGCCCGGTCGGTGTCCATGTCGTCGTAGCTCTCCCGCCAGCGGCCCATCACCGCGTAGCCGGCCGAGACCACCAGGTCGGCGACCTTCTCGTCGAGCGGCACCCGGCTGGCGATGGCGGCCGAGGACAGGCCGATGCGCGGGCGCAGCTCGTTGATGTCGACCCGGCCCAGGGTCTCGCCGAGCAGGTTGGCGACCCCGGAGGTGGGGTGCATCTCGGCGGCGGCCATGCGCAGCAGCGAGGTCTTGCCGGCGCCGTTGGGGCCGAGCACGACCCAGCGCTCGTCCAATTCCACCTGCCAGGTGACCGGACCGACCAGGGTATGTCCGGAACGTCGGACGGTGACGTCGCTGAAATCGATGAGCAGATCGGGATCCGGTTGCGGCACGGGGTCCATCTTGGCCCACCACCCGGGACGCTCGTCAACGTGGTGGGAAAACTCGGTGCGTGTCCTCCCCGGAATTGCGATGGCGATAAGCGATTTCGTGTGCGCCACCATCGAATTCCGACGGTTCGCGCTCCGGGTCCGCCAACCCGCGGTCCCGCGCATCCGCCCGGGTGGACCGGAACATGCGCGCCAGAATGAGTGCCGCCGGGACCGAGAGCGCCGCCCACACGATGAGAACAACCAGCAGTGTTGTCATTTCGGTGGTTTCCTTTCGAGGAAACGTGAATCGATCCTTGCCGACCCGTCCGGGGAAGTCGATATGCACTGCCCATATAGGTCAGTGCGCCGACCATCCGGTTTCGCTAGTGCGACATCCGCACTAAGCCACCGCGATCACGGTCGTCGACCCCGGTGCCACCTCGGTGAAACCGGCATCGCGCACCGCCACCGCGCTGCCCTCGGCCACCCGCCGCTGCAACTCCGCCCAGCGGCCCGGATCGGCCTCCGCGACGGTGCACCGGAATCCCTGTGCGGCCCACGCATACGCCCGCTGCGCCGGCAGAGCGCCTGCCAGCAACATACTGGCATGCCCTACCTGTGCCGCGGCCTTCCCTACAGTCATACCCAGTTCCGCGTTCACCCATAGCACCGGAGATTCCGGATCGATTGCGATCTCCTCCGTGACGGGCAGCTCGGTGCCGCTGATCTGGAGGCGCCGGATGCGCGGATCCACCTCGCCGACCGGTCCCGGCACCAGTGCCCGCGCCTGCGCACCCGCGAAATCGACTGTGACACCGTCGACTTCCTGCGCCGCCAGCCACTGCGCCCCGCGCGCCCGCCGCGCCACCTTGCGAATACGCGAGCGTTTCCAGGTCAGATAGCGCTCCTCCCACTCCCCATCGGGCCCGACCCGCTCGTCGAGGCACAGCGCCACCACCGCCGAAGCGGCGGCTGCCAGAAGTGCGCTGCGCGCCGGTGGATCGTTCTTCGGAATGTGCAGCACCATCTGCATGGCCTGCACGAGCGCCGGGTCCGCCGGATCGCCTCCGCCGCCATATCCCCGCGCCAATTCCGCGTGCCTGGCCACGAAACCGGCATCGATGGTGGATCCGACGCTCGACACAACCACTCCTACACAACTGTTCGGGCTAATGAACCGTCAGGTTCAGGGTGAAGCTCTCGGCCGGCTCCACACCCTGTTCCCAGGCTCGCTTGTATTCCAGGCGCAATCGGGTGGAACCCGCAGCGACCGCCACGAAATTCGACACCGATCGACCGCCGACCCCGACCTTGCCGTCCGGATTCGGGTCCGGTTCGTATTCCGGCGAGCCGTTCTGCCTCACCACGTTCTGATCCAGACCGCCCAGCATCCAGGCGTACCCGGTGGTCGGGTTGGCCTCGAGGGTGATGATCAGTCCCTGGCCGACCGCGAGACTCACGTCCTTGCCGTCGGAGTCGGCGCCGACTCGCACCGGCTCGTGCTCGGACGAGGTCGAATTGCCGCAGCCGGCCAGCGCCAGCGCGGCCATCACCACTGCCAGCGGCATACGCACGCGCACGGACTCTCCTTCGGTCGTGACCGGACTCCCCGACCACGGTACCGAGAGCGGAGCTGCGAGTGCCGCAACCGGATTGGACGCGTTGCCGGCCTCAGCGCGGCAGGACCCATACGCCTCAGCGCGGCAGGACCCATACGCCTCAGCGCGGCAGCGGCACCCGGCGGATGCCGCCGTCGCGGGCATCGGCCGCCTCGACCTCGTCGCGGGTGACGCCCAGGATGAACAGCACCGCGTCCAGGAACGGATGCGACAGCGCCGCGTCGGCGACCTCGCGCAGCGCGGGCTTGGCATTGAACGCGATGCCCAGCCCGGCGGCATTGAGCATGTCGATGTCATTGGCGCCGTCGCCGACCGCCACGGTCTGATCCATGGCCACCCCGGTCTCGGCCGCGAATCGGCGCAGCGCAACGGCTTTCGCCTCCCGGTCCACGATCTCCCCGACCACCGCGCCGGTCAGCTTGCCGTCGCGGATCTCGAGGGTGTTGGCCTGCACGAAGTCCAGTTCCAGTTCGTGCGCCAGCGGCTCGATGACCTGACGGAAACCGCCGGACACCACGCCGCAGCGGAAACCCAGGCGGCGCAGGGTGCGAATGGTGGTGCGGGCGCCGGGGGTGAGCTCGATCCGCTCGGCGACCTCGTCGATGACCGAGGCGTCCAGCCCGGCCAGCGTCGCCACCCGCTGACGCAGGGATTCGGAGAAGTCGATCTCGCCGCGCATGGCCGCCTCGGTGACCTTGCGGACTTCCTCCTCGACACCGGCGTGCGCGGCCAGCATCTCGATGACCTCGCCCTGGATCAGGGTGGAGTCCACGTCGAACACGATGAGCCGCTTGGCCCGTCGCGCCAGGCCCGCCTTCTCGACGGCGACGTCCACGCTCTCCTTGGCGGCCACCGTGGCCAGCGCGGTGCGCAGCTCGGTCTCGGCGTCCGCGTCGGCGGTGGGGACGGTGACCATGAGTTCCAGGCCGGTGACCGGATAGTCGGCGATGCCGCGAATGGAGTCGATGTTCACCCGCTGCGCGGCCAGCTTGCGCGCGATGGCGCTGAAGGCGCGGGCGGTGACCGGCGAACCCAGCACCACGACCGCGTGGGTGGACAGCTTGGCGCCCGAGACGGCGCTCGCCCCGATCTCCACATCGACATCCATGCCGATGGACGCCATGGCGTCCTCGAGCTGATCCTGCAGCGCTTCGGGATCGGTGGGACACGACACCAGCACACCCAGGGTGAGCCGGCCGCGAATCACGACCTGCTCCACATCCAGCAGACTGACCGCGCTATTGGCCAGGGCGGCCAGCAGTACCGATGTGACGCCCGGCTTGTCGGGTCCGGTGACCGTGACCAGAACCGTCGTGTCAGACGCGCTCAATCGATAACTCCGTTCCATGCGACTGCCTGTCCCGCCCGGCATGCGGCGGCAGCTCATTCTGTCAGGTCGGCGCGAACGGGACCGCGCCGACCGCCGCCGACGGTGGCGGGCATCACGCTGCCCGAGGTCAGCGACCAGGCCACCGGAGGTCAGGGCGACCGCCGACCGAGAGCCGGTGCGTCAGCGACCGAGCAGGCGTGCGGCGCCCGAACACATTTCGGTCAGTACGTCGGCGACCGGGCGCACCGCGGTGACCAGGCCGACGCCCTGCCCGGCGTCGACCGGGGCGATACGCGGGTCGTCGGCGGTATTGGCGGCGGTCAGCTCGGACCGCGCGGCGGTGTCACCGGCCAGCTCGCCGAGGTGGTCGTGCCAGCGGGCGGTGAAGTCGTTGCGCAACACCCGGGCCGGAAAGCGTTGCGGCCAGGGCAGTTCCATGCCCACGTCGAAGGTCCGCGTCACGATGGTGTCGGTGTCCTCGGCCGCGAGCAGGGCCCGGCGGCCGCCCGGCGACAGCAGCGATTCGGTACAGGCGGCCAGGGCGGTCCCCAGCCACACTCCCGAGGCTCCGGCGGCCAGCATCGCGGCGACCCCGCGCGCCGACCCGATTCCACCGGCGGCCAGCACCGGACCCGGCACCGCGTCGAGCACGGCCTCCAGCAGCGGCAGCGTCGCCAGTTCGGGAGCGCCGTGCCCACCGCCCTCCAGACCGCGTGCCACCAGGACATCGATGCCGGCATCGTGCGCACGCCGGGCATCGTCGACGGTGTAAACCTGTGTCGCCGTGCGGATTCCGGCGGCACGAGCCCGATCGGCCCACGACAGGTCGGACCCGAAGCTCACCGACAGCAGCGCGGGTGCGGCCGAGAGGGCGAGCTCGAACAGCCCGGGACGGGCGGCCGTCACCCAATCCACCAGACCGATCCCTACCGGACCGGCAGCGTCGGCGACATGCGGCAGTTCCCGCTCGAGGGCCTCCACCGAGCCCGCGCTCCCCATCCCGATCATGCCCAGGCCACCGGCCGCCGCGACCGCCGCCGCCAGCCTGCCACCGGCAACCCCGCCCATCGGCGCGTTCACCACCGGCAGCCGCAGCCCCAGCGCACGCGACCACTCGGTGGGCAGTCCCGTTTCCGACATCGCTCCCGGATCCTCCATCAGCCAATAGCAACACATCGCGCATGGCGCCAGGCCGTCGCTCCGGCCCCGACGCGGGAGGGCCGGATCGTCGGCAGGCGCAGAATGCGCTGGGCGGCATGCTCCTCGTGGTGGTCACGAGCCCGGCCGTGCGCCGAGAATCAGCAGCGGATTGTGGTGCGTCGCGCCGGCGGACACCGGATCGGCGCTGAGCCGTTGGTACCAGACCAGATTGGTGATCAGCGCGATGAGACGGGAGAGCGCCCAGGCCGCGCAGCCGCCGAGCGCTCCGATGGGGACGGCGAGGGCCGCGATGAACAGCATTCGCGGGGTCGCGGTGAAGTCGGTCAGATGCCCGACATCGCGGCGCGCGGTCGCGCTGGTTCCCGGCCGCCGCCGACCCGCAATCATGCACATGACAACTGTTGCACAGTGCGCGCGTCTGACGGAAGCCGGGCGGCCCTACGAGCGGGAGATACGAGTGCGGGACGCCCGAGGTCGGGTCGGCCCTCCCTCTCCGAAAACAGCGCGGCACCCGTCCTCAGACGGGTGCCGCGTCGGTGTTCAGGTGTCGAGACTAGCTGGAAACCTTCTCCAGCTCCTTGACGGTGTGGGACTTGGAGCCCCAGCCGACATGGGCCTCCGCGCGCATGCGCTCGACCATGTGCGGGTAGTGCAGCTCGAACGCGGGACGCTCGGAGCGGATGCGCGGCAGCTCGTAGAAGTTGTGCCGCGGCGGCGGGCAGGAGGTGGCCCATTCGAGGGAGTTGCCGTAGCCCCACGGGTCATCCACGGTCACGACCTCGCCGTAGCGGTAGGACTTGAAGACGTTCCAGATGAACGGCAGCATCGACGAACCCAGGATGAAGGCACCGATCGTGGAGATGGTGTTCAGGGTGGTGAAGCCGTCCGAGGGCAGGTAGTCGGCGTAGCGACGCGGCATACCCATGTTGCCCAGCCAGTGCTGCACCAGGAACGTGGTGTGGAAGCCGACGAAGGTGGCCCAGAAGTGCCACTTGCCGAGGCGCTCGTCCATCATGCGGCCGGTCATCTTCGGGAACCAGAAGTAGATGCCCGCGAAGGTGGCGAACACGATGGTGCCGAAGAGCACGTAGTGGAAGTGCGCGACCACGAAGTAGGTGTCGGACACGTGGAAGTCCAGCGGCGGCGAGGCCAGGATGACACCGGACAGACCACCGAAGAGGAAGGTCACCAGGAAGCCGACCGACCAGAGCATCGGGGTCTCGAAGGTGAGCTGACCGCGCCACATGGTGCCGATCCAGTTGAAGAACTTCACACCGGTCGGAACCGCGATGAGGAAGGTCATGAACGAGAAGTACGGCAGCAGCACGGCACCGGTGGCGTACATGTGGTGCGCCCACACCGCGATGGACAGCGCCGCGATACCCAGCGTCGCGTAGACCAGCGTGGTGTAACCGAAGATCGGCTTACGGCTGAAGACCGGGAAGATCTCCGACACGATGCCGAAGAACGGCAGCGCGATGATGTACACCTCGGGGTGGCCGAAGTACCAGAACAAGTGCTGGTAGAGCAGCACGCCGCCGTTGGCCGGGTCGTAGATGTGGCCGCCCAGGTGACGGTCGTAGGCCAGGCCGAACAGGGCCGCGGTGAGCAGCGGGAAGGCCAGCAGCACCAGCACCGAGGTGACGGCGATGTTCCAGGTGAAGATCGGCATCCGGAACATGGTCATACCCGGGCAGCGCAGGCAGACCACGGTGGTGAGCATGTTGACGCCACCGAGGATGGTGCCCAGACCGGAGACGGCCAGACCCAGGATCCACAGGTCGCCGCCGACGCCCGGGGAGTGGACGATGTCCGACAGCGGGGCGTAGGCGGTCCAACCGAAGTCGGCCGCGCCACCGGGGGTGATGAAGCCGGCGGTCGCCATGGTGCCGCCGAACAGGTACAGCCAGTAGCTGAACGCGTTCAGACGCGGGAAGGCGACGTCAGGGGCGCCGATCTGGAGCGGCAGGATGATGTTGGCGAAGCCGAACACGATCGCGGTCGCGTAGAAGAGCAGCATGATCGTGCCGTGCATGGTGAACAGCTGGTTGAACTGCTCCGGCGACAGGAACTGCATGCCCGGGCGCGCCAGTTCGGCGCGCATGAGCAGCGCCATGATGCCGCCGACCATGAAGAAGGACATGGCCGTCACCAGGTACATGACGCCGAGAACCTTCGGGTCCGTCGTGGTGACCATCTTGTAGATGAACGATCCCTTCGGACCCGTCCTTTGAGGATAGGGCCGAGCCGCCTCCACAAGGCTGGCCGGCCGCGGTTCTACGGCAGTCACGAAACCTCCACAGGTATGCCATCGTTCGTACGCTGCTTCCGGCGTCCGGTTCGGCACATGACGAACGACGGTGGCTTGCGCTGTGACAGATCGTAAACCGTGTTCCGGCAGCGCTCGCTCCGGGTCCTACTCTGTGTCGTATTTCGGCGGCGCCGGTGTCGTAATTGGGAGTCGCCGGGCACGGCTGTAGGCTGCCCCGCATGCCGGTGCGCGAGTCCGCTTCCACCCGAAACACGTTCGCCTCCACCTTCTCTCCCCTGGTCGCTCCCCATTGGCGATCCTTGCGGCATTTGCGCAGTGTGGGATTGGTCTCGGCGGCCACGTTGCTGACAGTGGGTCTGGTCGCAGGATGCGGCAAGACCGATGACAACTCCGCCTCGATCGTGCGCACCACCACGAATATCGCGGGTGCGGGTGTGGTCGGGATCGAGCGCGACACCTCCAAGGCGTGCCCGCTGCCGTCCGGCCCGGACTCGGCCGCGGGCACGAAGACCGTCGCCCATGCCGCGGGCACCTCGGAGGTGCCGGCCGATCCCAAGCGCATCGTGGTGCTCTCCACGTCCGCCCTGGACGCCACCTGCGCGCTGGGGCTGTGGGAGCGCGTGGTCGGCGCGACCACGCTGGCCGGTCCCGCGCCGCAGCCCGGTTACCTGGGCACCGGCGTCATCGATATTCCCTCGGTCGGCCCGGCGGGCAATCCGGATCCGGCGAAGATCGCGGAGCTGAAGCCGGATCTGATCATCGGCCCGGCCTCCGACAGCTCGCACTACGACGCATTGAAGGGCATCGCCCCGACGGTGCTGGTCGGTGCGGAGAACGGCTGGCAGGCCACCTTCACCGGTTTCGCGGAGGCCATGGACCGCAAGGCCGCCGGAGTCAAGGCGCTCGACGACTACCGCACGGCCGCCAAGGACACGGGCGTGGCCGCCAATGCCGCCCTCACCCAGGCGTCGGTGATCCGCTTCGAGCCCGATGTCATTCAGGTGCAGGGCGGCAACAGCTTCGCCGCGCAGGTGCTGGGTGACGCGGGCGTGCAGCGGCCGCAGCCGCAGCGCGGGGACTCCTTCGACGTGACCAGCCTGAGCAGCCAGGATGCCCGCAACCGGATCGAGGGCGACCTCATCTTCCTCATGTTCGACGGCAAGGAGGGCCTCGACTACGGCAAGTCGATCATGAAGGGCGACAACTGGAAACAGCTCGCCGCCGTGAGCGACCGCCGCGAGTTCGCCGTCGACGACACCATCTGGCACGGCAGCGGCATCACCGCCGCCCGGGCCCTGCTCGACGACGTCCGCAACAACCTCAACGGATACGTCACCGACTGAGCGCGCTCCCCCGCCTCCCCGGACCTTCCGCGCGCGGCAGAGAGCCGTCAACCGTTGGGCACGCGTGCCGGCGGTTGGGGAGCAAACCGATTCTGGTCGTACCCGGTGAGTTACCCCGACCGTTGCGAAATCAGTTGCTGCGGTCGGCAAACGGCCCCGAGCGAATCTATGCCCGGGGCCGTTTGCCATGTCTGACCGTGGGGAACACCCGTGATCACGAAAAGTTCACGATCTCGCTGGTGAACTTCGCGTTCGGCGCTCGGCCGGGTGGCGACTTCCCCGCGTCATCGGGTCGAGCGCCGCGACTTGTCAGAACTCCCAGTCCTCGTCTTCGGTGTTGACGGCCTTGCCGATGACGTAGCTGGAGCCGGAGCCGGAGAAGAAGTCGTGGTTCTCGTCGGCGTTGGGCGAAAGCGCCGAGAGGATGGCCGGATTGACGTCGCACTCGTCCTTGGGGAACAGGCCCTCGTAGCCGAGGTTCATCAGGGCCTTGTTGGCGTTGTAGCGCAGGAACTTCTTGACGTCCTCGGTGAGGCCGACCTCGTCGTAGAGGTCCTGGGTGTACTCGACCTCGTTCTCGTACAGCTCGAACAGCAGCTCGAAGGTGTAGGCCTTGAGCTCCTCGCGCTCGGCCTCGGAGACCAGCTCGAGGCCCTTCTGGTACTTGTAGCCGATGTAGTAGCCGTGCACGGCCTCGTCGCGAATGATCAGGCGGATCATGTCGGCGGTGTTGGTGAGCTTGGCCCGCGAGGACCAGTGCATGGGCAGGTAGAAGCCGGAGTAGAAGAGGAACGACTCCAGCAGGGTGGAGGCGATCTTGCGCTTGAGCGGGTCCTCGCCGTTGTAGTACTCCAGCACGATCTCGGCCTTGCGCTGCAGGTTCCGGTTCTCCTCGGACCAGCGGAAGGCCTCGTCGATCTCGCGGGTCGAGCACAGCGTGGAGAAGATCGAGCTGTAGCTCTTGGCGTGCACCGACTCCATGAAGGCGATATTGGTGAGCACCGCCTCCTCGTGCGGGGTCAGCGCGTCGGGGATGAGGCTGACCGCGCCGACCGTGCCCTGGATGGTGTCGAGCAGGGTGAGGCCGGTGAAGACCCGCATGGTGAGTTGCTTCTCATTGGCGGTCAACGTGTTCCAGGACGGGATGTCATTGGAGACCGGGACCTTTTCCGGCAACCAGAAGTTGCCGGTGAGCCGATCCCAGACCTCGGCATCCTTCTCGTCCTGCACGCGGTTCCAGTTGATCGCCGTCACCCGATCGATCAGTTTCACGCCCGCTCACACACCCTTCTCAGCTCACCGGACCCTG
Organism: Nocardia sp. NPDC059228; assembly: GCF_042754245.1. NCBI lineage: Bacteria > Bacillati > Actinomycetota > Actinomycetes > Mycobacteriales > Nocardiaceae > Nocardia > Nocardia sp. NPDC059228. Next base: position 435,874 of record NZ_JBHZAL010000002.1, on the reverse strand, counting down.
CGGAATTCCCTTACCCTGAACACTACTACTGGTAGGTGACATCCCCACGCAGCACAAGAAGTTGTGTCTTCACGTGTCCTCGCGCTGTCCTGCGAGGATGCGAGAAGGGGATGGGCAAGCACGCCACCGACTGCAGAAAATTACAGCGGTGCAATCCGTCACAGCGACCCGGGGTCGGCGTGTCCGAACCAGCCCCAAGTTTGCCGATCAGATGCCCAGTACTAGTTTCGCGGTCGTGAAATAGATGACCAGCCCCGTCGCGTCCACCAGCGTGGTCACCATGGGCGCGGAGATGACGGCCGGGTCGATGCGCAGTTTCTTGGCCAGCAGCGGCATGGTTCCGCCGATGGTCGCCGCCCAGGCGCAGATGATCACCAGTGCGATGCCCACCACCACGGCGATCTTCACGCCCACGAACAGCGTGCCGATCACCATGCCGACCGCGGCCAGCATGCAGCCCAGCAGCAGCCCGACCCGGCATTCCCGCCAGATCACGGCGAACAGGTCCGAGACCCGGACCTCACCGACCGCGAGCGCGCGCACGCAGGTGGTCGCGGCCTGGGCGCCCGCATTGCCGCCGGACCCGATGAGCAGGGGGATGAACAGCGCCAGGTGCGCGGCCTGTTCGAGGGTCGGCTCGAAGAAGTTGGTGACGGTGACGGTCAGGGTCGCGGCGACCAGCAGCAGCATCAGCCACAGGGCGCGGTAGCGGGCCAGCTGGAACACGCCCGCGGCCATGTAGTGCCCGGACCACGGGGTGGTGCCGGCCTGCCGGGCCATGTCCTCGGAGTCGGCGGCCTCGATGACCTCGACGGCGTCATCGATGGTGAGCAGGCCCACCAGGCGGTCCTCGCTGTCCACCACCGGCAGGTTGATCAGGTTGGCGCCCTGCATGAGCCGGGCCGCCCGCTCCGCCGAGTCGGTGGCGCGCACCGAGACCGGTTCGGCCACAACCAGATCCGCGATCATGGCGTCCGGTGAGCCGAGCACCAGATCGCGCAGTTCGACCACGCCGATCAGGCGGCGGCCCGCGTCCACGACCGGCAGCGTGTAGACGGTCTCGGCGGTGCCGCCTTTGGTCCGGACGGTCTGCAGCGCCTCGGTGACGGGCAGATTCCGCGGCAGCGCAACGACTTCCGGCGTCATGTAGAACCCGACCGACCCCTCCGGGTAGCCGAGCAGGGTGGCGGTCATGCGCCGTTCGCGCGGGCTGAGCCCGGCCAGAACCTTCTTGGCCACCTTGGCCGGCGCCTCGCGCAGCATGCGGGCGCGGTCATCGGGGTCCATGTCCTCGACAAGGTCCCGGAAGCTCTGATCGCGCAGGCCGGACAGGATCTGCTGCTGGTCGACGGGCTCGAGTTCCTCGAACACGGCCAGCGCGCGGTCCTTGTCGAGCAGCCGGAAGGCCATGCCGGCGGTGACCGCGTCCATGCGGGCCAGCTGCTCGGCGATGACGTGCGGCGGGTGGTTGTCGAGCCACTCCACGGCGGGGGTGAGGTGGCGGCGGTCGACGATGTCGCACAGCGAATCCCCTTCGGGGCGGCGCACATCGGAGACGACAGGGTGCAGGTCGGTCTGCGTCATGGCGGAGTCCTCGGCCGAACGGCGAGTAAAGAGTGGATGGGAGGCACCGGGGCACACCGCGGGCACCGCACCCACCGCCGCCAGCGAAGCTAAGGACGGATTCGGGGGGCGATGCCACACGGCCTTCGACTGGGAGGTTCGCCGCGCATGCACCTCACCCCCTCTCGGTAGCCGCTGACAGAAACAACCGCGTTCAGGATACAGCGGGTTGCCTGCGACCCTCGACCTGGCGGGCGGTTCCGTGAGAGGGTCGGAAGCCGGTGGTAGCGCGCCGGTTTGCCGTCGGATCATTTTCCGATCATTTTTCGCCGATCCGGACGCCGCAGCCGTTGGGCAGGCGTCCGGGATGCCCTACTCTCTGCCTCTGTGCGTGTTTTGGTGCTGGAGGACGACCACCAACTCTGCCGTGAGGTGACCGATGGGTTGCGCTCGGCCGGGTTCGCGGTCGACCTCGCCCAGAGCATCGCCGACGCGGATTTCAAGATCGCCATCAATCGCTACGACTGCCTGGTGGTGGATCGCGGCCTGCCCGACGGCGACGGCCTGGACCTGGTCGCCGGGGCGCGCAGCGCCGGGCACACGGTGCCCGCGCTCATGCTCACCGGCCGCGACGGGCTCGACGATCGGCTGGCCGGTTTCGAGCACGGCGCCGACGACTACCTGACCAAACCCTTCGCGCTGCCGGAGCTGGTGATGCGGGTGCGGGCGCTGTGCCGCCGCCGCGAACAGCCCACCGCGTCGCGAATCGCGGTGGCGGACATCGATATCGACCTGATGCGCCGCCGGGTCACCCGCGCCGGCATCATGCTGATGCTCACCCCCAAGGAGTTCGCGGTGCTCGAGCTCATGGCGACCCGGCGCGGCAGCGTGGTGACCCGCACCGATCTCATCGAGTGCTGCTGGGACGAAATGGCCGAGCCCGCTTCGAATGTGGTGGACGCGGTGGTGGCGAAGCTGCGCCGCAAGCTCGGGGAGCCGAGCGTGATCGAGACCGTGCGGGGTACGGGATTCCTCATCGGCGGCGGGATCTCGTGAGCGCGCACCGCTCCCCCGCCGTGGCCCGGCTGAAGCGGGCCCGCTGGATCATGACCGCGCTGGTCACCGTGATCACCGCGACGGCCGTGCTGGTGTTCGGCTTCGTGGCCGCCTCCATCGACGCGCACGCGCGCCAAACCAGGGCGCAGGATCAGGCCGAGCAGGTGGCGGGCGGGCTGGCCCGGGCCATTCAGCACGACGACAAGCAGGTGCTGGACCTGTCCACCGTCATCGACGACGAGCTGGCCAAGGGTTCGACGGCGGTCGTGGTGGCGGTGCGCAAACCGGGCGAGCCGTGGAAGCAGGCGCACACCTACCAGCGTTCGCTCATGCCCGATGACACCCAGATCTCCACGCTCGCAACGCAAACCGAGGATCACGCCGACGGCCTGCTCTATCAGGGCAGCCGGTTCGCGGGCACCGACATCACCGGCCGCTCGGTGACGGTGGCGGGCGCCCCGGTGTTCTGGAACGACTGGGACAGCATCGTGGTCATCCTGGCCGGGACCGAGGCCATGGCCGACGCCGGGGCGCATCGAATCCTGGTGTGGGAGTTGATCGCCGGCGGTGGCCTGCTGGTCCTGCTGTCGGCGGCGGCCACCTTCCTGCTGTCCGGGCGCAGCCAGCGGCAGGCGTTGCGCATGCTGGACGAGCACGAGCAGTTCCTCGGCGATGCCGCGCACGAATTGCGTACGCCGCTCACCACCTTGAAGTTGCTCACCGAATCCCGGCCCAAGCCCGAGGAGGTACAGCAGACGCTGGCCGAGGCGCGCCGGCTCGCGGATCGGATGGCGCGCCTGGTGACCGGGCTGCTGGCCCGCGCCCGCATGCAGTCCGGCATCGCCGAACCCGAGCGCACCCTGCTGCGACTGGATCAGCTGGCCGAGGCGGTGGCCGAGGAGGCCGCCGACGAGCGCATCGTGGTGACCGCGCACCCGAGCGTGGTGGTGGGCGATCCGCAGCTGCTGAGCCTGGCGATCCGGAACATGCTGGAGAACGGGCTGACCCACGGCGCGGTGAACCGGGCCGCGCCGGTCGAGGTGCACGTGGCGGAGGGGCGGGTCAGCATTCGCGATCACGGCCCGGGCGTCGATCCGGTCATGTCGGCCAGCCCGTTCAATCGCGGCGCGGCCGGGCGCAGCGGGCGCAATGGCATCGGGCTGGCGCTGGTCGCCTGGGTGGCGCAGGCGCACGGCGGCAATGCCTCCATCGAGCCCGCGGTCGGCGGCGGCACCATCGCCACGCTGTGGCTGCCGCCCGCCGACATCACGGTGGGCAGTCCGGTCGCCGCGCACCGGTAGCGAAACCCGGTGCGCGGATCCGCCTCCCGGTGCGGCGACTCCGGCATGTGCCGCCCCGCCACGAACACCAGCGCCGCGCCGACGCCGCCGAGCATGAACAGCCAGCGCCGGCCGACGATCCCCAGGGGCCGCAGCGGCACCAGCCAGCGGGCCAGGAAGCCGACGGCGGGGACCGCGCAGAAGCCGAGGGTGTAGGCGACGGCGATCATCCGCCCGCGCACCCGGCGGGCATGGTCTCCGACAGGTAGCCGTCGGAGACCGTCATCTCCGCGCCGACCAGCGCGAGCAGCTTGTACTGCACGGGACCCAGCGGCAGTTCGTCCAGTCGCACCGGCGGACCGGTCCGGGCATCGCGGGGGTCACCGAGTGTGGTCATTGGGCAAACTCACCATTTCACCGGGCGGTCGGCGATGGTTGCGCGCACGATATATGGGTGGACGCGACGGGAGCGGGACTGGAATCACTGACCATGGTGCGACACGGCCAGAGCACCGTCAACGCGGCGCCGTACACCGGGGCGGAGGAATTCATCACGGGCACACGGGATGCCGACGTGCCGCTGACCGAGCTGGGCGCGGCGCAGGCGGCGGCGGCCGGGAGACGGCTGGCCGGGTTCGATCCGGGCTTCGACCTGGTGCTCTGCTCGCCGTACCTGCGCGCCCGCGAGACCGCCCGCATCGCGCTCGTTTTCCTGTCGACGCCGCCCGTGCACTTCGACGAGCGGATCCGGGACCGGGAGCCCGGGGTGCTGTTCGGGCTCACCAGAATCGGCATTCAGCGCCGCTACCCGGACGAATTCCGGGAGATGCAGCGCTCGGGCGGCTTCTACCATCGCCCGCCGGGCGGCGAATCCTGGCCCGACGTCGCGCTCCGGCTGCGGGCCGTGCTCCGCGAAATGCACGGCCATGTCCTGGTTTTCACCCATGACATCGCAATCGTGCTGACCCGCTACATCTTCGGGGATCTGAGCGAGGCCGAGATCAGCGTCCAGACCAGCGCCCAGGTCCGCAACGCGTCCATAACCCGTTGGGAGCGAGGCGATTCCGGGATGCGGCTCACCTCGTACAACGACACCAGCCACCTGGGCTGATCACCGCCCCGGGAATGTCCACCCGGGCTGACAGGATTCCGTTCCGAGGGGAGTCGGATAGATCACCCCGGTGGCGCTCTCACGCCTCGGTCGGGCGCCCGTTTCACCCGCGTGTCCACGCGAATTGCCCCGCGTCGACGCTGCCCGGCCGTCATGCGGGGCCGGCCTGGCGCATGTGAGAAGTCACAAGAGCGCCGAAAGCGCATTACTGTGCCTCACAGGAGAGATCGATCCGGCCGCTGGTACCGGCGGCATCCGTTAGCGTTTCAGGTCCCGGAAGGGGCACAACCCGGGGGTGGAAGGGAGTCACGGATGTCCGTGGGAATTCCGGCCCGGGCGGGGCTCACCGTGTCGGGCAACCCGATATCGTCGCCGCTCAAGGATGTGCGCGGGCTCGCGCAGCACATGGTGGGGCATTTCGTCGAAACCGTCGCGCCGTGCGGGACGCTGCCCGGCGACGCCATTCACGGCGACGTCACAGCCATCACCCGCACCTGCCTGGAGCTGGCGGTGGGCATGCTGGACGGGCGCGACATTCCGGAGAAGACAAAGCGTTTGGAGGAGGCGGCCGCGCAGTGGGCGCGCGAGGGCATTCCGATCGACACCATCCACCACGCCATCCACGAGGGCTTCAAGATCGGGTCGGAGCTGGTGATGGCCAATGCCATGGCCGGGCACGTGCGCCGCGAGGACGACGACGGCGATGTCACGCTGGTCATTGCGGCCGCCGACATGGACAGCATCATGGGCGGGGCCAAACTCGTGGTGGAGCTGCTGGACCGGATGACCTCTGCGGTGGCCATGGCCTATGTGCGGGAGCTGCGGTCGGTGGTGAGCGAACACCACACCGCCGTGCACACGCTCACCTCCGCGCTGCTGGGCGGGCACAGCACCTCCACCATGGCGCGCGAATGCGGGATCGAGATCGCCGAGACGTATCACGTACTGGCGCTGGCGATTCCCGAGCATCCCGAGGAGCACTCCCCCACCGTGGACGGTGCGGTGGTGGCGCGGCGCAAGCTGCGCCGGATACAGGCCGAACTGGCCCACCGGTATCCCGACCGCGTGCTGTCGCTGCTGAGCGTGGACGGCGGCACGCTGCTGGTGCCGGTCACGGCGCTCGCGGACCAGCAGCTGGACGAACTGGTCGAGCAGCTGTCGCGGGCGGCCCGGGTGCCGATCACCGCGACGCTGGTTTCCGCTGCGCCGCAACAGATTCCGGATGCCGCCGACCAGGCGCACGAGCTGCTCGACATCGTGCACCGGCTGCGGCTGGTGCGCGGGCTGTTCCGCTTCGACGAGCTGGCACTGGAATATCAGCTCACCCGTCCGGGACCGGGCCGCGATCATCTTGGGTCGCTGCTGGATCCGCTCGACGAGCACGCCGAGCTGCTGGAGACGCTGCAGTCGCACATCAGCAACAACCTGAACCGGCAGCGCACGGCGCGCATGCTGCACGTGCACACCAATACCGTGGACTACCGGCTCAAGCGGATCGGACAGCTGACCGGGTTCGATCCCACCCAGGCGTCGGGGCTGTGGTACCTGCGTTCGGCGCTGGTGGCCCGCACCTATCAGGCGGCGGGCTGCTGACCTGTGGCGGTCGGCCGGACCGTCGGCAATCGGCCGGCGGGTTCAGCAGTTGGTCGGTGCCGGCTCGCCGCGCAGGCGGGCATCCAGCCAGGCGAGCGCGGGCGGGAGACCGAGGACGGCGGCGGTGAGATGGTCGGGCACCGGAACCTGCACGCTCCACACCTGCGCGCCGGCCGCACAGTAGTCAACATTTCTGTTCCAACGCGTAACAACTACCCTCGCGCCGCGCTTGTGACATTTCCAAGGTCGAATCCGGAACATGTTCCCGTACAGGCCAATCCGGTTACCTTCGGTTACAGAGACGCGCAGCCGCCAAAGGAGTCGGCTCGCGCGTCTCCACGCCACTACTCGAGGAGCAGCACGCATGGCCGGCATCACCGAAGGCAAGGTTCTGTTCGACAGCATCGGGGAGGCGCTCACCCATCGCGTCACCGTGTATCTCGGCGGGCCCGACGAAGGGGCCGAACTCACCATGGAATACGCGGCCACCTGGAAAGAGGCGTCCGACTTCACCGTGGCGGCCGTGCACGCCGGACTGGCCGTGACGGTGGACAGCCGGATCCGGCCGGGACTCCGCCGACTGCCCCGCTACGGATTTCGACACTGAGATACTTTGCGCCCCAATCGCATTCGGGCGGTGCGACTACCGCCCGGAGGCCGAGGCGAACGCGGTGGCGAGGGTATCCCAGGCCGGGCCCAGCTCGGCGGAGAAGTCCTCCCAGGCGTGAATTCCGGTCGGCTCGTAGTGCACGGTGGCGGGAATTCGCAAGTCGCTCAGTCGATTCGCGAAATGCTCGGTGCAGACGCGGGCGCCGGCCTCCAGCACCACGCCGCCCCCGGCGGCCTCCAGGGCGGCCGGGATGTCGGGCGACTTCAATACCTGGGTCAGATCGGGCAGGCCCGGGAGACCGGAGGCGGCCGACACATAGATCACGGTGCCGCGCAGGGCTTCCGCCCAGACGGTGCTGTCGTGGATCAGCCAGTCGAAGGTGCCGGGCGGGCCCCACAGGTTCATGATGTTGCCGCCGCGCGAGGCGACGGTGAGCGCGGTGATCGCACTGCCGGAAGGGTCGATGGTCGAGTAGCAGCCGCTCAATCCGGCGACGGCGCGGTAGAAGCCGGGGTGGCGATGGGCGAGCATCATCGCGCCCTGCGCACCCATGGATACGCCCGCGATAGCCCGGCGGCCGTCGGAATGCAGATAGGGCTCGATGGCGCCGGGTAGCTCGGCAGTCAGGAAGGTCTCCCAGCGGTTCCAGCCGAGCGCGGCGTCGGCATGCAGCCAGTCGGTGTACATGCTGCCGGTGGCGCCCGCGGGCAGAACGACGTCAACGGGCTTGTCCGCGAAGAATTCCGGCGCGTGCCCCTTGGTCAGCCAGTCGGATACGCCCTCGGCGTCCACCCCGTCCAGCAGATAGAGGGTGGGCCGGGGACCCGCGCCGGAGCCGTGCAGCACATCGAGGGCGACGTTGCGGCCCATGGCAGCGGAGGTGACCTCCACCCGCTCCCAGTTCGGACCGAACTGATGCACTCGGGTCACATCCGCCGGGGACGCGGACCGGTACGGCATTCCGGCATGGGCGGTCGCGCCCAGCGGCGGGCACGCGAATATCGCCAGCGCCACCGCGACCCCGGCGGCAACCCGGGGCCTCACGACTCCGCTCCCACATCGGGATTCCTCTGAATCATGTTGTGCGACAAGCTAACTCCTCATGCGCCGGCGCGATATCCGAAGAACCCACCGAGCGGGTGCGAGGTTGGCCGCTCGGTGGGTCTTCATCCGATGGGAGTGCAGTTGCGACTGCACCGGCAGTACATGTCTCGAACAAGCAGTCCTCGGCATGCGGGGGCAGGAGAGGACTTCCTACTCACCTCCAAAAACGGGAGTCCTGATGCGATTCCGATTCCGGCATCGACCGCGCAGTTCGGTGATTCGATACCCGAATCACAGCGAGCCTAACCAGGCTCGAACCGCGATCGGCAGGGCGCGAGCCACGTTCTGGAGAGTTCACAACAGCGGGCGGCGCGGTCGTGGGGTCGACCACAGCAGCGGTCATCCCCTGTCTTCTGGTCCTTTGTCTTTCAGCGCTTTCCGAACCAGTCGAGGCTCTGCCCGTGCGGGCGTGTATACGCCATCGGGACGCCGTTCGATGCAAGTACCAGGTGTACGTCTGCGGGTCCAGCCGGGAGCGCATCGGTGGCGAAATCAACTACTCCCGGCGGCTCGTTGGTAATCCACTCACACGGAAGCTCTCGCATCATGGCCGGGAAAGCCGCACGATCGGTGCGGGCTAGATAGAGCAGGACAGCACTGCCGAAAACGATGACGGGTATATCGGAGGGAGCTTCGTGGACCAGGTCCGCCAGGGCATTGCTGAGATCGCCCCGCACCAGATGCGGCGGGTTCTCCCGGGCGATGGCGGCGGCATGGCGCAAGCGGTCCAGGCGGTTTCGCTGTTCGGGCCAGACGAGAGATTCCAGCCAGCGCATGTCCTCGGGATCCCGGACATCGAGCGGGTTGAGGTCGATACCCGCGCGGTGCACGACGTTCGGTAGTTCGGTGGGCAGTGGCGGGTTACCGGTGGTGGCGCATGGCAGGACGACGGTGGAGCGCCCGTCTCGGGGGTCGAGGGTGGGGCCGTCGTCGTAGGTGTAGCTGTACCGGTCGGGGTACAGGCACAGTCCGGCAGAGGCACCGAATTCTATGAGCGCCACCGGATCCGAGCCGTGCCGGGCGAGCAGCGGGAGCAGGGTCGCGGTTCGGCCCACCTCGTTGGTCTGGGTGCGACGGGTCGTGGCGACATCCCGGACCCCGGGCCAGTTGGTGATCAGGAAGTCCTTGAACTCCTCGAATGGCCCCACCGTCACGCCCAGGTAGCGGGCCGCACCGAGGATCAGGTTGGGCTGGCGCTTGTGCACGGGCAGGGTGTCGATGAGGGCGAGAAGCTCGGTATCCCCGGCGATTCCGAGGCACCAGTGCTCGTAGCAGGGCGAGTAGCCCCGTACCTCCTTCTCGGCGAATGCCCGGTATCGATCGGCGGTTTCCATCCTGCCTCCCCCACATCGGCTTTCACGAAAAAGGGCGTCCGCGGCAGTTGCCGGGACGCCCTTATCGATAGCACCTGTCAGAGCATGCAGCTCACGCAGCCCTCGACCTCGGTTCCTTCCAGGGCCATCTGGCGGATGCGAATGTAGTAGAGGGTCTTGATGCCCTTGCGCCAGGCGTAGATCTGGGCCCGGTTGACGTCGCGGGTGGTGGCGCTGTCCTTGAAGAACAAGGTCAGGGACAGGCCCTGGTCGACGTGCTGCGTCGCCGCGGCGTAGGTGTCGATGATCTTCTCGTAGCCGATGTCGTAGGCGTCCCCGAAGTATTCGAGGTTGTCGTTGGTCAGGTAGGGGGCCGGGTAGTAGACACGGCCGATCTTGCCTTCCTTGCGGATCTCGATCTTGGACGCCACCGGGTGGATGGAGCTGGTGGAGTGGTTGATGTAGGAGATCGAGCCGGTCGGCGGCACCGCCTGCAGGTTCTGGTTGTAGATGCCGTGCTCCATGACCGACGCCTTCAGCGCCCGCCAGTCGTCCTGGGTCGGGATGTGGACGCCGGCGTCGGCGAAGATCTGGGCGACGCGGTCGGTCTTGGGCTCCCACGCCTGGTCGGTGTACTTGTCGAAGAACTCGCCGGTGGCGTACTTCGAGTCGGCGAAGCCGCCGAACGCCGAACCCCGCTCCATCGCAATCAGATTCGAGGCACGGATCGCGTGGTAGGCGATCGTGTAGAAGTAGATGTTGGTGAAGTCCACGCCCTCTTCGGAGCCGTAGTGGACCCGCTCGCGCGCCAGGTAGCCGTGCAGGTTCATCTGCCCCAGGCCGATGGCGTGGGACTCGTTGTTGCCCTGCTCGATCGAGGGCACCGAATAGATGTGGGTCTGGTCCGACACCGCGGTCAGCGCGCGAATCGCGACCTCGACCGACTTGCCGAGGTCCGGCGAGTCCATGGTCTTGGCGATGTTCAGCGAACCCAGGTTGCACGAGATGTCCTTGCCCACCTTGGCGTAGGACAGATCGTCGTTGAACTCCGACGCGGTGGAGACCTGCAGGATCTCCGAGCACAGGTTGGAGTGGGTGATCTTGCCCGCGATCGGGTTGGCCCGGTTCACGGTGTCCTCGTACATGATGTACGGGTAGCCCGACTCGAACTGCAGCTCGGCGATGGTCTGGAAGAACTCGCGAGCCTTGATCTTGGACTTGCGGATCCGCTTGTCGTCGACCATCTCGTAGTACTTCTCGGTCACATTGATGTCGGCGAACGGCACGCCGTAGATGCGCTCCACGTCGTACGGCGAGAACAGGTACATGTCCTCGTTCTTCTTCGCCAGCTCGAAGGTGATGTCCGGAATCACCACACCCAGCGACAGCGTCTTGATGCGGATCTTCTCGTCCGCATTCTCCCGCTTGGTGTCCAGGAACCGGTAGATGTCGGGGTGGTGCGCGTGCAGGTACACCGCACCCGCGCCCTGCCGCGCACCCAGCTGGTTGGCGTAGGAGAACGAGTCCTCCAGCAGCTTCATGATCGGAATGACGCCGGAGGACTGGTTCTCGATCTTCTTGATCGGCGCGCCGGCCTCACGAATATTGCTGAGCAACAGGGCAACACCGCCGCCGCGCTTGGACAGCTGCAGGGCGGAGTTGATGGAGCGGCCGATCGACTCCATATTGTCTTCGATGCGGAGCAGGAAGCAGGACACCGGCTCGCCGCGCTGCTGCTTGCCCGAGTTGAGGAAGGTGGGGGTGGCCGGCTGGAAGCGGCCGTCCATGATCTCCTCGACCAGCTCGCGCGCCAGGGTCTCGTCACCGGCGGCCAGGGCCAGGGCCACCATGCACACGCGGTCCTCGAAACGCTCCAGGTAGCGCTTGCCGTCGAAGGTCTTCAGCGTGTACGAGGTGTAGTACTTGAACGCGCCGAGGAAGGTCGGGAACCGGAACTTCTTGGCGTACGCCTGCTTGAACAGCTGCTTGACGAACTCACGGGAGTACTGGTCGAGCACCTCGGTCTCGTAGTAGTTCTCGCGCACCAGGTAGTCGAGCTTCTCCTCCAGATTGTGGAAGAAGACCGTGTTCTGGTTGACGTGCTGCAGGAAGTACTGATGCGCGGCTTCCCGGTCCTTGTCGAACTGGATCTCGCCGTTGGGGCCGTACAGGTTCAGCATCGCGTTGAGGGCGTGATAGTCCAGTCCCTCGGTCGCGGAGTCGCCGCTGACCGGGCGCTCTACGCGGGCAGTCTTTCCGACCGGTGCTGTTGTCGTTGCCAAAACAATCCCAATCCCTCTCGGACGCGCTCGACGTCCTCGGCAGTTCCCATGAGTTCGAAGCGATACAGGTACGGGACCCCTGCCTTACGTGAGATCACTTCTCCCGCATAGCAGTACGTATCGCCGAAGTTCGTGTTGCCGCTCGCGATCACGCCGCGCAGCAGGGCGCGGTTGTGCGGGTCGTTGAGGAACTTGGCCACCTGGCGAGGCACGAATTCCCTGTCGGATCGCTGCCCACCCAAAACGTGCCGACCTCCCCCGTAGGTGGGGACGATCAGCACGAAGGGTTGGTCGACGCGAAGCGAGTCGGCGGTGTGAAGCGGTATGCGAACGGCGGGCACGCCCAGTCGTTCGACGAAGCGGTGCGTGTTCTCCGAAGCGCTCGAGAAGTAGACCAGATTCGGTGTCGCGCTGGACATCTCGGTCATCTCCCCTCCTTTCGATTCGGACGAACCTGCAGGAGGCCGCCGGCCCTGATCGGCGGCGCGGCGTCAGGCGACGGCGACGATGTCGGCCAGAGCCTTGATGCGGTCCGGGCGGAAGCCGGACCAGTGGTCGTCACCGGCGACGACGACGGGGGCCTGCAGGTAGCCCAGGGCCATGACGTAGTCGCGGGCTTCGGGGTTCTCGGAGATGTCGATGACGCTGTAGTCGACACCAGCCTTGTCGAGGGCGCGGTACGTGGCGTTGCACTGGACACAAGCGGGCTTGGTGTAAACGGTGATGGTCATTGGTATCCCCTTCTCCTTAGCCTTTGATCTGTCTGCAGTGCACGGCTCAAACAAGATCCACGTAGTAAGTGCGCAAACCCCTGGAAGTGGAACCGAAGCCCCTGGTCGCTCGGTGAACTTCGAGGTGTTCACCTGGTGGCCTTCCAGCTCCCAAGACACTACACCTAGTGGCCGACAGATTCATACAACACGACATGTTGCGACTCACAAAGGTGAAATTCCAGTGTCGTAAGTACCTGGACACTCGATTCGCAACTCGACACGACTGCGACGCACATCACAATTTCGGCATTCAGTTCATTTCCAGCAAACACACCATCACCGCTGATCAACACCCACCCCACGAGTCACAGCAGACTCGAGCGACCACCCGGTTTGCCACCCCGCCGAGCCCTGCCCCCAATTCCAGGGCCCCCGGTCCACTCGGCGTGTCGCGGCGTTTGCGCCCGCTCTACCGGATGGTGAAGGACGCGCCGTCGATCGGACCGGGCGTCAGCAACCGATTGGTGGCCGCGATCCCATAGGCCTCGGCGTCATAGGCCGCCAGTGGCAGACCGTCGATGGTGATGTCGGTGAAGGTGATCGGATCGAAACCGGGCAGCGCGCCGCTGAGATGGCCCTCGACGATGATCTCCGCGGTGTGGGCGGGTACCGAAGAGGCGGAGACCGTGGTGCGGGACCACTTCGCAGTGCGGTTCTCCAACGTCATGACGTAGCGCCCGTTGTCCCAGCTGACCACCGAATGCATGATGTCGCCCGGCCGGACCGCCACGTCGTCGTAACTCACCGGCGCGTCCGGGTAACGCTCCCACCAGCCGTCGACCTGCGTATCGGGGGTGCAGGAACCACCGAGGAGACCGAGCGAGCACAGGCCGTCCGCGGCCGCGCCCAGCAGGTCGGACAGCTTGCCCCCGGCGTTCATGACCACCCCGGCCAGGTCCGGATCGGCGTACGCCACGCCCGCGGCGGCGGATTCCACCTGCAGACCCGGCAGGGCCGCGTACACGGCCACGTCACTGGCGCACAGGGATTCGACGCCGGTCTGCACGAGCGGGAGTGCGACCTGGCCATCGAGCCCGGCGGCGCCGTTCAATCCCACCCAGGGCACCACGCGCTGCAGGATGCCCGGATTGAGACAGTCCACCCGCGGCTGCACCCAGGTGGCGCTGACCTCCCGGAATTCCCCCCGCACCACGTACCCGGCCCAGTTGCCCAGATAGAGACGGACATACGACTCGGCCACCGCGTCGGCGGCATTGACCACCACCGAGGCGGCCGAGACGGCCAGGGTAACCGCCATGAAACAACGGCCTAACAGAGTGTTGCCCGTTGATAGCTTCATGGTGTGACCGTAGCCCGATTTGTCCGGGAAAAGCTATAGGCCACGACTCAAAAGCCGTGGCCTTGTGCTGAATTCAGCAAGTAATCACTGCGTATGCCGGGCGTTCGCCCAACCTGTCAGGCGTTCGCCCGCGCGTTGGCGGTCTCCGCCAGCAGGTGCACGGTGGCAGCCAGCTGGGTCAGGGCCTCCGCATCGTCGGCCGGGTGGGTCTCACCGAAGCGCTGGCCGATGACACCGAAGTTCAGCGACGCCTCCTCGACCACCTTCGCACCGGCCACGCCGAGCGCCTTGACGGCGTCGTCGTGCGACCACTTGGCGGCGTTCGGGCTGATGGACGCGGAGATGACCGCGGCCGGGAAATCCTTGAGCGCGCCCGCGCCGTATGGACGGGAGGCCCAGTCGATGGCGTTCTTCAGCACGGCCGGCAGGGTGCCGTTGTATTCGGGGGTCACCAGCAGCAGGGCGTCCGCGGCGGCGACGGCGTCACGCAGCGCCTGCGCGGTGGCCGGGACCTTGCCCTCGGCGTCGATGTCCTCGTTGTAGAAAGGAATCTCACCGAGGCCCTCGTAGATCGCGAGCTCGACGCCCTCCGGGGCGGCCTTCGCAGCGGCCTCGGCGAGGCGGCGGTTGATCGACGCGGCGCGAAGGCTGCCGACCAGAACGAGAATGCGGGTCTGCGACATGATGATCACTCCAAGGGTTACTGATTCAGCAGCGGAACTTTCGATAGACTGTAACCGGACTGCAGTCCGGTTACATTCCCTGGTAGGAGCACACAGCCTGTGACACGCGACACCTCACCGGATGAGGTCGTTCCGGCCCTGCCGAGCATCGCGCTGCCGATCGAACCCGTCGGCACGCAGCGGCCCCCCGCGCACTCGGTGCCGCTGCTCATGCCCGGCAGCAGCCACGAGCGCAGCGACGCCGCCCGCAACCGGCAGCTGCTGCTCGACGCCGCCGAACAGCTGGTCCGCCAGTGCGGCGCGGATGGCGTCACCATGGACGCGGTCGCCAAGCTCGCCGGCGTCGGCAAGGGCACGGTGTTCCGGCGCTTCGGCAATCGGGCCGGGCTCATGCTGGCACTGCTCGACCAATCCGATCAGAAACTCCAGTGGGCCTACATGTTCGGGCCGCCGCCACTGGGCCCGGGCGCGCCACCGGTGGAGCGGTTGATCGCCTTCGGGCGGGCGCGCCTGGCCCTGGTCGAGGTGGAGGGCGACGTGCGCAAGAACGCCGACATCGGCGGGCAGTACTCCGGGCCGCCCTATAACATCGCGAAAACCCATGTCGCCCTGCTGCTCCGGCAGGCCGGCGCGCCCGGCGATATCTCACTGACCGCCGACACGCTGCTGGCCAGCCTGGACGCCGGGCTGGTGCTCCACCAGATCCGCGAATTGCGCTACACCCTCGACCAGGTGGGCGATCACTGGGAACACCTGGTCCGGCAGGTGACCGCTCCCGTCGGTCAATAGAGCCGCCGGCCGTTCAGTAGAGTGTGGCCATGGGGAACCTGCGCGCACAGATCATCGCCGAATTGGGCGTCCTGCCGGACATCGAACCGAAAACCGAAGTGCGGCGGCGCATCGACTTCCTCAAGGATTATCTGCGCTCCACGCCCGCGACCGGTTTCGTGCTCGGCATCAGCGGCGGCCAGGACTCCACCCTCACCGGCCGCCTGTGCCAGCTGGCCGCCGAGGAGCTGCGCGCCGAGGGCCACGACGCCACCTTCGTGGCCGCGCGCCTGCCCTATGGCGTCCAGTTCGATGAGGAAGACGCCCAGATCGCCCTGCGGTTCATTCAGCCCGACCGGTCGGTCGTGGTGAACGTCAAGCCCAGCGCGGACGCCGCCGCCGGAGAAGCCGCCCTCGGCATCGTGGAACTGCACGAGGAGCCCCGCCTGCGAGACTTCGTGCGCGGCAATATCAAAGCCCGCGAGCGCATGCTGCTGCAGTACGCCATCGCCGGTCAGCTCAATATGCTGGTCGTCGGCACCGACCACGCCGCCGAAGCGGTCACCGGCTTCTTCACCAAGTACGGCGACGGCGGCGTCGACATCACCCCGCTGACCGGTCTCACCAAGCGTCAGGGCGCGGCGCTGCTCCAGGAACTCGGCGCGCCGCCGAGCGTCTGGCAGAAGGTCCCGACCGCCGACCTCGAGGACGATCGCCCCTCCCTGCCCGACGAGGAAGCCTTGGGCCTCAGGTACTCCCAGATCGACGACTACCTCGAGGGCAAGCCCGTCGCCCCCGAGGTCGCCGAGCGGGTCGAGACCATCTTCCGGAACACCCGCCACAAGCGCACCGTCCCGGTGACTCCGCTCGACACCTGGTGGAAATAACCGGCTCCGGACCTCGTGCCCGCTGCGCTCACACGCGGCGGGCACAGCTGTGAATCGAGCAGCGGGCGCTGCTCATTTCTGATCCGCGTCCTCGATGAGGCGGCGGTGCAGCTCGGCCGTCATGGCGTGAATGGCCCGGGTCAGTTCGGTATTGGTCTTGAGCTCGAGTTCCTGCTCCTGGAAATCGTGATCGGCCTTGGCCTGCTGGAAATCGGCCTGGCGGTTCTGGCCGATCATGACGAAGGTGGACAGGAAGATCGCTTCCAGGGAGACCACCAGGGTCAGGGTGGGCCAGGGGCTCTTCTCGAGGAAGATCATCCACACCGCGAAGCCGATCGCGTGGATGTAGACGAAGGGCATCGAGCCCGCGAACTTCGTGATCCAGTCCGCAACGCGCAGCTGGAAACTGGCGGCACGATCCTGCCGCACTTTCGCGACGGCGGGGTGCTGGGGCCGGGGGGCGTGCGTCATTCGGATCGGTCTCCTGGCGAGGGCGTGCGGGGACCGGCGAATGTTAGCGCCCGGCAGTGAAATTCGCGGCGGCGCGGCGCCGTGCGACGGGTCAGCCGCCCGCGAACGGGGGCAGCACGTCCACGCGCGGGGAGAGCGGGGTGGCCGCGTCGCGGGTGAGTTCGTCGCCGATGAGGTAGGCGCAGACCTTCAGCATGGGGTCCAGCTTCGGGCCGTAGACCGCCGAGAGGGCGGTGCGCAAGTCGGCGACGGTGGCCCCGGACGGCAGGTCCAGGGTTTCCTTCTCCTTGCCGACCGCATCGGCGATCGCGGCGAAATAGCGGACCTCAACCACCGATGGCTCCCATCGTTCGTTCGGGCGGGACGAAGCCGGCGGCGTCGATGCCGTGCCCGGCCGATTTGTTCCACATGGCGCCACGCCACAGTCCGGCGATATCGGCGTCGGTCGCACCGGACCGCAGTGCAGCGCGAATGTCGTACTCCTGATCGCTGAACAGGCAGGAGCGGATCCGGCCATCGGCGGTCAGGCGGGTGCGGTCGCAGTCCGCGCAGAACTTGCGGGTCACCGAGGCGATGATGCCGACGGTGGCCGGGCCGCCGTCGACCAGCCAGCGTTCGGCGGGCGCGGAGGGATCCTCGCGGCCGGTCTCGGTCAGGTCGAAGCGGGTGCCGAGCACGTCGAGGAGTTCGGCGGCGGTGATCATATTGGCGCGCGCCCACTCGTGGTCGGCGTCCAGCGGCATCTCCTCGATGAACCGCAGCTCCGCGCCCTCGTCCAGGCACCACTGCAGCAGGTCGGCCGCGCCGTCCAGGGTTTCGCGCATGAGCACCGCGTTGACCTTGAGCGGGGCGAGCCCGGCCGCGATGGCGGCGCGGATCCCGGCCAGCACCGAATCGAGCCGATCCCGGCGGGTGAGCCGGTGGAAGCCGTCGCGGTCCACGGTGTCGAGCGAGACATTGATGCGCCGCAGCCCGGCCGCGGCCAGTCCGCGCGCCCGATGCTCGAGCCCGACGCCATTGGTGGTCATGGCGAGCGGCGTTTCCGGCAGCGCCGCATGGCAACCGGCGATGATGCTTTCCAGATCGCGCCGCATGAGCGGTTCGCCGCCGGTGAATCGCACCTCGTGCACACCCAGTTCGCGGACCGCGAGCGTCACCAGGCGCACGATCTCCGCGGTGGAGAGCAGTTCGTCGGCGGGGATGGGCGGCAGGCCCTCCTCCGGCATGCAGTAGGTGCAGCGCAGCGAGCACTTCTCGGTGATGGATACCCGCAGGTCCCGCGCGACCCGGCCGAAACGGTCCAGCAGCAGGGGCGTGTCCGGGCGTCCGTCCATCGCGGGCCGCCCGGTTCGCACAGCGGGCATACCCATCGCGACCACGGTCATTGCACCATTATTGCCGGGACCGCAAGTGTTCGTAGATTCCTACGAGGCGAGCCCGGCGAACAGCCGGTCACGGCCTGGAGGATCCACCCGCGTATAGGCTCACCGGCATGAGTTCCCGGCACGCGCTAGCCCCGGCCCGACCCGTCGACGACCACCGCCGACGCATCGAGGATGTGCTCCGGCCGCTGGCCGGACGCGCCGCCGAGACGGTGCCGATGGACCGGGCGCTGGGGCGGCGGCTGGCCGTGGATGTGTATGCGCCCCTGGATCTGCCGGTGTTCCGGAACTCGGCCATGGACGGGTACGCGGTGCTCGCGGAGTCGGTGGCCATCGTCCCCGCGACCCTGCCGCTGGTCGGCGTGGTGGCGGCCGGGAACACCGAGCAGCTGACGCTGCCCGCGGGCAGCGCCGTCAAGGTGATGACCGGCGCACCCGTGCCGCCCGGGGCGGACTGCGTGGTGCCGGTGGAGCACACCGAGTCCGACGGCGTCACCGTGACGATCCGAACCAGCCGTGCCAGTGGCGATTTCGTGCGCGAGCCGGGTACCGACGTACGCGCCGGGCAGTTGCTGGCGGCCGCGGGCACCCTGCTGCGACCCCGGCACATCGCGGCGCTGGCGGCGGTCGGGCTGGGCGAACTGTCGGTGCGGCGACCCGTGTACGCGGCGGTCCTCACCACCGGTGACGAACTGCGACCCGCCGGGGCGACCCTGCTGCCCGGCCAGATCTTCAACTCGAACGGCATCGCACTCGCCGCGGCCCTCACCGACAACGGTGTCGAGGTGGTGTCGGTGGCGCATTCGACCGACGACCACGACGAGTTCCGGGCCCGGCTGGCCGAGGCCGTGGCGCAGGCCGATGTGGTGTTCACCTCCGGCGGTGTCTCCATGGGTGACTTCGAGGTCGTCAAGGAGGTGCTGTCGGCGCGGGGCGGCGAATTCGGCTCGGTGGCAATGCAACCCGGCGGCCCGCAGGGGCTGAGCATGGTGGACGGGGTGCCGGTGCTGAGCTTCCCGGGCAATCCGGTGAGCACCATGGTGTCCTTCGAGGTCTTCGCCCGCCCCATCCTGCGCGAGCTGGCGGGTCTGCCCGCGCTGCCGATTTCCGAACTGCCACTGCTGGAACCGGTCCGCTCCCCCGCCGGGAAGCGGCAGTTCCTGCGCGGCAAGCTCGCCGAGGGCGGGGTGGCGCTGGTGTCGGGTCAGGGCTCGCATCTGATCGCCGCCATGGCCCACGCCGATGTCCTCATCGATGTTCCGGCCACCGCGACCGAGCTGCCGGCGGGCACGATTGTCGAGGTCCGGCCGCTGTGAACGACACGTCCTGCCTGTGCCAAGGTGGTTGCCATGAGTGAGTTGTCGCATGTCGACCGTGAAGGTCGCGCCCGCATGGTCGATGTGAGCGCGAAGGCCGACACCGCGCGCATCGCGGTCGCCGCGGGCGAACTGCAGACCACCGCCGAGGTCGTCCGGCTGGTCCGCGCCGACGACATGCCCAAGGCCGATGTGCTCAGCACCGCGCGCATCGCCGGCATCAACGGCGCGAAGAAGACCTCCGAGCTGATTCCGCTGTGCCATCAGCTGGCGCTGTCGTCGGTGACCGTGAACTTCGGCTTCACCGACACCACCATCACCATCGAGGCGAGCGCCAAGACCAAGGGGCCGACCGGCGTCGAGATGGAGGCGCTGACCGCGGTCGCGGTCGCGGGCCTCACGCTGCACGACATGGTGAAGGCGGTGGATCCGGCGGCCACCCTGAACGGGGTGCGGCTGATCACCAAAGAGGGCGGGAAGCACGGACATTGGGTGCGGCCGGAGGCCGAGGTCCACCACGGCGAGCACCAGCGCCGGCACGAGAAGCGCGAAAAGACCGCTGCCGCAACGACTCCGCTCGCGGGCGCGGGCCGGACGGCCACCGTCGTGGTCGCTTCGACCGGGGTCGCCGCCGGTAGCCGCGAGGACACCACCGGCCCCGCCCTGACAGAATGGCTGGGCGCGCAGGGCTTCTCGGTGCGCGGGCCGCTGGTGTTCGCGGACGCCGATATCGCCTTCGGCCTCGCGGATGCACTGTCCACCGAGCCGGATCTGGTCATCAGCACCGGCGGCACGGGGGCCTCCCCCACCGACGGCACCCCGGAGGCGACGCTGGCCCTGCTCGATCGGGAGCTGCCGGGCGTGGCCGACGCCATCCGCCAGGCGGGCACCGCCAAGTTCCCGCTCGCCGCGCTCAGCCGGGGCGTGGCGGGCCTGGCCGGACGCACCGTGATCGTCAATCTGCCCGGTTCGCCGGGCGGGGTGAAGGATGGCATGGCCGTGCTGACACCGCTTCTCGAACATCTGCTGGCCCAGGTGGCCGGAGGAGGCAGCCATGAGTGAACTGCTGGCCCGGATCAGCGATCAGCCGCTGGATCCGGCCGAGGTGGAGCAGGCGGTGAGCGGGCCCGAGCACGGCGGCATCGTGGTGTTCACCGGCAAGGTGCGCGATCACGATGGCGGGCAATCGGTTTCGGCGCTGGAGTACTCGGCGCACCCGCAGGCCGAGGAGTTCCTGCGCAAGGTGTGCGCGGAAGTCGCCGAGTCCTCCGGACTGCCGGTGGCGGCCGTGCACCGCGTCGGCCCCCTGACCATCGGAGATCTCGCGATCGTCGTCGCCGTCGCCGCGCCCCACCGCGCCGAAGCCTTCACCACCTGCGCCGAACTGGTCGACCGCATCAAGCACGAGGTCCCCATCTGGAAGCGCCAGATGTTCACCGACGGCCTCTCGGAATGGGTCAACGCCTGCGGGTGATCCGACCGGCACAGGGTCGGTCGATCGTCAGGCCAGGCAGCGCCGGGACCGCGCTTTGTCCGATTCGCCCAAACGTCGCGGTGGCGGAGTACGGCGTTTTGTCCTCGGAACCAGCGTGTGCGGCGGCTCCCGTACGTCACAGTGGGGCACAGTGATCAGCGACGGGAGGCGACCATGAGCGAAGCCGGCGGCCGGATCGTGCTCGGCCCGCACCAGTACGGCAAGGCCGAGAACCGGGTGGTGCGCATCTACCGCGATACCGCCCGGCACGAGATCCGGGACCTGAACGTGTCCTCGTGCCTGCGCGGCGCGTTCGACGACGCGCACACCGTCGGCGATCAGGGCACGGTGCTGCCGACGGATTCGCAGAAGCAGACCATCTACACCTACGCCAAGAGCCACGGCGACGGCAGCATCGAGGAGTACGGGCTGGCACTGGCCCGGCATTTCGTCGACGACATCGAGCCCGTGGGTGAGGCGCGTCTCGAGATCGAAGAGTATGCGTGGCGACGGGTTCCGGTCGGCGGCAGCGGGCACGACCACACCTGGACGCGGGTGGGGCCGGAGGTGCGTATCGCGGCGATCACCGTGAGCGGGACCGGTACGGACCGCCGCGAGTGGGTGATCGGGGGCGTCAAGGATCTGGTGATCCTCAAGTCCACGGGTTCGGAGTTCTCGGGTTTCCTCGAAGACCCGTTCACCGTCCTCGAACCCGCCCACGACCGGATCCTGGCCACCAGCCTGATCGCCCGGTGGCGCTTCGCCACCCCGCCCGAGGACTGGGATGCCGCCTACCACGGGATCCGCGCCGTCATGGTCGAGACCTTCGCGACCCTGCACTCGAAGGCCTTGCAGCAGACCCTGTTCGAGATGGGCCGGGCCGCGCTGGCGGCGTATCCGTGCCTGGCGGAGATCCGCATGTCGGCCCCCAACAAACACCACTTCGCCTATGACACAGACCGATTCGGCGTTCCGAACCAGGGCGAGGTCTTCCACGCCGACGACCGCCCCTACGGCCTGATCCAGGCGAGTGTGCTGCGCGAGGGCGCTCCGGAGGCCGGAACCGCCTGGGATCCCTACACCGGCGCGGTCTGACCGGCCAGCGTACGCACCGCCAGATACAGATCCAGCCGATCGTCGAGCCGCCCGAAATCGCGCCCGGTGAGCTCCTCGATCCGGCCGATCCGATAGCGAACGGTATTGATGTGCAGGTGCATTCGATCGGCCGCCTGCCGCCACGAGCCTTCGCACCCGAGAAACACCTCCAGCGTCTCCAGCAGTCCGGCCCCGTGCCGCCGGTCGTACTCCAGCACCGGACCCAGTACCCGTTCGGCGAATCTCCGCTGGAGGCCGCCGGGCACCGCGGTGAGCAGGCCTACGGCCGAATCGATATCGGCCACCCGCAGGCTGACCGGGGTCGTGTCGTCGCGGGCCGCGGTGGCGGCGGCCGCGGCCGCGCCGATCGCACCCGCCAGGGTCTCCTCCGGCTGCCGGGCGCTCACGCCGACCGCGAGCCGAATCTCGGTGAGCGCCGGTGCGATTCGCCCGAGACGGCGGACCGCCGTGGCCGCGATGCCGTCCTGGGTTCCGGCCGTCACGCCGACCAGCCTGCCTTCGCGGTCGATCGACGTGGCGATATCCGGCAGGGCGTCGTGCAGGGCCGCACGTACGGCCAGCAGTCCGGCGGACGAATCGGCCCAGCTCGAAACCTGCCGCGGTGCCACAGGTCCCGCAGCGTGAGCCGGTGCTCCCGCCCGTTCGATGGCGCCCGCAACACCCCCCGACATCGATCGGCGCTGCGGCACATCCGGTTTCGATCCCGGTCCGGTCAGCCCGTCGGCGGCGTGGACCTCGCAGACGAGGGCCACCTCGCACCGGTCCGCCCGTTCGGCGAACGGCACCGGGAAGCGGTCGGCCAGTTCCCAATCCAGATGCTGCCGGTCGGCGCGACGCTGCCGATACAGCTCCGCCACGGCCGCCAGATCCGCGCCGAACGGGTCGAGTTCCGGAGCCGACGGGCGGATCACCAGATACCAGGCGGTAATGCGGTCGCCCGCACCGACCTGGAGGACTCGCATCGCGCCGGTAGTGACCGCGGGCAGGCGCGGCGCGGTGAGCGCGGTGGCGACGATGCGATCGATGTCCGGCTCGGCCAGGTCCTCGGTGCCGGCGATGACCGTCCCGGTCGAAGTCAGAATCCAGGCCGAAACCCGCTGTTCCGCAGCGAAATCCGCGATCAGGGCCTCGATAGCCGTCCCGGCGGCGACCGCGGTCAGCAGCCTGCGCTGCCGGTCGGCGCGCGATTGCACCCGTCGCCAGCGCACCTCCGCCGCCTGCTCGGCCAGGTATTCGATGATCCGGCTGAACGGCACGCTCTGAGGTACGGACAGCAGCGGCAATCCGTGCCGGCGACAGGCCTCGACCACATCCTCGGGCACGTGCCCGTGCAGCGCCTGCCCGGCCACCACGCCGGCGACCCCGGCTCCCGCCAGCAGGCCCACATAGCGGTCCGCGTCCGTCGCCTGCCGCCGCCACACCAATCCTGTACACACCAGCGCACCCGGTGTCACGAAGGGCCGGGGGTCGGGCATGTCCGTCGCACAGACCCTGGCGACCGGCCGATCCAGTTCCCCCGCGTCCCCGTGCAGCAGCCGCATCCGCAACTGCGGCGCATCGAGAATGTCGCGCACCCGCACAGCGCACCTCCCGTGGTCGGTCCGGATAGTCCGTCACGGTAGGAGGCTGTTATTTCCACGCGGTTTCCGGCGTGCTGCGGCGGGCTCACAGCCGGTCGGTAGGGTGGTCGCCGTGAGCCGCCGCATTCCAGTCCTGATCGTGGCCGGATTCCTCGGCGCCGGGAAGACGACGCTGCTCAACCGGCTGTTGCGGACCCGGAGCACGCGAATCGGGGTGGTGGTCAACGACTTCGGCGCGGTCAATATCGACGCCATGCTGGTGGCCGGGCAGGTCGATGCCATGGTCTCGCTGGGCAACGGGTGCGTGTGCTGCGCGGTGGATGTCAGCGAACTGGACGACCTGTTCGACCGGCTGGCGCATCCCAGGCAGAAGATCGACGTCATCGTGGTGGAGGCCAGCGGACTGGCGGAGCCGCGCAATCTCATTCGCATGGTGGTGAACAGCGACAATCCGCGCATTCGCTACGGCGGGCTGGTCGAGGTGGTCGACGCCGAGCACTTCCCCGCGAGCCGGGAACTGCACCCGGAACTCGCGACGCATCTGCGCATGGCGGATCTGGTGGTGCTCAACAAGGCCGACCGCGTCGAGCCGGCCGCGCTGGAGCTGCTGCGGTCGGAGATCACCCGCCTGGTCGGTCAGGTCCCGGTGTATCCGACCAGCCACGGGCGCGTCGACCCGGGCCTGCTGTTCGACGTCCCCACCCACGAACCGAGCCGGCCGCGCATCGGTGAACAGCTCAGCTTCGACGAGCTGCTGCTCGACGAGCACACCGATGACGGGCACGGAGACCACCGCCAGCACGGAGACCCCTGCCACGAGCACGGCGGGGACTGCCGCGACCATCGGCACCTGCACGACGCCTACGACAGCGTCTCCTTCACCTCCGACACGGACCTGAATCCGCGCGAACTCATTGCGCTACTGGAGGATCCGCCCGCCGGCCTGTTCCGCGCCAAGGGCGTGCTGGCCTTCGCCGTCCCCGACGACCCGCGAAAGTTCGTGCTGCACATGGTCGGCCGCCACATCACCATCGAGCCCACCGCCTGGACCCGCCACGAACCCCGGGTCAGCAACCTGGTCCTGATCGGCTCCGGCCTCGACGCCGGCGAGGTCACCGCCCGCCTCCGCGCCACCGCCCATCTCGCCGGCGACCCCCTCGACGACCACGCCCTCCTCCCCGTCTGGCGCTACGTCGCCGACGACGACGCGCTTGCCGGCGAGGGCTGATTCCGCCTCGAGTTCCGCCCGCAGCTCCGCGACCTCGGCCGCCAGCTCGTCCCGCATCTGTTCGCGTTCGGCGAGGGCGGCCCGCATGGTCTCGACGCTGTCGTTCATGGCGGCCAGCCGCTGGTCGGCGCCCCTGAGCAGCCACTCCACCACGTCCCGCCGGCCGACGGCGGCGCTGGCGGCCCGGACCCACCCGACCACGTAGTCCACCCACTCCTGCGGCTTGGGCATGTCCTTGGGCGCGTCCCAGCCCTTGCGCTGGGCGGCCTTGGTGGATAGCACCAGCTCCGCCCGCTTCCCGCGCCCGGGCGAATTCAGTTCCGCCAGGGACAGTTTCCCGGCGCTGGTCACCACCGCCGTGAACCGGTACTTCCCCGCCAGGTGCATGCGCAGCTCGGCGGTCCCCCGCCCATCGGAATCCATGGCCCCCAGCCACGGCCCGTCCGCCGCCTCGATGATGGCCGCCAGGATTTCCAGCTGCCCCACCCCGCGCCGCAGCCGCGCCGCGGCCGTCCGCAGCGCACCCGGCGTGGCCGTCATCTGATCCCAATGCATGCCCCGAACATAGCCCCCGCCGCACTGGCCGCCGTGTTCGACTGGCCCGGTGAGTGATATGCCCGAACATCCGAATATCGAGCTGGCCGTCCGTCATCACCGAGCCGGCGCGGCCGGCGCCACCGGAGCGGCTCTGGCCGCCTACTTCCACCCGGACATCGTGCAGCGGGAGCTGCCGAACGCGCTGGTCCCGCAGGGTGCAACCCGGAATCTGGACGAGATCCTGGCCGCGGCCGAACGCGGGCAGCAGGTGATTCGCCGGCAGCGATTCGAGTTTCACCACGCCATCGCCACCGGCGATCAGGTGGCCCTGGAGGTCACCTGGATCGGGGTACTGGCCGTGCCGGTCGGCGCGCTCGCCGCGGGTTCGGAGCTGCGGGCGGAGATCGCCACCTTTCTCATCATCCGGTACGGATTGATCGTCGAACAACGCAACTACGACTGCTACGTCACGAAGTTCTGACCGTTCCGGGTGATTCGTGCCATAGCCTGGCGGCGTGCGAGTTGTGGAGCCTGGCGGCGTGCGAATTGTGGTGGCGAATCGTGGTGAGGTCGCGGTCCGGGTGGTGCGGACGGCCCGGGAACTCGGATATGTGACGGAGGTACTGCACACCGCCGAGGACAGCGGAAGTCTGGCGGTCCGGCTGGCCGACCGGGCGATCGTACTGCCGGGCAGCGGTGCGGCGGGATACCTCGATGTCGAATCCGTGGTGCGGGCCGCGGCCGCCTGCGGACCGGGCGCGCTCGTGCACCCGGGGTATGGATTCCTCAGCGAGAGTGCGGAGTTCGCGGCGGCCTGCGCGACCGCGGGGCTGACCTTCGTCGGGCCCGCACCGGATGTGCTGCGGATCTTCGGGGACAAGATCGCGGCGCGCGACGCGGCCGCGCGGGCCGGGGCGGCCGTGCTGCCCGCGACCCGGGCCGGAGCCGGAACGGACGAGATCGCCGCGCTGCTCGCCGAACATCCCGGCGGCATCATGGTGAAGGCCGCGGCGGGCGGCGGCGGCCGCGGCATGCGGCCCGTGACCGAGGCAGCGCTGCTGGCGGAGGCCGTCGAACGCTGCCGGGGCGAGGCCCGCGCCGGATTCGGCGACGACAGCGTCTACGCCGAAGCCCTGGTCGACCGGGCGCGGCACATCGAGGTGCAGGTGGTGGCCGACGGGCTCGGCGCGGTGGCGCTGGGCGACCGCGATTGCAGCGTGCAGCGGCGGCGGCAGAAGCTCATCGAGATCGCGCCCGCGCCGGAACTGCCCGCGGCCGTGCGGGATCGAGTGCACCGGGAGGCGGTGCTGATCGCCGAGGCGGTGGGCTGCCGGGGCGTCATCACCGTGGAGTTCCTGGTCGACGGCACGAATGTCTGGTTCCTGGAGGTGAATCCGCGCCTGCAGGTCGAGCACACCGTGACCGAGGCGGTGACCGGCGTGGATCTGGTCGCGCTGCAACTGGACCTGGCACAGGGCCGCACGCTGGCCGAAATCGACCTGCCCAAGAACGAGACCCGCGGCTTCGCCGTGCAGGCGCGGGTCAATGCCGAACTGCTCGCGGCCGACGGCGCGGTGCTGCCCAGCACCGGCGTGATCAGCCGCTTCGACGCCCCAACGGGCACGGGCGTGCGGGTCGACACCGCCGCCCAGGTGGGAATGCGGCAAGGGGTGCAATTCGATTCGCTGCTCGCGAAGATCATCGCGTCCGCGCCGTCGTACCGCGCCGCGCTGCGACGGTGTTCGGACGCGCTGGCCGAGACCGTGATCGGCGGCGTCGACACCAACCTGCACCTGCTGCGCGCCGTGCTGACCGAACTCGGCGACGCGGGCCCGGTGAGTACGGCCTGGTTCGAGCAGCGCCTCGACGACCTGCGCTCCCGGGCAGAGGGTTTCGAGGATCCGACCGGGCCGCAGCCGGTGCGGCAGGCCGCTGCCGCCGAGCTCGATCTGGACGAGAACGAACAGGCCCTGCGCTCCCCGATGGGCGCCACCGTCGTCTCACTCTCCGAGCCCGGAACGGTTCTCGCCGCCGGAGCCGAGGTCGCGGTCCTGGAGGCCATGAAGATGCAGCACGTGCTGCGCGCGACCGAACCGCTGCGGGTGCTGCGGCACGCGGTCGCTCCGGGTGACGTGGTCGACCCGCACGCCATCCTGGTCACCTGGGTGGCCGCCGATCACGACGGTCCGGCCGCGGAATCGACCGCGGTGGACCTGGATTCGGTGCGCGCCGACCTCGCCGAGGTGCTGGACCGCCATGACATCACCCTCGACGCCCGGCGCGAGACCGCGGTCGCCAAGCGGCATCGGCTCGGCCGCCGCACCGCCCGCGAGAACATCACCGACCTGGTCGATTCCGACAGCTTCATCGAATACGGCGCGCTGGCGGTCGCCGCCCAGCGCAGCCGCCGCAGCCTCGAGGACCTGATCGCCGGCACCCCCGCCGACGGCCTGATCGCGGGCGTGGCGACCATCAATGCCGGCCGCTTCGGCCCGGACCGCACCCGCGCGCTCGTCATGTCCTACGACTACACCGTGCTCGCCGGCACCCAGGGCATGCGCAATCACGCGAAGACCGACCGCATGCTGGAACTGGCTCGCGAGCAACGGCTTCCGGTGGTCTTCTTCACCGAGGGCGGCGGCGGCCGGCCCGGCGACACCGACCACGGCGGCATCTCCGGCCTGGACGTCACCACCTTCCGCGCCATGGGCGCGCTGTCGGGCACCGTACCGCTCATCGGCATCGCCTCCGGCCGCTGCTTCGCCGGCAATGCCGCCCTGCTGGGCATGTGCGATGTCGTGATCGCCACCCCCGACGCCAATATCGGCATGGGCGGGCCCGCCATGATCGAGGGCGGCGGACTGGGCGTGTACGCGCCCGAGGACATCGGCCCGATCGAGGTGCAGCGCCGCAATGGCGTGGTCCACATCGTCGCCGCCGACGAGGCCGAGGCGGTCGACCTCGCCCGCCGCTACCTGTCGTACTTCCAAGGGGCGGACGCGGAGTGGGAAGCACCCGACCCCCGCCTGGCCCGGCACGTGGTGCCCGAGAACCGGCTGCGCGCCTTCGACATTCGCGCCGCCATCGATGCCATCGTGGATGTCGGTTCGGTGCTGGAACTGCGCCGGGACTGGGGCGTCGGCATCGTCACCGCCCTGGTCCGGGTCGAGGGCCGCCCCTTCGGCCTCATCGCCAACGACTGCCACCACCTGGGCGGCGCCATCGACGCACCGGCGGCCGACAAGCTGTCCGCCTTCCTCCAGCTCTGCGGCGCTCACGGCCTGCCCATCGTGTCCCTGTGCGACACACCGGGTTTCATGGTCGGCCCCGAGGCCGAGGAGCACGCCACCGTCACCAAGTTCAGCCGCCTGTTCATCGACGCCGCCGCCCTCGACGTGCCCTTCGGCACCGTCATCCTGCGCAAGGGCTACGGCCTGGGCGCACAGGCCATGGCGGCGGGCTCCTTCCGCGCACCCCGCTTCGTGATCGCCTGGCCCACCGGCGAGATCGGCGGCATGGGCCTGGAGGGCGCGGTCCGCCTGGGCTTCGCCAAGGAGCTGGCCGCCATCGAGGATCCGGTGCAGCGGCAGGCCGCCTTCGACGCACTGGTCCAGGCGGCCTACGACAGCGGCAAGGCCCTCACCGCCGCAACGGTTCTCGAACTCGACGACGTCATCGACCCGGCCGACACCCGGCGCTGGGTGCGGACCCTGCGCTGAGAGGACTCCACGCTGTGAATCGGCACCGCTACGCCCACCAGCCCCGGATCCTCCGGTAGCAGGCATAGGCCATGGTGAGCGCCGCGACTCCGCCGAGGGAACCGCCGGCGCTCACATACCGGCGACGCCGCGACCCGGACACCCGGGCCCGCAGGCGTTCCTCGGCGAGATCGGCGTACCGGCCGGGTAGCAGGGTGTCGAAGTATTCGGTGACGAAGTTGTCGGTGCGCCGGGTGGGCAGACCCATGTCGCCCATCAGCTCGTCGATGTGGTGCGTCAGGTACGGGCCGAGGTAGTAGCCCTCGGGCCGTTCCGGCATGACCTCGCCCAGCCATGTCCCGACACGCGCTATCTCCCTGTGCATGCCGTCGACGCCCGGCAGGGCGAGCTCACCCAGGAAATGCTGGGACAGCCAGTGCGCGGACACCTCCGCGGTGAGCTGGCAGGCGGCGGAGGAACCGTATCCGATGAAGCCGAGCCGCGGCAGCGTCGGCGGCAGAATGTGCCGGTAGAGCTGGAACCGGCCCTCGACCCGGATGGTCTTGGCCAGCTCGGGCGACAGGAATTCCAGCTCCTGCCGCCAGCCGGTGGCGAAGACGACGACATCGGCGTCGAGCCGATCACCCCCGGCCAGTTGGACCACGGTGCCGCCGGGGAAGGCCGCGATGGTGTCGCGCCGCAAGGCGATTCGCCCGCGCCGGGCCATCCGGAAGAACTCGTCGCTGACACCCAGATTCTCGATCCCCGCCGGCAGCGGCGCGTCCGGCACCATGACCTTCGGCGACCGCAACAGCAACCGCATCGAGGCCGAGACCGCCCGCCAATACCGCTCGGCGAACTTCTTGCCCGGCCCGTGCAGGAACCGCTCGATCAGGGTCTGCCGGTGATAGCGGAAGAACGCTTCGGTGCTGCGGTTCAGGATGATCCGGTCCGAGGGCACCCCGCCCGGCAGAAACCGCGGCAGCATCGGATGGGCCCGGCGGAACACCAGCGTGCACTGCCGCGCGTGCTCCCCCGCCCAGGCCGCGCAGTCCAGCGCCGACTTCCCGGCCCCGACCACCACCACCCGCCGGCCGGCGAACAGCCTCGGATCGGTGGCCCGGCTGGAATGCAGCCGCACGCCCTCGAACTCGTCCTCGCCCTCGATGACCGGGAGCTGCGGGGTGGAGAACACACCCGCGCACACCACCACGAAGTCGAACCGCAGCTCCTCGACCCCGTCCGGGCCGCAGATCTTCAGCTCGAAGCCCGCGTCCACCTCGGACACCCGGATCACCTCGGTCGACAACCGCAACAGGGGCGACAACCCGAAGCGCTCCACATACGACGCCAGGTAGTCCCGCACCTGCGCGGCCGTCGGAAACACCTCGGCCGACTCCGGATACGGGTGATCGGAGTAGGCGTAGGTATCGCGGGAGTTGTTGGTGCGCAGGCCCGGATAGGTCCGTGCCTCGATCCACACCCCGCCCGCTGCGCCCTCCTTTTCGAAGATGACGACCTCGAATCCGTCGTCCCGCAGCACTTTCGCGGTGACCAGCCCCGCGATACCGGCCCCGATTATCCCGGCCCGTTTTCCACCCGCACTCGTCCCGTCCACTGTTTCCCCTTTGGACCTGCACGTTTCGAGGCTCACGCTACTTCAGCACGAGACCCGGCGTACCTGCGTCGGGGCAACTCGCCAATCGGTGGATCAAATTGGGCGTGTCGTGACTTCTCACCGAAATCGCTTAAACGGAACTAACTTACGAGACCGGAAGCTCCGGGATCTGGGTGGCGCGGGCGTACACGGTCTCGCCCTCCGCCAGGTGCAGAGCGGCGGCGTCACCACGCGTCACCTGCGCGGTGAACAGATCACCGGTGGCCGCGTTGCGCAGCTCCACCCGCACCTCGAACCCGAGCTGCACGACCCGCTCCACCGTCGCGCGGGTGACACCGGCGGATTGCGCGGTGCCCTCGTGCGCGGCCAGCGCCATGCTCGGATCCCGGCCGACGCGAATATCGTGCGGCCGCACCAGATGCCCGTTCAGCTTGGCCACCGCGCCCAGGAAGGACATGACGAATTCATTGGCGGGCCGGTCGTATACGTCCTCCGGAGTGCCGACCTGCTCGATGCGGCCCTTGTTCATGACCGCGATGCGGTCGGCCACATCCAGGGCCTCCTCCTGGTCGTGGGTGACCAGCACGGTGGTGACGTGCACCTCCTCGTGCAGCCGCCGCAGCCAGGTGCGCAGGTCCGCACGGACTTTCGCGTCCAGCGCGCCGAACGGCTCGTCCAGCAGCAGCACCTGCGGGTCCACCGCGAGCGCCCGGGCCAGGGCCATGCGCTGGCGCTGACCACCCGACAGCTGCGCCGGATACCGGTGCTGGAAGCCGTCCAGGCCGACGATCTCGAGCAGGTCGTCGACCTTCTTCTTGATCTCGGCCTTGGGCCGCTTGCGGATCTTGAGCCCGAAGGCCACATTGTCGCGCACGGTCATGTGCTTGAACGCGGCGTAATGCTGGAAGACGAAACCGATATCGCGCTTCTGCGGCGACACATTGGTGACGTCGCGGCCCGCGATGGTGACCAGGCCGTTGTCGAGCGTCTCCAGTCCCGCGATCGAGCGCAGCAGCGTCGACTTGCCCGAACCGGACGGGCCCAGCAGCGCGGTCAGCTCCCCCGACGGGATGTCGATGCTGACATCGTCGAGAGCGGCGAAGGTGCCGTACCGCTTGTTCGCATTGGTCACGGTGATCATTTGGCAGTGCCCCGCTTGCGTTCGAGGAGGGTCATGAGCAGAAGGACGACGAGGGCGATGCCCATCAGCAGCGTCGCCGCACAGTACGCGCCGAAGGTGTTGTGATCGTTCACGTATCGCCCGTTCACCAGCAGGGTGAGCGTCTGTGACTTTCCGGGCAGGCCCGTGGACACCATGATCACCGCGCCGAATTCACCCAGCGCCCGCGCTACGGTCAGCACGATGCCGTAGGTCAGACCCCAGCGGATGGCCGGCAGCGTGATGCGCCAGAACGTCTGCCAGCCCGACGCGCCCAGGGTGGCCGCGGCCTGCTCCTGATCGTCGCCGATCTCGTGCAGCACCGGCTCCACCTCGCGCACCACGAAGGGCAGCGTCACGAAGATGGTGGCGATCACCATGCCCGGCAGATTGAAGATGATCTTCAACCCGTGATGGTCCAGCCCGCCGAACCAGCCGTTGGCGCCCCACAGCAGGATCAGCGAAACACCCACCACCACCGGCGAAGTCGCCATCGGCAGATCCACCACGGCCTGCAGCAGATTGCGGCCCGGGAACTTCCCGCGCACCAGGGCGAGCGCGATGATCACACCGAAGATCACGTTCACCGGCACCACGATCACCACGATCGTCAGTGTCAGGTTGAACGCCGAGATCGCCGCGGGTGTGGAGATCGAGTCGAAGAACGCGCCGAAACCGCGCTCGAAGGTGCGCCACAGGATGATGCCCAGCGGCACCAGCAGCAGCACGAACAGATACGCCAGCGCCACCGTGCGCAGCGAGATCTTGGTCCAGAAGCCGAGTTTCATCTACGCCTCCCGTTCCTTGCGCGCCAAGCGGTCCGAGGTGACCCGCAGGACGAACAGGGTGACCAGCGAGATGGCCAGCAGCGCCACGGAGACCGCGGCGGCGTTCACCGGGCGGTCCACCTCGATCTGCTGCTGGATGTACTGCGAGGCCATCTGTGTCTTCTTCGGGATGCCGCCGCCGATCAGCACCACCGACCCGTACTCGCCGATGGCGCGCGCGAACGCCAGGCCCGAGCCGCTCACGATGGCGGGCGCCAGCGTCGGCAGGATGATGGTCCGGAAGGTGGTCCAGTTGTCCGCGCCCAGCGACGCGGCCGCCTGCTCCACATCCCTGTCGGCCTCGATCAGTACCGGCTGCACCGACCGCACCACGAACGGCAGCGTCACGAACGCCAGCGCCACCACCAGACCCGGCTGGGTCGCGTTGAGGTGGATGTCGAACGGCGACTGCGGCCCGTACAGCGCCAGCAGCACGATGCTGGCCACGATGGTGGGCAGGGCGAACGGCAGGTCGATGAGCCCGTTCACGAAACCCTTGCCCGGGAACTCGTCCCGCACCAGCACCCAGGCGATGAGCGTGCCCATCACCACATTGATCAGCGTCACCACGATCGACACGAAGACGGTCACCTTCAGCGCGTCCAGCGCGCCGGGAGCGGTGACCGCGTCCCAGAACCCGGACCAGCCGTCCTCGAAGGACTTGACGGTCAGCGCGGCCAGCGGCAGCAGCACGATGATGCTGAGCCACAGCACGGAGGTGCCGATGCCGAGCGGGCCGACCGACCCGCTGACCCGGAACCAGGAACGGATCCGGCCCGGACCCGCCGCCTTACGCGGGGTGTCGTCTACCGAAACGCCGGGATCATGATCGATCCCGGCGTTCGAACTGCTGTCACTCACGGTTTCGAGTATCGCTTGTGTCGCAGGTCACCCGGCTACTTGGTGGCCTTGTCGTAGATCTGGGCCACCGTGCCGGTGTTCGGCGTGAACAGCTCCTTGTCCACGGTCTTCCAGCCACCCAGATCGTCGACGGTGTACAGCTTCTGCGGGGTCGGGAAGTCCTTGGCGTGGTCCGCGCGCACCTGCGGATCGACCGGGCGGAAGCCCGCCTCGGCGAACGCCTGCTGCGCGTCCTTGGTGTAGAGGAAGTCGCGGAAGGCGATGGCCTGCTTGAGGTTCTTGGCGTTCTTCAGCACCGCGACCGGGTTGTCGATCCGGAAGGTGGTGTCGGGCACGATGTGCTCGATCGGATCGCCCTTGGTCTCGGAGAAGATGGCCTCGTTCTCGTAGCTGATCAGCACGTCACCGGTGCCCTGCAGGAAGGCGTCGGTGGCCTCGCGGCCCGACTTCGGCTGCACGTGCACGTGGGTGAGCAGCTGGCTCAGGTAGTCCAGACCGGCCTGCGGGTTCTTGCCGCCCTCGCTCTTGGCGGCGTACGGGGCCAGCAGGTTCCACTTGGCCGAGCCCGAGCTGAACGGGTTGGGGGTGACCACCTCGATGCCCGGCTTGAGCAGGTCGTCCCAGTTCTTGATGCCCTTCGGATTGCCCTTGCGGACCGCGATGGCCACCACCGAACCGAACGGAACACCCTTGTTGGCGTCGGAGTTCCAGCCCGCGTCGATCTGACCGGAGTCCACCAGGCGGGTGATGTCGGGCTCGACGGAGAAGCTCACCACATCGGCCTCGGCGCCGTCCTTCACCTTGCGGGACTGATCACCGGAGGGACCGTAGGAGGCCTGGAACTGGGTGCCCTTGCCGGCGTCGGTCTTGTTGAAGACCGGAATCACCTTGTCGTAGGCGGCCTTCGCCACCGAGTA
Source organism: Nocardia sp. NPDC059228 (assembly GCF_042754245.1). Classification (NCBI taxonomy): domain Bacteria; kingdom Bacillati; phylum Actinomycetota; class Actinomycetes; order Mycobacteriales; family Nocardiaceae; genus Nocardia; species Nocardia sp. NPDC059228. The sequence goes on along the minus strand of NZ_JBHZAL010000002.1, from coordinate 401,367 downwards.
GGCGTAGAGGTTGATATTGCCGCCGCCTCCGCTGGCCGGACCGCTGTCCTTGGTGTCGCTCGCGCCGCCGCTGCAGGCGGTGAGCACGGTGGCCGCGACCGCGGTGAGGGCGACGGCGAAGGTAGATCGGCGGGAGAGACGAGTATTGCGCGACATCGGCGTGGACCTTTCGGGGCACCCGCCGGTGAGACGTCGACCGGCGGGAATGAACGTACTGCCGTAGACCCGTCGCGTGGGATGCCGCGACGGTGGCGCTCCGGCCCGAGGGCCGCCGGGGGACGAACACGAACTGCGAAAAATGCGCGCGCCAAGTCTACTCAGACGTGCAGCAGTGCCCGATCGGCCATCAGCGACAGTGAATGTCCGCGACCGCGAGGCAACCCACAGCGATCAACGCCAATTCATGGCGGACCTGGGGCACAACACTCGAAGACACCCGGCGACTTTAGCAGAGCAGCACGTCAGGTGGCGAATTTCGGACGGCTGTTGGAATCGGCTCGAGCACAACCCTGGACGGACGCGGCAGACTGTACCGAGCGGCCCGATACCGCGTCGCCTGCTGAAAACCCATGGGGGATCGATGACCACACCCGCTCGTCTCCGCCGGGAGTTCCCCGGCATCTCCACTCGCGCCTGGGAGCATCCCGCCGACCGCACCGCACTGGTCGGGCTGCGGCAGCTGAGTGGATTCGACACCCTGCTGCGCACGCTGTCCGGGTTGTTGCAGGAGCGGCAGCACCGGCTCATGTACCTGGCGACCGCCGTACGGGTCGACGAGCGGCAGTTCAAGAACATCCATCAGCTGCGCCAGGACGCGGTGAAGATCCTCGACGCGCAGCGCACGCCGGAGATGTTCGTCTTGCAGCAGCCGGAGGCCAATGCCTTCACCATCGGCATGGACCGGCCGTTCATCGTGCTGACCACCGGGCTGCTGGATCTGCTCGATCACGAGGAACTGCGGTTCGTGGTCGGCCACGAACTCGGGCACGCCCTGTCGGGGCACGCGGTCTACCGGACCATGCTCATGCACCTGATGCGGCTGGCGGCCAATGTCGGCTGGATGCCGGTGGGCGGCTGGGCTTTACGCGCCATCGTGGCGGCACTGCTGGAGTGGAGCCGCAAGTCCGAACTGTCCGGCGACCGGGCCGGGCTGCTGGTCGGACAGGACGTGGAGGCGTCGGTCCGGGTGCACATGAAGCTGGCGGGCGGATCGCGGGTGGACCAGATGAGCCATGCCGCCTTCCTGGCCCAGGCCGATGACTACGACCGGGCCGGCGACCTGCGCGACGGTGTGCTCAAACTCCTCAATCTGGAGCTGCAGACCCATCCGTTCTCGGTGCTGCGGGCCGCCGAACTGCGCCGATGGATCGCGAGCGGCGACTACGACCGAATTCTCGACGGCCAGTACCCGCGCCGGGACCAGGACAAGAACGCCCGCATCGGCGAGGAGATCAAACACGCCGCCCGGTCCTACCGGGAGAACTTCGACCAGTCCGAGGACCCGCTGATCCGCACCGTGCGCAACCTCGGCCGCGATGTCGGGGCCGCGGTCGGCACGGTGGGTCAGGAAGTCAGCGACACACTGTCGAAGCTGGGCAAGCGAATCCGCGGATCCGACGACTGACAAGGAAATAGGGGTGCGGGGCCGAGCGCCCGCACCCCCATTCGAGTCGAAGCTCGATAACCCGCGGGGTTACTCGTCGCCCTCGACCACGGGCGGGGTCTCGAGGATGTCGAGGATCCACTCCTCGGTGGCGGTCTCGGCATCCTCCTCGTCGGGACGGATGCGGTTGGTGAGGCGCACGCCCAGACCCAGCAGCTGGGCGGCCTTCACCATGTCGATGGCCTCGTCGGGGCCGCAGAAGTGGGTGGCGATCAGACGGGGCTCGTCCTCGAAGTCTTCTTCGGACAGCACCAGTTCCAGGCCTTCATCGGTTGACATGGGTCTGCACAGTACGCCGAGAATTCGCCCGAGTGGTACCGAAACTCGCTCAGCGAGTGAACAACCAGGCGACGACTACGAGAACAAGAAGTGCGATCAGGGCGAGCTGGACACGAGAGCGAGGCATCTCAGGCGGCTTCCTTCCGGATGCGGCGCGACGGCGTGGCGGGGATCGCGGCTTCCCGGGCGGCGATCCGATCACGGCCGAGCACGTGCAGCACCATCCGCAGCGTCCGGTCGAGCAGGTAGGCGATGGCCAGGCAGACCGGCACCATGGCGGCCAGCACCACCGCGAACTGGGGAACGAAGGGCAGGCCGGCCACCCAGAGTTCGACGCCGTCCCACCATCCTGCAATCGCATGCACGACCCCAGCCTAGGCCGACTGGTCAGCGGTGGACGATTCGGGCCGTTCAGACCGATCATGGTGGTATGGATGCGTACGACGAACCGGAATCCGCCGACCGTCCGCTCGGCAGCGAGACAGGCATCGATCCCAACGAGGACTTCGACGATCCGTCCGAGGTGGACGCCCCGCGCGACCCGCTCTCGCCCGCGGACCCCAGCCTGGCGGACGCCTTCCTGCCCACCGGGGCGGGTGGGATGCATCATTCCGTGTTTCCGCCCATCGACGACTACGCCTTCCTGTCCGACTGCGAGACCAACTGCCTGATTGCCCGCAATGGCTCGGTGGAGTGGATGTGCATCCCGCGGCCGGACTCCCCGAGCCTCTTCGGGGCCATGCTGGACCGCAGCGCGGGCCACTTCCGCATCGGCCCCTACGGCCGCAAGGTGCCGGCCGCCCGCCGGTATCTGCCGGGCGGGCTGATCGTGGAGACCACCTGGCAGACCGAGACCGGCTGGCTCATCGTGCGTGACGCGCTGGTGCTGGGTCCGTGGCACAACAACCGGTCCCGCAGTCGCAGCCACAAGCGCACGCCCATGGACTGGGACGCCGAGCACATGCTGCTGCGCACGGTGAAGTGCGTGAACGGCGTGGTCGAGCTGGAGATGAGCTGTGAACCCGCCTTCGACTACCACCGTGGCCCGGCCACCTGGCACTACAGCGGCGACGTGTACGAAAGGGCCAGTGCCACCTGCGATATCGAGGGCGCACCGCGCCTCACGCTGACCACGGATCTGCGGCTGGGGATCGAGGGCCGCGAGGCCCGCGCCCGCACCCGCATGAAGGAGGGCGACGAGGTGTTCGTGGCCCTGTCCTGGTCGGACCTGCCGCCGCCGCGCACCTTCGCCGAGGCGGCGGAGAAGATGTGGCAGACCACCGAGTGCTGGCGGCAGTGGATCACGCTGGGGCGCTTCCCCGATCACCCGTGGCGCGGCTACCTGCAGCGCAGCGCGCTGACCCTGAAGGGCCTCACCTACGCGCCCACCGGCGCGCTGCTGGCGGCGGCCACCACCTCGCTGCCGGAAACCCCCGGCGGCGAACGCAACTGGGACTACCGCTACACCTGGGTGCGCGACTCCACCTTCGCCCTCTGGGGTCTGTACACCCTCGGCCTGGATCGGGAGGCCGACGACTTCTTCGCCTTCCTGCACGACGTCGCCACCGACGACAACGGCAAACCGGTGTCACTGCAGGTGCTCTACGGCATCGGCGGGGAACGCCAGCTCACCGAGTCCGAACTCCCCCACCTGTCCGGGTACGACGGGGCGCGACCGGTGCGCATCGGCAACGGCGCCTACAACCAGGACCAGCACGACATCTGGGGCACCATCCTGGATTCCGTATACCTGCACGTGAAGTCGCGTCAGCAGGTGCCGGAAACGTTGTGGCCCATGCTCGAACGACAGGTGCAGGCGGCAATCGAGAACTGGCGCAGCCCCGATCGCGGTATCTGGGAGGTCCGTGGCGAGCCGCAGCACTTCACCTCCTCGAAGGTCATGTGCTGGGTGGCGCTGGACCGCGGCGCGAAACTGGCGGAGCTGCACGGGGAATTCGACTATGCCCGGAAGTGGCACGAGATCGGCGAGGAGATCCGCGCCGACATCCTCGACAACGGCGTCAACTCCGACGGCGTGTTCACCCAGAGCTACGGCAGCGACACCTTGGATGCCTCACTGTTGCTGGTGGTGCTGCTCCGCTTCCTGCCGCCCACCGATCACCGGGTGCGGGCCACCGTGCTGGCCATCGCCGACGACCTGACCGAGAACGGCCTGGTGCTGCGCTACCGCACCGAGACCACCGACGACGGCCTGTCCGGCGAGGAGGGTTCGTTCACCATCTGCTCGTTCTGGCTGGTGTCGGCGCTGGTGGAAATCGGTGAGCTGCACCGCGCCCGGCAGCTGTGCGAGCGGCTGCTCGGCTATGCCAGCCCACTCAAGCTGTACGCCGAGGAGATCGACTCGCGGACCGGACGGCACCTGGGCAACTTCCCGCAGGCCTTCACCCACCTGGCCTTGATCAACGCGGTCATGCACGTGATCCGGGCCGAGGAATCCCATCACGTGGGCCAGTTCCATCCGGCGCACCCGGGGCGCTGACAAGACGAACGGGAAGCACTGAAAAGACAACCGGGAAAAAGGAATCGGCCGCTCTCGCGGCCGATTCCTTTCGTTACCAGGGGTTCTCGTCAGTACGAGGGGTTCTCGCCGATCGCGTCGGCGTGCTCGCGGATATCGCGCAACCGGACCAGCGAGCGTTCGATCTCGGTCAGCCGCGCCTCCCGCCCCGCACCCGAGTGCACGGTGGCCGCCTCCTCGGCGGCGCGCAGCGAGGCATCCACCGAACGCAGTGTGGCCGTGGCGATCTCGGTGAAGTGATCGCGCAGGCTGCGCTGCACCGCGCGCAGCCGGTAGCGGGACTCCTTGCTCACCTGGAAGATCACATCGTCCATGAGCCGGGCCACCGCCATCTTGGCCTCGGCCTGGCGGCGCTGGCGGCGGGCCTTGCGGTCGTCCCACAGCGCGTTCACGCCCAGCAGCACGGCCGCGCCGCCGGAGTACCAGTTCACCAGCGACATGTGCAGCAGGCTGGTGATCAGGCCGACCATGAGCAGGCCGCCATAGGAGCCGCGCAGGGCGGTCAGCACCTGCTGGGTGATGCCGTGCTTGGCGCTGTCCAGATTGTCCAGCGCGGCAACGGGTTCCAGCACCGCGCCGACATCGCCCGGATTGTCGAGCTTGAGATCGGGGGTGGGGATGCCGCTGTCGGGGAACTTCGCCGCCACCTGCTCGGCCAGCTCCACCGACCGGTAGTGGGCGATGACGAAGTTCTCCTCCACCGCCTCACAGATCCTGGCGTCCAGATCCGCGCCGAAATCCGCCCAGCGCCGGACCGGATCGCCCTTCATGATGTCGGCCTCGGCGTCGCGGATCAGGCTGCGCAGCCGGTGCCGCAGATCGTGTTCGGTGTCGGCCATCAGCTCGCCCGCGCCATCCGCCAGGGTGACCTGCCAGTTGGCCGAGCGCTGGCGGAGCTGCTCGGCCTCCTCGCGGGTGCGGCGCAGCTGCTCGGTGATGACGGTCAGCCGGCGCGGATCCCGCAGCGTCTCGGCCTCACTGCGCAGGGCCAGCGACAGATGGTCGGTGATGAGCCGGATGTCGCGCACCGCGGCCTCCACCGCGACGGCGTCCGCGCGGCCGAGCACATAGGAGCGCAGATGGTCGAGCAGTTGCGGCACACCGGATTCCAGGTCCAGCTGCGTGTCCCCCGAGGCGGCGGCGTGCTCGTGCAGCCGCGCCGAGGCCGGGGCCACCGCGAAGGCCAGCCCGGCGTCGTCGAGCAGCTGCCGGTCGTGCTGCTGCACCTGCGGCCACTGCGGATACTGGTCGATCTTGTTGAGCACGCAGACGACCGTCGGGCACACCTGCTGAATTCGCTGCAGCTGCTCGATCTGCGCCGGGGTGAACGGCGCCCGGGCATCGGCCACGTACAGCACCGCGTCCGCGGCGGCGATCAGCGACCAGGTGGCCGGCGCCTCGGCGGGCGCGCCGGGCGCGTCCAGCACCACGAAGCCCTCCGCCAGCAGCGGGCTGGGCTGGGTGAACTCGGCCCGGATGACGTCACCGGAATCCAGCTCGGCCAGCGCCGCCTGCGGATCCACGGCGGTGCGCTGGGCGGTGCCGCCCGGGCTCGCCTTCACCAGGGTGGCGCTGGGCTGCGGACCGTACTCGGCGATCACGGGGACGCTGGCCTGGCCCTCGGTGGCGCTCACCGCGGCCCCGACCAGGCTGTTGACCAGCGTGCTCATCCCGCTCTTGGATTCGCCCACCACGACCAGCCGCACCCGCGGGTCGGCCAGGCGCGCACGCGCGATGCCCAGCCGCCCGGACAGATCGAGCCGGCCGGAGGCATGGGTCAATTCGAGCAGCCGGTCGAGCAGATCGACCAGCGGACCCAGCGCATCGGGATTCTTCACCGCTACCTGATGACCGGCGGCGCTCACAGCAGCAGCATGTGATCGCCCGGACCCTGCACCGGGGAGTGGGCGTCGACGAACGAGACATCGGGACCGAGGCCGGAGAACAGCCCGGCATCGTGCACCAGCAGACCGCCGTCGTGCACCGAAAGCGGGTGCAGCGCGGAGTCATCGGCGATCGGCAGCACGTGGTTACCCGAATCGAACTGGTCCGCTATGGGTTTCACCGGCTGCGGCGGGTCGATGTGCGGCGGCGTGGTGATCGGCTGCTGCACGGTCGGCGCCGGGGCGACGGTCGGCACGGGCGCGACCGAAACACTGGGCTGCCCACTGTGATCGGGCACGGTCGGCACGGTCGGCTGCGCCGTCGGGGCGGTGGGGTGCGGCTGGTTGGTGACGGTCGGCTGATGAGTTGGCAAGGGCTCATCGGTCGGCACCGTGACGGTCGGCGTGCTGCCGTGAGTGCCGGAATCGTCAACCGGCTTCTGCGGCTTGACGGTGACGTCGGTGTCGCCACCCGAGGTCACCGGCGGAGTCACCACCGGGGTGCTGCCGCCCTTGGTGAGATCGGGGTCCAGGCCCGGGATCTTGGTGGTCGGAATCGGCGGCACGGTGGTGAGCACCGGCGCCGGATCGGTCTTGGCCGGCACGCTGACGTGCGGAGCGGGTGCCGGCGTGGCTGCCGGCTGGACCGGCTTGTCCGTCAGCGGCGACGGATGCACGGGCGCGGTGGGCTCAGCACTGGCCAGCACCGGCTGGCGACCATGATCGAACAGTGCGGGGGCCACGGCCGCGGGCGCGGTCAGCGGCGACGGACCGCCATGTGTCGACAGCAGATTCGCGATCGGCTGGTTGGCGGCATCGGGCTGGATGGTGGTCTGCAACGGCGTCACCGCGACCGGCTGCGCCATGGACACCGGCGCGACCGCGACGGGCGCGGCGGCCACCGGCACCACGGGTGCGGCGACCGGCGTCGAGACCGGGGTGACGGCGGCGGGCGCGACCGGAGCAGTCTGCGCGGCCGGAATGGTGGTCAGCGAGATCGGGTTCGACGGCGCCGCGGCGGCGCCGGGCAGCGTGAACGCGCCGCCCGGCGCCCCCGGAAGCTGCGAATTCGCACCGGGCACAGCGGAAGTGGGGGCTCCGGCACCGCCCGCCGGGGAATCGGACGGGCCGTGCCCCTGCCCCGGAAGGGCTGGGGTGCCGGTGCCGGCCGACGAGTTCGAGGAGCCGAACGGCTGGCCCATATTGTTGGGCTTGTCCGCACCCGGCAGGCTGGGCGCACCGCCGTTGTTGGGCAGTGTCGTGTTCGCCGGGATGTGCGAAATCCCCTGTCCCAGTTGCTGACCGAAGGCATCGAGCTGATGCCCGACCGCACCGACGCCGACATCGGCCGACAGGTTCGAGTGGAACCACACGCCGTCCAGCCCGACGTGCGCGTCGAAAGCCCAGTTGGTGCCGACGAACATGCCGGCACCGTCGCCGCCGGTGGCGCCGACGCCGTCGAAGGCCCCCGAGTGGTCGGGCAGGCCGGTCTGCCCGTTGGGCGCGAACGACGCGCCGTTCATTCCGGGCAGGTGCATCGCACCGCCCGCGCCGGGCAGGTGCATGGCATCGGTGCCGGGCAGGCCGAGCCCGGGCAGACCCATCCCGGGCAGCCCGGTGCCCGGCAGGGTCGGCAGGCCGGGCAGCATCCCCGGCTGTTGCTGGTCGAGCGTCGGCAGTTGCGGTTGTGCCTGTCCCGGAACCGATTCCGACTGCTGGTCGGTGTCGAGCGGCAGACCCCAGCCGGGACGCGGGCCGTAGGTCGGCAGGCCGGACGCGCCGGTGTCGGCGTCGGGCAGGCCGAGGCCGTGGAAGGCGGAGATCGCCGGGTCGTTGGCCGGGATCGCGTCGAGCGACGGGAACAGGCCCGCGTCGGTGCCGTGCTGGTAGTCGCCGAGTGGGCCGAAGTGCCCGTTCACCGGCGCGGCGGCCGCCGGACCGCGGTGCGGGAGCACCGAATCCGCGGTCAGGTCGGGGAAGGTGATGGTCGGGCTCGGCACATTCGGCTGCGGGTCCTCGACCTCCGACCAGCCCACGTTCTTGCTGTCGTGGTTGATGGCCGGGGTGCCGCCGTGATTGCCGCCGGCGGCGATGAGCGCGCCACCGGTGACGTACGCGCCTGCCCTGGCCACGCGCGCGACTCCGTTGGCAATGCGGTAGGCGGCGTCTCCGTCGTCGTCACCGGCACCGGCAGCATCGTCGAAGGGCAGATCACGCGTCATGTGGGCTCCGCTCTCAGGGCTTCGGCGACCCGCCGCGCGGGCCGCCGAACCGAACTCGTTTCACACCCTATTTCCGGATAACCGGTCTGTCACATCCACCAGGTCGGAGGCGGTGTGCTCAGCGGTGCGTCACATAGCTTGTCACCCGGCATATCAGTACGGAAGACCCATTTTCCGGCTGCATACCGAACCTTGCACCTGACCGGGAATCTGCTACTTCTTCTTGTCCGTGGCGGAATCGGTGGACAGTGCGGCCACGAAGGCTTCCTGCGGCACGTCGACGCGACCGATCGTCTTCATGCGCTTCTTGCCTTCCTTCTGCTTCTCGAGCAGCTTGCGCTTACGGCTGATGTCACCGCCGTAGCACTTGGCGAGCACGTCCTTACGGATCGCCCGGATGTTCTCGCGCGCAATGATCTTCGAGCCGATGGCCGCCTGGATCGGCACCTCGAACTGCTGCCGGGGAATGAGCTCGCGCAGCTTGGTGGTCATCTTGTGCCCGTAGGCCTGGGCGGCATCCCGGTGCACGATGGCCGAGAACGCGTCGACGGCCTCGCCCTGCAGCAGGATGTCCACCTTGACCAGATCGGCCTGCTGCTCGCCGGACTCCTCGTAGTCGAGCGAGGCGTAGCCGCGGGTGCGCGACTTCAGCGAGTCGAAGAAGTCGAAGATGATCTCCGCCATGGGCAGCGTGTACCGCATCTCCACGCGGGTCTCGGACAGGTAGTCCATGCCGAGCAGTTCGCCGCGCCGGGCCTGGCACAGTTCCATGATGGTGCCGATGAATTCGCTGGGCGCGATCACCGTGCACTTGGTGATCGGCTCGTAGATCTCCCGCACCTTGCCCTCGGGCCAGAACGACGGGTTGGTGACCACGTGCTCGCTGCCGTCCTCCATGACCACGCGGTAGATCACGTTGGGCGCGGTGGAGATCAGGTCGAGCCCGAATTCGCGCTGCAGGCGCTCGCGGGTGATCTCCATGTGCAGCAGTCCGAGGAAGCCGCATCGGAAGCCGAAGCCCAGCGCCACAGAGGTTTCCGGCACATACGTCAGCGCGGCGTCGTTGAGCTGCAGCTTGTCCAGTGCGTCGCGCAGGTCCGGGTAGTCGGAGCCGTCGACCGGGTAGAGACCCGAGTACACCATCGGCCGCGGTTCCTGGTACCCGGCCAGGGCCTCGGTCGCGCCGTCGCGCGCGGAGGTGACGGTGTCACCGACCTTCGACTGCCGGACATCCTTCACACCGGTGATGAGGTAGCCCACCTCGCCGACGCCGAGGCCCGCGGTGGGCTTGGGCTCGGGCGAGACGATGCCGATCTCGAGCAGTTCGTGCGTCGCGCCGGTGGACATCATCTTGATCTTCTGGCGCGGGGTGAGCTTGCCGTCCACCACGCGCACATAGGTGACGACGCCGCGGTAGGTGTCGTAGACCGAGTCGAAGATGAGGGCGCGGGCGGGCGCGTCGGAATCGCCCACCGGCGACGGGATCTCCGCGATCACCTTGTTGAGCAACTCCGGCACGCCCACTCCGGTCTTGCCCGACACCCGGAGCACGTCCTCCGGCTCACAGCCCACGATGTGGGCGAGTTCGGCGGCGTAGCGGTCCGGGTCGGCGGCCGGGAGATCGATCTTGTTGAGCACCGGGATGATGGTGAGATCGCGTTCCATGGCCAGGTACAGGTTGGCCAGGGTCTGCGCCTCGATGCCCTGCGCCGCGTCGACGAGCAGGATCGCACCCTCACACGCCTCCAGCGCGCGCGACACCTCGTAGGTGAAGTCGACGTGTCCCGGGGTGTCGATCAGGTGCAGGACGTAGTCCTCGCCGTCGACCTGCCACGGCAGCCGCACGTTCTGGGCCTTGATGGTGATGCCGCGCTCACGCTCGATATCCATGCGGTCCAGGTACTGGGCGCGCATGGCCCGCTCCTCGACCACTCCGGTGAGTTGCAGCATGCGGTCGGCCAGGGTCGATTTCCCGTGGTCGATGTGCGCGATGATGCAGAAGTTCCTGATCCGGCTGGGATCGGTGAACGTCTTGTCGGCGAAGCTGCTAATCGGAGTCACTCCTCGGCATGGCGAAACAGCGGCATGTCAACCCCGAAGTCTACGGTGCTGGACCGGATGTCCTCGCCCCGGCGTTCCCTGCGCGCGAACCGCCCATCGGCGCAGGCGAATCCGGTACAGATGAGAATCCCGTTGTCCGCCGTTAGGCTGCCGGACATGGCCGGCAGGTGGAACGCTCTGGGGAAGCAGTTGGGGATCGTGGCTAAGGAGCAGGGCACTCAGCTCGTCACGCAGCAGGCCCCGAAGTTGATCGGGCGGGTGCGGCAGTCGACGATGTGGGACCGCGCGCTGAAGGCGGTGGGGACGCCGCGCAAGGGTCCGGGCGTCAATGTCCGGCCGACCTCGTCGGCGGGAGTGCCGTCGCACGAACGCGCGCGCCGCATCGTCTACAGCCCGCAGCTCGACGGCCGGGCCGATCCCGGCGAGATCGTGTGGACCTGGGTCCCCTACGAGGAGGACCCGGACAACGGCAAGGACCGCCCGGTACTGGTGGTCGGCCGCGAGGGCGACACACTGCTCGGGCTCATGCTGTCCTCGAATTCCGAACACGCGCACCATCCCAACTGGGTGGGCATCGGCTCCGGCCCGTGGGACAGCGCCGAGCGCGACAGCTGGGTGCGGCTGGATCGTGTCCTGGACGTCCCGGAGATGGGCATTCGCCGCGAGGGTGCGATCCTCCCCCGCAAGACATTCGACCGGGTGGCGCACCGGCTCTGCGCCGAATACCACTGGCACTAGCGCCTTCCCGGAGACGAGCGAACCCCGCTCCGGCGGAGCGGGGTTCGGGACCGTGAGCGGTCAGCTCACCATATTGCGGGAGCGGCCGTAGATCGTGCCGTAGACCAGCGACCCGAGAACACCGCCGATCAGCGGGAAGACGATGAACACCCACAGCTGCGCGGGGGCGCCGTCCTGATAGAACGCGACGGCCAGGCTGCGGGCCGGGTTCACCGAGGTGTTGTCGACCGGGATCGAGATCAGGTGGATCACGGCGAGCGTGAAGCCGATCGAGAGCCCGGCCAGCGGAATGTCGGAGAGCTGATCGGTGGAGGCCAGCACCACGAACACCAGCAGCGCGGTCAGGATCACCTCGACCGTGATGGCCGCCGCAAGACCGTAGCCATTCGTGGTGACGTCGCCGAGCACCAGCTTCGACGGGCTGTGCTCGCCCCAGCCGTTCGCTGCCAGGCCGTCCTTGGCACGATCGTAGGAGGGCAGGTTCTTGGCGATGGCGTAGACGACTGTGCCCGCGAGCAGGCCGCCGATGATCTGCGCGACCCAGTAGGCCGCCGCCACCGCGATGGTTACCCGGCCCAGCAGCAGCTGGCCGACCGTGACCGCCGGGTTCACGTGGCAACCGGAGATGGGCCCGATGGAGTAGACCAGGAACAGCAGGGTCAGGCCGAAAGCCAGTGCGATACCGAGCGCGCCGACCCGGCTCCCCGCCAGCACCGCGGTGCCGACGCCGCCGAGGACCAGCACGAATGTGCCCAATGCCTCGGCGAATACCTTGCGCCCCAGGGTGGGCGGTGTCAGATCGGTGAGATCCTCGGCGACTTCCTGAGCTGTGGGGGACATCGGCTACCTTCCGCTGGCATGGACAACGCACCGACAAGAACCGGCGGCGCGAGCCGAAAACGCCTCAGGCCAGGCGAGTTATCTCCACTACGACCTCGAGATCGGTCGAGCCGCTCCCGCTGAAGATACCTTTGAGTGGGGGCACATCCGCGTAATCACGCCCCACCCCGACCGAGACGTGTTGCTCGGTGACCGGGATGTTGTTGGTCGGGTCGTAGCCCCACCACTGCCCGGTCCAGGCCTCCACCCAGGCGTGCATCTGACCCGCGACCGTGTGACCGACCTCGGCGGACGGGTCCGGATGCAGGTAGCCGGACACATAGCGGCTGGGAATCCCCATGCCGCGCAAGAGCAGCAGCGTGAGGTGCGCGTAATCCTGGCACACGCCTTGCCGTTCGGCGAAGGCCTGCACCGCCGAGGTGTGCACCGAGGTGGTCCCGGCCAGGTAGTTCATCTCCCGGTGCACCCATTCCGAGGCCCGGACAACCGCTTTCGCCGGCGACACGCCGCGCGCCAGCTGCCGGGCCACCGGGGCCAGCCGCCGCTTCTCACGCGGCACGTAGACGGTGGGTTCGAGCAGTTCGTCGAAGCGGTCGGCAATGGCGTCGTCGCGCAGCTCCTCCCAGGCCAGCTCCTCGGGCGGCCCGGCGAACGGCTCGGTCTCGACGACCGAGGCGCTGGTGACCTCCAGCTCGGTGTGCGGGGCGTGCAGGTCGAAGGCCGTCACCGCCGTTCCCCAGTAGTCGATGTACCGGTAGGACCGGGTGGACGGCACGGTGTCGACCCGATTGAGGATCACGGTCTGCCGGCTGTCGGCGCGCGGGGTGAGCCGGGCCTCGTTGAACGACCGCATGACCGGCGCGTCGTACACGTATCCGGTGGTGTGCACCACCCGCATCCGCCAGCTCACGCCATCTCCTCGACCAGGTCCGCGCCGCGACCGTGCAGCCCCGTCCACGCCACCCACGATTCGGCGTGGAAGTACTGCAGCGCCACGGCCTCCCCCACCTCGCGGCAGGTCTGCTGCAGCCACAGCAGCCGGCTCGGCAGATCCTCCAGCAGCACCGACGAAGGCAGGAATTCCAGTTCGCTGCGCGCCCGGCCGAGCAGGCGATGCGCTTCGTGACGCGCCGCGAAACGGCTGTTGGGGCGTTGATCCAATTCCTGCAGACAGGTTTCGGCCACCCGCAGCGAATGGAATACCGACCGCGGGAACAGGCGGTCGAGCAGGATGAATTCCGCGATCTGATTGGCGTCGAGCACGCCGCGATGGGTGCGTAGATACGGGTCGTGGGCCCCCGCCGACCGCAGCACCGTCACCCAGGCCGGCGAGGAGGTGCGGTCACCGGCGCGCGAATGCAACAGGCGCACAGTCATATCCACGCGTTCGATGGATCTGCCCAGCAGCAGGAATCGATAGCCGTCGTCGCGGCTCAGGGTGGAATCGGAGAGTCCGGCGAACATGGCGGCGCGATCGGTGATGTAGTGGCAGAACTCGTGCGGCCCCAGCGCCCGCGCTGCCCGCTCGGCCGCCGCCAGCCCGTTGAAGGTGGCATTGAGGCACTCCCACATCTCGGTGGAGGTGACTTCCCGTGCGCCCCGGGCATTCTCACGCGCCCGGCTGATGGAATCGACGATGGAGCCGCCGTCGCGGCCGAAGGCCACCAGCTCGGTCACCGACCACACATCCAGTTCCCGGTCCTCGTCGGGCGGCTCGATGCCCAGTACCCGCAGCAGCACCCGCGAGGTTCGGTCCGGATCGACCGTGGCGTCCTCCAGCAGCTGATGGACCGCGACATCGAGAATGCGCGCCGTATATTCGGCTCGCTCGACGTAGCGCCCGATCCAGAAGAGGGATTCGGCATTGCGCGCCAACATGATGCTCTGCCCTATCTGCCTCCGCTTCGCTCCGGCGGGTTCGCGGCCCTGAAGGTCTCGTTCTTCCCTCCTCCGCTCCTCCGCTTCGCTCCCCCGCTCCGTCAGTCCAGAACGACACGGGCCGCGAACCAAAAGAGTTGAGCCTCAGCGAATGCTGTTTGTTGTTGTTATTGCTGTTGTTGGTTGGCCCGCATCGCCGAGGGCTCTCTGGATTGGTCTCTCTCCGGGGCGATCTGCAGTTCGCCGACCAGCTGCGAACCCGCCAATTCTCGTTGCGCCACAGAGGTTCTCGGTGCGAGCACCCAGGTGTCCTTGCTCCCGCCCCCTTGACTGGAATTCACCACCAGCGAGTTCGCGGGCAGCGCCACCCGGGTCAGCCCGCCCGGCAGCACCCAGATGTCGTCGCCGTCGTTGACCGCGAACGGCCGCAGGTCCACATGCCGGGGCGCGAGCCGCCCGTCGATCTTGCTCGGCACCGTGGACAGCTGTACCACCGGCTGCGCGATCCAGCCGCGCGGATTGGCCCGCACCTTGCGCCGGGTCGCCTCCAGCTCCCGGGTGCCGGCCGCCGGGCCGATCACGATGCCGTAGCCACCGGACCCCTCTACCGGCTTGACCACCAGTTCCGCCACCCGGTCCAGCACCTCGTCGCGTTCGGCCGGTTCCCAGCAGCGGTAGGAGTCCACATTGGGCAGGATCGGTTTCTCACCCAGGTAGTACTCGATGAACGCGGGCACATAGGTATAGACGAGCTTGTCGTCGCCGACCCCGTTGCCGACGGCATTGGCCAGCACCACAGTGCCCGCGCGGGCCGCGTTCAGGATCCCGGCCACCCCGAGCATGGAGTCCGGGCGGAACTGCATGGGATCGAGGAAGTCGTCGTCGATGCGCCGGTAGATGACATCCACCTGCCGCTCCCCCGCGGTGGTGCGCATATAGACGACATTGTCGCGGCAGAACAGGTCCCGGCCCTCGACCAGCTCCACCCCCATCTGCCGGGCCAGCAGCGAATGCTCGAAGTAGGCGGAGTTGTGGACGCCGGGGGTGAGCACCACCACGGTCGGGTCGGCCTCGTTGGGCGCGGCGGCGGCGCGCAGGGCGCGCAGCAGGTGGGTCGGATAGTCGCCGACGGCGCGCACCCGGTGCGAGGCGAACAGGTCGGGGAACACACGCGCCATGGTGCGCCGGTTCTCCATGACGTAGGACACACCCGAGGGCGAGCGCAGATTGTCTTCCAGCACACGGAAATCCCCGTGCTCGTCGCGCACCAGATCGATCCCCGCCACGTGGATGCGCACGCCATTGGGCGGCACCAGGCCGGCGGCCTCGCGGTGGAAGTGCGCGCAGGAGGTCACCAGCCGTTTCGGAATCACGCGGTCGCGCAGGATGGTCTGCTCGCCGTAGACGTCGGCGAGGAAGGCCTCCAGCGCGCGCACCCGCTGCCGGATGCCGCGTTCGAGTTTGGTCCATTCGCCGGCGGCGATCACCCGCGGTACCAGGTCGAGCGGGAAGGGCCGCTCCTGGCCGGAGAGCGAAAAGGTGATGCCCTGATCGACGAATGCGCGGTCCAGCGCCTCGGCGCGGGCGGCCAGATCCTCGGCGTCGATGGTGGCCAGGGCGTTGAATATCCCCCGGTAGGGCGCCCGCGGGCGGCCCGCGGAATCGAACATCTCGTCATAGGCACGGTCGTAGCGGCCCGGTTGATACCCCGCGAAGACGCCTGATTTATCCGATTTTTCGCGTTCCAGTCCGGAAGGAGCGAGCGCGGCGGAGGCTGACGCGGTGGATCTGTCTACTCTGGAGAGACCCGGTGCGGGTGCTGCGGGGGTCATGCAAAAATAGTCCATCACGCAGGGGCAACACGCAGTTGGACGGCGATAAATTTCTGGTTTCGGCCAGATGGCGGACAGACTCGATTTCATACCTCGCCACGTCGCCTGGTAGCCTCGACTGTCGGTGCTGCAACTGCCCCTCTCGTAGTGCGCGCCCGAAGACTTTGCATCCCGCATACACCACCAAGTGAAGGAACACGAGGAAACCGGCGTGGCCAACATCAAGTCCCAGATGAAGCGGATCCGCACCAACGAGCTTGCGCGCCAGCGCAACCAGTCGGTGAAGTCCGCGCTGCGCACCTCGATCCGCAAGTTCCGCGAGGCCGCTGCGGCGGGCGAGAAGGACAAGGCGCTCGAGCTGATGCAGTCCGCGAGCAAGAGCCTGGACAAGGCCGCCTCCAAGGGCGTCATCCACACCAACCAGGCCGCCAACAAGAAGTCGGCCCTGTCGCTGGCTTTCAACAAGCTCGGCTGATCCTGCCCGGTACACCTACCGGCATCATGCTTCTCACAGCCGCCGTGGCCACGAAGACCACGGCGGCTTTTGTCGTGTCCGGAGCTGGCGACTTGCGCGAGCGCGCTATTTTCAGCAGGATGGCCGCGAACCGTCGGGGGCTACCTGTAAACCTGCACTGGGAGAGATCTCTTGGCAACGCTGCGTCGTGACAACCGTTCGTCCTGGACCCGGGGCACGCTGGCCGTCAGCGTGGCCGCGGTCACGCTGACCACCGGAATGGGTGTGGCAGCCGCGCGTCCCATCGGCCCGTTCGAGGTGGGCGGGGCCATCGAGGTCGAATACGACGGGGCGGGGGGACCGGACTTCTTCGGTGATCCCACCACTCCGGAGACCGACGCCGCGGGCGGCGGCAAGAAGCAGGACTTCGTCAACAACGTCTCCATCTACTGGACCCCAGCTACCGACGCGCACGCCATCGGCGGCGCCATCCGCGACAAGTGGAAGGGCGCGGGCGCGGAGTCGGGCGCGCTGAAGTACCCGGTGGTGGACGAGGGGCAGACCTCGAAACCCGGCCGCTTCCAGCACTTCCAGGGCGGCTCGATCTACTGGTCGGTGGGTGCCGGCACCCATGTGGTGAGCGGCGTGATCCGCGACAAGTACTCCTCGGTCGGCTGGGAGAGCAGCCCGCTGGGCTTCCCCATCGCCGATGAGAACAAGACCAACAGCACCACCACCCACGAGCAGCTGTTCGAGGGCGGAGCCGTCTACTCCACCCAGAAGACCGGGACCCACGTCGTGTGGGGCTCGATCCGCGACGAGTGGGTGCGCAATGGCGCGGAGAACGGCCGCTACGGCTACCCGACCAGCGACGAGTACGACTACCAGGGCGGCAAGGCCCAGGAGTTCCAGGGCGGCAAGATCACCTGGAAGCCGGAGTAGTCCCGGGCCTTCCCGCTACGAGGCGCTCTCGCGCAGCTCCAGAATGCGCGAGAGTGCGTGCTCCAGCGCGTAATCCGCGTCGGCCGCCTGACCCTTGACGTCGGCATTGAGCGCGGCCACCACCTGCAGCGCCGCCCCGATGGACGCGCCGGTCCAGCCGCGCGCCTGGCCCTGCGCCTTCTTCACCTTCCACGGCGGCATCCCCAGATCACCGGCCATCTTGAACGGGTCGCCGCGCCCGGCCGAGCCGACGCGGGCGATGGTGTGCACCGAATCCGCGAGGGCGTCCGCGAGCAGGACCGCGGGGACGCCGCGATCGATGGCCCAGCGCAGCGCTTCCATGGCGGCGGGCCGATCCCCCGACACGGCGAGATCGGCGACATCGAACCCGGTCACCTCGGCCTTGCCCGAGTAGTACTGCCGCACCGCCGCGAGATCCACCTTGCCGCCGGTATCGGCCGCCAACTGCGAACTGGCGGCGGCGAGTTCGCGCAGGTCCGAGCCCACGGCCTCGATGAGGGCCTGCACCACGTCCGCCGGCACCCGCACATTGGCGGCCCGGAACTCGTTGCGCACGAACTCGACCCGCTCCCCCGCCTTGGTCAGCTTCGCGCAGTCGTGCACCACCGCGCCCAGCTTCTGCAGGGCCGGCGCCAGCGCCTTGGCCCGCCCGCCCCCGCTGTGCAGCACCACCAGCACCACACCCTCGGGTGGTGCGGACGCCGCATCCTGGATGACCGCGACCGCGTCCTTGCCCGCCTCGGCCGCCGACTCCAGCACGATCACCCGATCCTCGGCGAACAGCGAAGGACTGAGCAGCTCAGCCAATTCCGCCGTGCTGGCATCCCCCGCCCGGAGTCGATCCACCGGCAGCGCATCCGCCTCCGCCGAGCCGGCCCGGGTCTGCGCGGTAATGCCCGCCACCGCCCGCTCGATCAGCAATTCCTCTTCACCGAGCACGAGATGCAGGGGCGCGGGTCGCTGGTTCACACCCCGATCCTACGAGCCCGCTCCGACAACCCCTGCATCCCGCACCCGGTCAGCACAGGCACACAAACGTATGACACGTGGGCCCGATGGCCGCGCACTTCGGGGCGCTGGTTCGCGAGCGTGCCGACGGCTCCTGGAGCCTGCCCTTCCGCCCCCTCGACATCGTCGCCTCCGAGGACCTTGTGCACGGCGACCACTGGTCGGACTGGGTCGCCGGCACCTGCCCGGCCCTGCTCGTCCGTGCCGCGCACGGCGTCATCCCCGCCGACATGGCCGCGGCCATGCGCGACCGGCGCCCGGGCACCCGTATGGTCGAACTCGATGCCGACCACGTCGTCTACGCCAACGACCCCGCCGGTTTCGCCGACGCCGTCAACGAGTTCCTGAGCTCCCTCTAGCCGGACGGCGAGTCCTCGTCTCGACCCGGCCGAGGCGGCACCGATCCCGGCACGGCGTCCGGATCCGCCCGCGAGCGGCCAGGGTGCAGAGCCGCGATCACCAAGGCGCACACCACCGTTGCGACGAGACCTGAACGCAGACCGGTCGGTAGTGAGACCGAGGCTCCCAGGGCGGCGGCTCGGTCGGAGACCGTGAGCAGCCACCACAGTGGCGGTGCGGTGCAGTGCATGACCGCCGCGGCGAGGGGCGACCACACGCAGGCGAGCAGCGCACCCAGCGCGCCGAGGATGGTGATGGGCGCGATCACCGGTTCGACCAGCATGTTCACTACGATCGCGACCAGGCTGAGGTGGCCGGTCATGGCGATGACCAGCGGCGTGGTGACCACGAAGGCCGCGGCCGCCACCGCGAAGGAGTCGGCGGGGATCCGCCACCAGCCATGGGCGCGAAGCCAATCCGACCAGCCCGGGGCGATCACGATCAGTCCGGCGGTGGCCAGCACCGACAGGGCGAATCCGGCGTCCACCGCGAGACCCGGTGACCAGGCCAGCAATCCGATGATGGCGGCGCACAGGGCGGGTAGGGCCTGCTTACGGCGGCCCGTGCAGAGAGCCAGTAGCGCAATGGCTCCCATGACGGCGGCCCGCAGGACACTGGGCGAGGGGCGGGCCAGGATCACGAACATGACCAGAGCCGCGCCCGCGGCCACCGCGCCGATCCGTGGATCCACCGTGAGGATGCGCATCGAAACCAGCACGGCCCCGAGCAAAATCGTCACATTGGCCCCGCTGACAGCTGTCAAATGCGTCAAATCGGACTCACGGAAGTTCTCCTGGACGTGGTCGGTGAGGGTCGAGGTGTCGCCGATGACCAGGCCCGGGAGCAGGCCGGCGGCATCATCGGAGAGCGCGCGGTGGGCGGATGTCGCGAAGTCGCCGCGCACCTGCCCGGCGAGGCGCTGCCACCAGGGCGGGGTGCCCACCGAGATGGGAGCGGCCTCCGCCCGCAGGATGGCGACCGTCATGTCCGGACGCCACGGACGGGCCACGCGGGCAGGGAATTCCACCCGCTGGCCGGGCAGCAGGGTCCGCCACCCCGCCGCCGGCGCCATCACCAGCACCGATCCGCCGGAATGCACAATCCGTCCACCCAACCGGTAATCCACCAGCGCGGCCCGCACCAGCACCTTCGGCCCGCCGAACGGCTTGGCGGACACCCGTTTCGGATCATCGGTCAGCTCCACCACCGCCACCAGCCGCTGCCCGGCCCGCACCGCCCGCAACGGATGCGTCTGCACTCGATGCGCATGCCACGCCCCCGCCACCCCGAACCCCGCCCCGATCACCAAGGCCCCCAGCACCACCCATGCCACCCCCCTCCCCCGCCCCGCCCGCACCCGCCGAATCGCCCACGCCGCCACACACATCCCCACCAGCCCGCACCCGGCCGCCACCCCGACCCCGGCCCACCACCCCAACACCAACGGCGCTACCGTCGCGCCCCAACCACATACCGCCGCCGGAACCAGCCGCGCATCCAGCACCTCGGGTATTTCGACGGGCCCGCGATCCCCGGCATCGACGCGGTCGGTCGCGCCCGTTGTCATCGACACCGCCCCGGCTCCGACCGCAGCTTCACTACCGTCGTCATTCCACTCCCGGGCGCCGATCGTCCACCGGCGGCACAATCGTTGCGCCCCGACAACTCTGCGCGATTGCCCCGCTCGGCGCAGGCCGTAGCCTGCCGGCCCCGATGAGCGCCCGCATGCCTCGCTGTCCGAGTCGTGCTCGCGCCCTCCGACTCGGCTTTCCGGCAACCGGTACGACTGTACTGGTGCGCGGCAAGGCAATTCACGGTGGTCATATCGTCACCCGGTCGCGGAGGCGGGCGAGGCGGGAGTGGCCTATGCCCTCGATTTCGGAGAGTTGGTCGATGGAGGTGAAGCGGCCGTGGCGGGTGCGCCAGGTGAGGATGGCGCGGGCGGTGACGGGGCCTACGCCGGGGAGGCTGTCGAGGTCGGATTCGGTGGCGGTATTGAGGTTCACCTTCGCGGGGACGGCGGTGGAGCGGGGTGGGCCGGAGGGTGGGGGTGAGTTCGCCGGGGGGTGGGCGGAATTCACGATGGTGGTGCCGACCTGCTGGGTGGTGGGGCGGGGTGTGGTGCGGCCGACGATGATCTGGTCGCCGTCGGTGAGGGGCTGGGCGAGGTTGAGGGTGGAGAGGTCGGCTTCGGGGCGGGGAGCGGCGACGCGGAGGGCGTCGGCTATCCGGGCTCCGGCGGGGAAGCGGCGGAGCCCGCCGTGCTCGACGAGACCGACGACGCTGATGACGAGCTCGCCGGGGGCGGCAGTAGCCCCCGGAGCGCCGGTTGCCGTGGTAGCGAGCGGGATTCGATCCGGCTGCGAGGCGGCGGGCCGCGACGCGGGCGGCTGGGCCGCGCCCGGCACGGGCGTGGCTGTGACCGTCACGGCGGAAGCGGCGGCTTCGGGTGCGGCACCATCCTGGTCGGCGGGTGCGGATTCGCTGAGTGCGGCGATGGGTGGGACCGGTTGGGAGACAGGCTTTTCGCGCAGGGTGACGTAGCCGGCGAAGAGGATGGCCAGGATGCCGAGGGCGGCGATGACCACGACACCGCGCGGGCCCGGATCCCAGCGGGTGCCGCGGAAACGTTCGGGGACCAGGCGTTCGTGCCACAGGGACACGCTGCCGCAGGGCTCGGACAGCCAGTCGGGCGAGGATCCGCCGGGATGCCGATCAGCGTCCCGGAGATCGGGTTCGACGAGCTGGTCGAGTGAGTCCTCGTCCCAGCGGCCGGGATGTGGACGGCCGGAGGCGAATTCCGCCGGGTCGGCGGTGACCTCGGCCGGGCCGGGGCGTGGGTCGGCGGCGGTGCGGGCGTTGAGGCGCTGCAGCGGGGTGCGTTCGTCGAGTCGTGGCATGCAGCTCACGGTAGAAGCGACGACGACCCCGGCCGCCCACGCGACCTGGGCTTTCAGCCGACCTGTGGATAGCGAATTACGTTGTGGACAAGGCTGTTTCCGCTAGCCGCAGCCGCCCGGCACCACCAGCGCGCCGACCGCGCCCACGCCCAGGTGCACCCCCAGGGTGGGTCCGAATTCGGCGATGATGACCTCCCGGATACCGGGGATCAGATCCCGCAGCTGACCGGCGATGGTGTTGGCGGCCTCCTCGGCCCCCAGATGCTGGACCGCGACCGCCGCCCCGTCCTCGCCCGCCGCATCCACCACGGCCGCAACGAGTTTGGTGAACGCCTTGGAGCGCGTGCGGGCCTTCTCGCGCAGTTCCAGCCGCCCGTTCACGATCTGGATGATCGGTTTGGTGACCAGCTCGGTGCCGAAGAACGCCGCGGCCGTGCTCAGCCGCCCGCCGCGCCGCAGCTGCTCGGTCCGGTTGACGACGATGAACGCGCGCCCGCGGCTGGCCGCCGCCACCGCCGAGTCGTACACGACATCGAGCGGCTCGCCCGCCCGTGCCCGGCGCGCCGCCGCCAGCACCGGCAGCCCGGTACCCAGCCCGGCGCTCAGCGAGTCCACCAGCCGGATCCGATCGGCGGCATCCATGTCCCGCACGGCCTGCCGCCCGGCCTCCCAGGTGCCCGACAGCTGCCGCGAGATGTGCACGGCCACTACGCCGTCGCCGTCGGACAGCTCCAGCGCCCGCTCGTAGACGCTGCGCAGGTCACCCGGCGAGGCGGCCGAGGTGGTGACCTGGGAGGAGCCGTAGTCGATGTCGCAGTCGTCGATCCCCTCCCGAATCTCGCGATCGTCGACCAGCACGTGCAGCGGCACGGCCAGCACACCAAGATCAGCCGTGAGGCCGGCCGGCAGGCTGGCCGACGAGTCGGTCACCACCACCACGGTCATGCAGTGTGTACCTCGTCGGCCGTGGCCTCGGTCAGCACCTTCACCATGGCCCGCGCGACCGCGCTGTGGCCCTCCCAGCCCCAGTGGATGCCGTCCGGGTTGGCGGGGCCGTTGAACACGTTGTCGCGCACGGCGTCCCCGAGATCCACCAGCGGCACCCCGTGCTCGGCGGCCCAGGCCGACACGGCCCGCACCATGGGCTCGCGCCCGGTGTGCACCCCGGCGTAGGCCTCGCACTTGTGCACCGAGGGCAGCACCGCCACGAACGGCAGCTCGGGCCGCAGCTGGGCCAGCGAGTGCCGCGACTGTTCCAGGTAGTCCACGCTCACCGCGGGCGGCAGCGCCACCGGCCGGCCCAGCGGGGACAGCCTGGGCTGCACCCAGTTGTAGGCCTCGCGCACCCGCCGGCGCACCGAGGACGGCCGCACATAGCGGATCAGCTCGCGCAGCGCGGTCGGCAGTGGCGAGGGCAGCGAGTCCATGCCTCCGGTCGCGAACACCACGGCCCCGGCCCGCGGCACCGCGGCCCAGATGCGCGGGTCGCCGATCAGCGCCCAGTAGGCGTCGCGGCAGGTCCAGCCGATGCGGGCCACCAGTTCGACGTCCCAGTCCAGCTCGGCGGCAACGAGATTGGGCCAGATGCCGGGATGGTCGGCGGGCAGCCCGCCCTTGGGACCGAAGTAGGACAGCGAGTCCGCCACTACCACCAGCACCTTGCGCTGCGGCGAACCGTCCTGCGCCGGTTGGGCGTTCGGACTCTCAGAGGACATCAGGGGCTACCTTCGCGACGGCGTTCCACACATCCAGGCGCCAGCCGGGCTTGTCGATGCCGGGACCGTGGCTGGTCAGCTGCACCCAGCTGGTATTGGCCAGGCCGCCCAGGGCCGGCCAGTTCGCCTCGGGCAGGTCGAGCAGGGCCGCGGTCAGCGCCGCGATCAGCCCGCCGTGCGCAACCAGCATGATGGTACGGCCGGGCCAGTCCTCCCGCGCGGCGAAGAGTTCCGTCACCACGGGCAGCGCTCGCGCGCCCACCTCGAGCTTGGATTCGCCGCCGGGCGGGGTGAAGCGGGCATCGAGCCGCCACGCCTTGCGGGCGCCGGGGTACTCGGCGTCGACCTGGTGGTGGTCCAGGCCCTCCCAGTCCCCGAGGTTGGTCTCGCGCAGGCGCTCGTCGGTGACGACCGGCATGGCCGCGCATTCGGCGACGGCGAGCGCGGTGTCGTGGGCCCGCTTGAGATCGGAGGAGACAATGGCGATCAGGTCGCTGGTCGCCATGTCCGGCGCGCAGTCCTTGGCCTGGCGTCTGCCGATGTCATCGAGTTCGGTGTCGATCTGGCCCTGCATGCGGTCGCCGGCGTTCCATTCGGTCTGCCCGTGCCGCAGCAGAATCAACCGGCGGACGCCGGCCATCTTGCTCACTCGTCGTCCCCGCCCTTGTCTTGCTCGGTCGTCGCGCGCGGATCGCCGATGCCGTCGACCGGCACCGCCGGGCAGTCCTTCCACAGGCGCTCGAGGCCGTAGAAGTCGCGTTCGTCCTCGTGCTGGACGTGGACCACGATCTCGACGTAGTCCAGCAGCGCCCAGCGGCCCTCGCGGGTGCCCTCGCGGCGCACCGGCTTGTATCCGGCCTCGCGCAGCTTGTCCTCGATGTTGTCGACGATCGCGTTGACCTGGCGCTCGTTGGGCGCGGACGCGATGACGAAGCAGTCGGTGATGACCAGCTGCTCGGAGACGTCCAGCACGACCACGTCGGCGGCCAGTTTCTCGTCGGCGGCCCGTGCGGCCACCGTCGCCATCGAGACGGCTTCTGCCGATGCTGTCACCCTGCTACCTCTTCCCTGCGCACTTTCACCATGCACTGTCTTGCGGCACGTACAGGTGCCGTTTCGATATGTATTGGACGACCCCGTCCGGGACGAGGTACCACACCGGCCGACCCTCCCCCGCCCGTCGCCGGCATTCGCTCGACGAGATGGCCAGGGCCGGGATCTCGACCATCGTGACCGTGCCCTCCGGGTAGTCGCGGAGGTGGTCGGCGAGATGGTCGATATTCAATTCGTACCCCGGACGGGTCACGCCGACGAATTTCGCCAGCTCGAACAGTTCCGACCAATCCTGCCACGTCAGGATGCTGGCCAGCGCGTCCGCTCCGGTGATGAAGTACAGATCCGCGTCCGGGTGGAGTTCGGCCAGGTCGCGCAGGGTGTCGACGGTGTAGGTCTCCTTGCCGCGGTCCACGTCGACGCGGCTCACCTGGAACCGGGGATTGGACGCGGTCGCGATGACCGTCATGAGATACCGGTCCTCGGCCGGGCTGACCGCGCGATCGCCCTTCTGCCACGGCTGACCGGTCGGTACGAAAATCACCTCGTCCAGGTCGAACCGATTCGCGACCTCACTGGCCGCGACCAGGTGCCCGTGGTGGATGGGGTCGAAGGTGCCGCCCATCACGCCCAGCTTGCGGCGGCCGTTCGTATACACGAAAAGCGAGCTTACCGGGGGCGATTGATTACGCCGCCCCCGCACCGGCGGGGCTCGGCCGGCGGGCCGGCCGGATTCAGACCGGCAGCAGACGGCCCACCAGGGCGGTCAGCTGGCGGGCCGAACGGCATTCGTGCATCTCGATGATGTCGGCGTAGCGGTCGGCGGCGGAATCGCCGGTGCCCCACATCTTCTCGGCCTCGGGGTTGAGCCAGTAGGCGTGCTTGGCGGTGTCGACCAGCCGCCGGAGGGTGTCCAGCGCCGGGTCGCGGTAGTTGGTGCGGGCGTCGCCGAGGATGAGCAGGGAGGTGCGGCTGGTGACGGCGTCGGGGAACCGCTCGGCGAAACCCTCCAGGGCCGAGCCGTAGTCGGAGTGGCCCTCGATGCCGACGACCTCGGCTTCGGTGAAGATGCGGCGGGTCAGCTGATCCAGCGGGGTGGCCGCGTCGAACAGCTGGGTGACCTCGTCGACGCGGTCCACGAAGGCGAAGATGCGGACCCGGGAGAACTGCTCGCGCAGGGCGTTCACCAGCAGCATGGTGAAGCTGGAGAAACCGGCGACCGAGCCCGAGATGTCGCACAGCAGGACGAGATCGGGGCGGCCGGGACGCGGCTTGCGGGTGACGAGATTCACTGGGACGCCGCCGGTGGACATGGATTTGCGCATGGTCTTGCGCAGATCGATCTCGCCGCGGCGGGCACGGCGGCGGCGCGCGGCCAGGCGGGAGGCCAGGACCCGGGCCAAGCGCTGACTGCTGCGGCGCAGTTCGTCGAGTTCGGCCTGGGAGATGCGCAGGAAGTCGGCGTCCTCGGCCTGCCGGGCGACGCCGTAGGTGGCGACGCGCTCGCGGCCGATGCGCTCGGCCACCCGGCGGCGGGTCTCGGCTTCGACGGTGCTGCGGAAGTCCTTGATGCGGCCGCGGGCCGTGCGGCGGGCGACCTCGGTGTCGAAGTCGGAATTGTCCATGCCCTGGGCGAGGCCGGCGAGAATCCTGCTCACCAGCAGTTCCGGCTGCAGATCCTTCAGCGTCTGGTAGGCGGAGAAGGACGGCCCGCCCGCCGCCTGGTACTGGCCCATCTGGTCGACCATCTGCGCGGCCAGCGCCTGCAATTGCTGCGCCTGCTCGCCCGACGGGTCCTGGATCAGCAACTCCGCCAGCATCTTCCGCAGTTCGAGGATGTCGACCGAGCCGTCCGGTTTGATCGGCAGCTCCACCTCCTCGGCCCCGGCCCGCTCCCCCAGCGCGGCCGGGAACCACAGGTCGAACATGCCGTCGAAGGTGGCGCGCTGGGTGGTGCGGCGCAGCAGCGCGCAGGCCAGGCCCTCGCGCAGCGCCTCCCGGTCCATGAGGTCCAGGACGGTGAGAACCTGTCCGGCGTCCACGGTTTCGGACGGCCCGACCGGAATTCCCCGGCCGCGCAACGCCTCCACGAAGCCGACCAGATGCCCGGGCAGGCCGTGTTCGGCCGTCGGTCCCGGCACCTGCACCGGCTTGGCCGGCGTACCGCCCGAGATCGCCCGCATGGCGGCGGAAACCAGCCCGCGCGGCGAGTTCTCCTTGCCCTTCGAGGGCTCCGAAGCCCCGCCCACGATCAGGCCAGCTTCAGCTCGGACTGCGCACGCACGTGATCGGCCTGGTGCTTCAGCACCACTCCGAGCGTGGCCCGCACGGTCTTGTCGTCGAGATCCTTTGCGCCCAAGGCCAGGAGCGTGCGCGCCCAGTCGATGGACTCCGCGACCGACGGCAGCTTCTTGAGCTGCATGCCGCGCAGCACGTGCACGATCCGCACCAGCTGCGCCGCCACCGCGGGCTTCAGCTCCGGCACCCGGCTGGCCAGGATGCGGCGCTCGAGCTCCTCGTCCGGGAAGTCGATGTGCAGGTAGAGGCAGCGCCGCTTGAGCGCCTCGGACAGCTCGCGGGTGGCGTTGGAGGTGAGCACCACGAACGGCTTGCGGGTCGCGCTGATGGTGCCCAGTTCCGGCACGGTGACCGAGAAGTCGCTCAGCACCTCGAGCAGCAGGCCCTCGATCTCGACGTCGGCCTTGTCGGTCTCGTCGATGAGCAGCACGGTCGGCTCGTCGCGCCGGATGGCGGTGAGCAGCGGGCGTTCCAGCAGGAACTCGTCGGTGAAGACGTCGGCCTTGGTTTCGGCCCAGTCGTTCTCCGAGGACGCCTGGATGCGCAGGATCTGCTTGGCGTGGTTCCACTCGTAGAGCGCCCGCGCCTCGTCCACGCCCTCATAGCACTGCAGCCGCACCAGTTCCGCACCCGCGACCTGCGCGACGGCCTTGGACAGCTCGGTCTTGCCGACACCGGCCGGCCCCTCGATGAGCAGCGGCTTGCCGAGCCGGTCGGCGAGGAAAACCGAAGTGGCGGTGGCCTTGTCGGCCAGGTAGCCGGTGCGGGCCAGCCGCTCGATCACATCGTCGACCGACGAGAAGATCGGCTCCTGGTTGGGTGCGGTGGTGGGAGCCACGGCGGTCCTTTCGTATCCAGCGGGTGCTAGACGGGGCGAATCTGCCCGTCGCCCCACACAATCCACTTGGTGGAGGTTAGTTCGGGCAGGCCCATGGGTCCGCGGGCGTGCAGCTTCTGGGTCGAAATGCCGATCTCCGCGCCGAATCCGAACTGCTCGCCGTCGGTGAAGGCGGTCGAGGCGTTGACCATGACGGCGGCGGCGTCGACGCGAGCGGTGAACTCGCGGGCGGCCTTCAGGTCGGCGGTCACGATGGCCTCGGTGTGGCCGGTGCCCCACTCGTTGATGTGCTCGACGGCCGCGTCGAGATCGTCGACGACCTTCAAAGCGATGTCCAGGGACAGGTATTCGTCGGCCCAGTCGGTGTCGGTGGCGGGCACCAGGCCCGGCAGATCGCCGTGGATGGTGACGCCCTTGTCCTCGAGGGCCTTGATCATGCGCGGCACCGCGGTCTCGGCGATGGCCCGGTCGATCAGCACCGTCTCGGCGGTGTTGCACACCGAGGGCCGGCGGGTCTTGGCGTTGATCAGGATGGACTCGGCCATCGCCAGATCGGCGTCCCGGTGGACGAATACGTGGCAGTTGCCGGTGCCGGTCTCGATGGTCGGCACCAGCGCGTCGCGCACCACCGCATTGATCAGGCCCGCGCCGCCGCGCGGGATCACCACGTCCACCAGGCCGCGTGCCTGGATCAGGTGGGTGACGCTGGAGCGGTCCTCCGCCGGGAGCAGCTGCACCGCGTCGGCCGGAAGCCCCTGCGCTGCAAGCGCTTCCCGCAGCACCCGAACCAATGCCGCATTGGACTTCGCCGCCGAGGACGAGCCGCGCAGCAGCGCCGCATTGCCCGACTTCAGCGCCAGCCCGAAGGCGTCGACGGTGACATTCGGCCGCGCCTCGTACACCATGCCCACCACGCCCAGTGGCACCCGCACCTGGCGGATCTCGAGACCGTTGGGCAGCGTCGACCCGCGCACCACATCGCCGACCGGATCCGGCAGCCCGGCCACCTGCCGCAGCCCCGAGGCGATGCCGTCGACGCGGGCCTCGGTCAGCCGCAGCCGATCCAGCAGCGACTCGGCGGTGCCGCCCGCCCGGGCGATCTCGATGTCCTCGGCGTTGGCGGCGAGTACCGCGTCCTTGGCCGCGAGCAGCGCGTCGGCCGCGGCGTGCAGCGCGGCGTCCTTCTGCGCGGTGGTGAGCTGAGCGAGCGTCCGCGACGCCACCCGAGCCCGGCGCGCCGAGTCGTGCACCACCTCGCGGACAGCGTCCCGATCTGTGGTCGTGGGAGCAGTCATAAGGACAGATTACTGATGACGATCTGCCGCCGGTCGGGGGCAGGTTGTTACCGTGAGCGCATGACCGCGAGCATCCGGTTGTCCTCGGGCACCGGCCGATGGGTTCTGCTGGCCACCGTCCTCGGTTCGGGGATGGCCATGCTGGACGCGACCGTCGTGAATGTGGCACTCCCGCGGATCGGTGACGAGTTCGGCGCATCGATGGCGGGACTGCAGTGGACGGTCAACGCGTACACGCTGACGCTGGCCGGATTGATCCTGCTGGGCGGGTCGCTGGGCGACCGCTACGGGCGGCGGCGGGTGTTCCTGATCGGGGTGGTGTGGTTCGCCACCGCCTCCGCATTGTGCGGTGCGGCGCAAGACGTTTCGATGCTCATCGCGGCCCGGGCCCTGCAGGGCGTGGGCGGTGCGCTGCTGACGCCCGGCTCACTCGCCATCATTCAGGCCTCCTTCCGGCCCGAGGAGCGGGCGCGCGCGGTCGGGGCCTGGTCCGGGCTGGGTGGCGTGGCCGGAGCCATCGGGCCCTTCCTGGGCGGGTGGCTGGTGGAGGCGGCCGGCTGGCGGTGGGTGTTCCTGCTCAATATCCCGCTGGCCGCGGTGGTGGTGGCGGTGACGGCCCGGCACGTGCCCGAGACCCGCGATGCCGAGGCGCACGGGAGGTTCGACGTGCTCGGCGCGGTGCTGGCGGCCTTGTGCCTGGCCGGGATCACCTACGCCCTGACCATGGCGCCCGAGCACGGTACGAGTCGAATCCTGGTGTGGGGCAGCGCGATCGCGGGCGTCGCCGCGGGTACGGGATTCGTGGTGGTGGAGCGGCGGCGGTCGCGCGACGGCCAGGATCCCGCGGCCATGCTGCCCGTCGCCGTGTTCGCCTCCAAGCAGTTCACCGCGATCAATGTGGTCACCTTCGTCATGTACGGCGCCATGAGCGTGGTCTTCTTCCTGCTGGTGCTGACCCTGCAGGTGGTGGCCGGATTCACTCCGATCGCCGCGGGCACGGCCATGCTGCCGGTCACCGTTCTGATGCTGCTGTTCTCGGCCCGCTCCGGCGCGCTGGCCCAGCGCATCGGACCCCGCTGGCCGATCACCGCCGGTGTACTGCTCGCCGCGACGGGCATGCTGCTGATGACCCGCATCGGCATCCACACCTCCTACCTGGTCGATGTCCTGCCCGCCGCACTGGTTTTCGGCTTCGGCCTGACGCTGGCGGTGGCGCCGCTGACCGCGACCGTCCTCGCCACCGCCGACGAACGCCATGCGGGCGTGGCCAGCGGCGTCAACAATGCGGTCGCCCGCGCCGCGGGTCTGCTGGGCGTGGCGGCCATTCCGCCCCTGGCCGGACTCACCGGTGCGGCGTACACCAATCCGCCCGACTTCGCCCACGGCTTCCATCTGGCCATCCTCACCTGCGCCGTCCTCATGATCGCGGCCGCCGCCCTGGCCTTCTTCACCGTCCGCGACGACGCCCTCCGCACCGCCCCGGCCTCGTGTGAACCGGAGTGCCGCACCTTCTCCGCCGTCGCCAGCCCGCCCCTCGAACCCGACCACCACACCGCCCCGACCGAAAGCGAGCCCTCATGACCGCGCCCGAGCCGACCATCACCCAGGTCACCGACACCGTCCCCCAGTACTTCGCCATCAAGGTCGGCGATACCCGCGCCGGCCTGACCGCCTACGTCGATCAAGGCCGCCAGCGCATCTTCTTCCACACCGAGATCGACGAGGCCTTCGCCGGTCAGGGCCTGGCCTCCACACTCATCGGCGCCGCCCTCACCGCCACCCGAGCCGGCGGCAAACGCATCGTCCCCATCTGCCCCTTCGTCAAGGCCTACGTCGAAAAACACCACGACTTCGACGACATCCTCGACCCCGTCACCCCGGAGGCCACGTCCATCGTCGAATCCGCCCTCGGCTGAGCCGCCTGAACTACGGTCCGGACCATGGCGCGAATTGCGGTGGTGGGCAGCATCAATATGGATCTGGTGACGACCGTGGGGCGGCGGCCGGAGGCCGGGGAGACGGTGACCGGAGACGGGTTCGCACTGGTTCCGGGTGGGAAGGGGTCGAATCAGGCGATCGCGGCGCGGCGGGCGGGGGCCGAGGTCGAGTTCGTGGGGGCGGTCGGCGGGGATGTGTTCGCCGACGCGCTGCGGAAGGTGTTGCGTGAGGCCGGGGTTGGGGTCTCACGGCTGCGCGAGGTCGAGGGGCCCAGTGGGATCGCGACGATCGTGGTGGACCGGAATGGCGAGAACACCATCATCGTGGTGGCGGGGGCCAACGGGCGGATGACGGAACTGACTGCAGCGGACCTGGATACGATCGCCGCCGCGGATGTGCTCATGTGCCAGTTGGAGATTCCGATTCCCACGGTGCTCGCGGCCGCCCGGCAGGCGCGGGCCCATGGCACCACGGTGGTGCTGAATCCCTCACCGGTGCAAGAGCTTCCGGACGAGTTGTGGGCCGAGATCGACGTCGCGGTCGTCAATGAAGGTGAGGCGGCTCGACTGGCCTCCGCGCTCACCGGTGTGCCGCACGTCATCACAACGCGGGGCGGCGCGGGGGCGAGCTATCGCGGTCCCGACGGTGTCGAGCTCTCCCATCGGGGGATTCGCGTGCAGGTCGTGGACACCACCGGTGCGGGCGACACCTTCACCGGGGCGCTGGCCGCCCACTGGCACGAAGGCCCCGACACCGCCCTGGCCTGGGCCTGTACCGCGGGGGCGCTGGCCACGACGAAACTGGGTGCCAGTGCCTCGATTCCGGAGTCGGCGGAGGTCGAGCGCGTGCTCGCGGAGTCGGGGCGCGATAGCCGGGTGTGATGATGTGGTGAGGGTCTACGAAAGGGTGTGGCATGTCGCTGCGGCACGGGTTGCTGGGGTTGCTGGCGGAGGGGCCGGCCAGCGGGTACGACCTGGCCCAGCGGTTCCAGGAGGCGCTGGGGCCGGTGTGGCCGGCGCGGCATCCGAAGATCTATGCCGAGCTCGGACGGCTGGCGGAGGCCGGAATGATCGAGCTGGACAGCGAAGGGGCGCGGGGGCGCAAGGCGTACCGGATCACCGAGGCCGGGCTGGCCGAGGTGCGGCGGTGGCTGGTCGAGGACGAGGTCGATCACACCCTGCGATTGGAACCGCTGCTGCGGTCGTTCTTCTTCTGGCTGATGGAGCCGAAGGATCTGGGCGAGCACCTGGATCGCGAGGGGCGTTTCTTCAGCGATACCGCGGCCATGTACCGCGAGCTGGCCATGGCCAAGGACCGCGGCGAGTTCGGCACCGATCCGCACGACAGGTCCAAGCGGATCGCGGTCG
Source organism: Nocardia sp. NPDC059228 (assembly GCF_042754245.1). Taxonomy (NCBI): domain Bacteria; kingdom Bacillati; phylum Actinomycetota; class Actinomycetes; order Mycobacteriales; family Nocardiaceae; genus Nocardia; species Nocardia sp. NPDC059228. The sequence continues at coordinate 369,204 of NZ_JBHZAL010000002.1, read as the reverse complement.
AGGCGGGCATCCGGTTGTACGAGGCGCTGGCCGAATGGGCCGAATGGGCACGCGACGAGATCGACGAGGATCGGTAAACACCTAGGCCGCACCGGGATTCGAATCGATCGGGATACTCGTGACCATTGACATGTACCTTGGGACATGTACTCTTGTTCATGTACCCGGGTATGCGTATCAACCGCGATTCGATCCGAGGCTTCACATGACAACAGCCACCAACGCACGCGCGATCCTGCTCACCGGCGCGGGCGGCGGCATCGGCCGCGCCTGCGCACTGACCCTGGCCGCCAAGGGATTCCACGTCTACGCCGGGGTCCGCACCCCGACACCGGACCTGGATGCCACCGGCATCACCCAGCTCACACTCGATGTCACCGATTCCGCGAGCGTCGCGGAAGCCGCCGGACAGGTGGCGAAACACCAAGACGGACAGGGGCTGCACGCCCTGATCAACAATGCGGGCGTACTCGTCCAGGGTCCGACCGAACTGGTGCCGATCCCCGAGTGGCACCGGCAATTCGAGGTCAATGTGCACGGTCCGGTGCGCGTCATCCAGACCTTTCTGCCCCTGCTCCGGGAGGGCGGCGGCCGGATCGTGAATATCAGCGCGGCCAGCGCCCGGGTCGCTTTCCCCTTCCTCGGCCCCATCGGCGCGAGCAAGGCCGCGCTGGAGTCGTATTCGGAATCACTGCGCGTCGAACTGACCCCGTGGCGTATTCCGGTATCGGTCGTGCAGCTCGGAGCCATGCGCACGGAGATCTTCGCCAAGTCCGCCGCTGCGGCCGAAGCCGCACTGGCACAGGCTGATCCGCAGATCGCCGGGTTGTACGAGCGCCAGCTCACCGCCTTCGAGCGGGCCGCGGCCGGCCAGCGCTACGCGCCGGTCGAGGTGGCGGCTTCGGTCATCACCCGCGTGGTCGAGGCACGCAAGCCGAAGGCGTTCTATGTAGCGGGATCCGATGCACGACTCGCGGTCTTGCTGTCCCATATCCCGGCAAGGCTGCGCGACAGGGTATTCCAGCGCGTGCTCGGCCTGTCGGGCATCACGCCCACCGCCGCGACGGCGTAGTGGGCACCGGGAACAGATGGCGGCGATCCGCCTTTTCCATCAACGTGGACATTCGACCAAAAAGTTGAACCCGACGAATGTCCGCACCGTTTGACATCGGCATCGGACACGAGATTCAGGAGATGTGCCAATGGATTTGAGACTGGGCGGCAGAACGGCGCTCGTGACCGGCGCGTCGGCGGGCATCGGCGCGGAGATCGCGCGGGTACTCGCCGCGGAGGGCTGCCATCTGCATCTGGCCGCCCGCAGCAAGGAGCGGCTGGACGAGATTGCCGAGCGGCTGCGCGCCGACCACGGGGTGCAGGTGCGCTCCCACCCGGTGGACCTGCGGTCGGCCGAGGATCTCACCGGGCTGGCGGACGCGGTCGGAGCGCCGGACATCCTGGTCAACAATGCCGGCGACATTCCGGCCGGACCGCTGGCGGCGGTCGACGCCGAAACCTGGCGGCACGCATGGGAACTCAAGGTCTTCGGCTACATCGACCTGAGCCGCCGCGTCTACGCGGACATGACGCGGCGCGGTGGCGGCGTCATCGTGAACGTCATCGGTTCGGCGGGCGAGCGGCCCGATGCCGAGTACATCGCGGGCAGCACCGGCAATGCGGCGCTCATGGCGTTCACCCGCGCGCTGGGCAGCCGCAGCTGGCGCGACGGCATCCGGGTGGTCGGCATCAATCCGGGCCCGGTGGCCACCGCGCGCATCACCACACTCATCGAGACCAATGCCCGTTTCGCCGAGATGGCGGCGGACTTCCCCTTCGGCCGCCCGGCCCATCCGCGCGAAATCGCCGATATGGCAGCGTTTCTCGCCTCGGATCGGTCCGGCTACACCACCGGCACCATCGTCACCGTCGACGGCGGCCTGAGCCTGATCTGAGGCTCAGGCGACCGAGGTCGTCCTGCCCGTGTGCAAGGCGACCAGGTCGGCCATCTGCTGGCCGGCCCGTTCCAGGGGTGTGGTCGAGCGGGTCGCCAGCGACATGATGACCGCGCCCTCGACCGCCGCGATGATGGTGGTCGCCAGGGAGCGGGCGATGGCGGGTTCCACGGCCTCGGCCTCGAGCCGGTCGGCGAGGATGCCCTCCCACTCGCCGAAGGTCTCCCCCGCCACGTCGGCCGCCTCGGGCGATTCCGAGCGGCCGAGCGCCGCGGCCACGATCGGGCAGCCCGCGGTGAAGTCGCTCGAAACCAGCACGTCCCGCCACAGGGCCGGGAAGGCGGCGATGGCGCCGGCCAGATCGGTGCCGGCGGTGACGGTTCGCATGAGTGCGCTGGTGGCCTGTCCGGCGGTCCGGGTGGCCTCGGCGACCAGTTCGGATTTGCCGCCCGGGAAGTTCAGGTAGATCGACCGGCGGGAGATGCCGCTGTGCTCGAGCAGCTGCGCGATGCCGGTCCCGGCGATGCCATTGCACCGCATCAGGGCGATGGCGCTGTCGATGAGGCGGTCGCGGGCACCCATGGACGATTCCTCCTTGCTCTATACCGATCGGTGTACTACCGTTTTCCAATATACCGATTGGTCTACCCAGTGTAGTCCGCCGCTCAACTCTTCGACGAGGAATCGGGGCCACACCATGCCGTCAGCATCCACCGCGCGACAGTCGACCCTGCACGATCCCCTGCCGCTGGCCAGCGGTCAGGTGCTATCCAATCGGATCATGAAATCCGCCCTGAGCGAAGGGCTGGCCAACGGCGACAATGCCCCCGACGCGCGGCTGGAACGACTGTACGGCCGCTGGAGCCGCGGCGGCTACGGACTCATCGTCACCGGCAATGTCATGGTGGACCGCCGCCACTGCGGCGAACCCGGCAATGTGGCCATCGAGGACGAGCGGCACCTGGAGGCCCTCACCCGCTGGGCCAAGGTCGCCAAGGACGGCGGCGCCAAGGTCTGGGTGCAGCTGAATCATCCCGGACGGCAGGCCAATCCGATCGTCACCCGCACCCGCGCGGTCGCACCCTCGGCCATTGCCATGGGCATCCCCGGCGTGCCCGCACCGCGCGAGCTGACCGAGGACGAGATCCTCGACATCATCGCCCGCTTCGGCCGCGCCGCCCGGATCGCCGAGGCCGCCGGATTCGACGGCGTCCAGATCCACGGCGCGCACGGCTACCTGGTCTCGCAGTTTCTGTCCCCGCTGTCGAATCAGCGCACCGACGCCTGGGGCGGCGACGCCGAGCGACGGCGGCAGTTCGTGGTCGAGGTGGCGCGCAGCATCCGCGCGGCGGTGAGCCCGGGCTTCGGGCTGGGCATCAAACTCAATTCGGCCGACTTCCAGCGCGGCGGCTTCACCGAGGACGAGTCGCGCACGGTCATCGAGGAGCTGTCCGGCGAGCAGGTGGACCTGTTCGAAATCAGCGGCGGCAGTTACGAATCCCCCGCCATGATGGGCCGGCCGCGCACGGCCTCGGCCAGCACCCGCGCCCGCGAGGCGTACTTCCTGGACTACGCCGAGACCGCCCGGCAGGCCGCGGGCTCGGTCCCGATCGCGGTGACCGGCGGTTTCCGCTCCCGCGCCGCCATGTCCGACGCACTGGCCGGCGGCACCTGCGACCTGGTCGGCCTGGGCCGCCCCGCGGCCGTGATCCCCAGCGCCGCAGCCGATCTGCTCACCGAGCGGACCGACGCGCTGCACCCGCCGCACATCTCGCTGGGCCTGCCCCCGCGTCTGGCCGCCAATGGCGGCCTGAAGTCCTTCGACGGCGCGCTCGACCTGCAGTGGCACACCGATCAGCTGCACCGGCTCGGCGCGGGCAAGGATCCCGATCCGGACCGCTCGCCCTGGCTGACGGCGGTGACCATGCTGCGCCGCAACGGCTTCGATGCCTTCCGCAGCAAGCGATCCACCGCCCCGCGTACCGCCGCCGACCGGGCGGCCCGCAAGTTCCGCGCCGAGCGCGCCATGGGCCGCTATGTGATGAACCCGGCCGTCCGCGCCCTGGACCGGATCGGCATCCGCACTGCCTTCGCCAGCGAGATCGAAACCGTCGGCCGCAAGTCCGGGCAGCCGCGCCGCGTGCCGGTGTCGCTGCTGTTCGACGATGAGGGCGCGTGGGCCATCTGCCAGCACGGCCTGCGGTCGGGCTGGGGCCTGAACCTCACGGCCAACCCGAATGTCCGTGTCCGCCAGGGTGATAACTGGCGCACCGGCACCGCTGCGCTGCTCCCCGACGACGACGTGGTGGCCCGCGCCCGCACCTTCGCCCCGCATCCGGCGCTGGCCCCGTTCAGCCGCGGCTTCTTCGCGGCGCTGGAGAGCGATCCGGTGACGGTCCGGATCACATTCACCGATCGATAGTCCGACGGCATTCACCGTAATCGGAAATTTATTTCCGTGTGATATGGTGAAAGCGAAATCGAATTCTCCTGTCTACCATCGGATCTCGCAGTAGCGATTTCCGATAATGGGCTGCCGCACATCCTAACGTGGAGGGAGAATTCGATGGACAACGGCTCGACGGACAACAGGGGCCCGAGCCGGACCGCGATGATAGCGGCGGCCGGTCGCGCCGCGCATCTGATCGTGGATCGCCCACCGCATCTGTTCCAGGACACCGTGGCCGAGACGCTGCTGGGCGAGCGGGCCGCCGAACTCATCTCCTATCACCGGGAGTCCGGCGATCACCCGGTGCTCAGCGGCACCAGGGCCCAGGTCAGCGCACGGAGCCACTACACCGAGGCCCGGCTGGCGGCCGGTGGGTTCGAGCAGTACGTGATCCTCGGCGCGGGCCTGGACACCTTCGCCTACCGCTCGCCCCTGGCGGGGCGGCTCGCGGTCTACGAGGTGGACCATCCCGCCACCCAGGCGTGGAAGCGGGAATTGCTCGCCGCCGCCGGAATCGGCGACGCCACGGTCGAATTCGCCGGTGTGGATTTCGAACGGGACGACCTGGCCGCGGAATTGACCGCGCACGGCTTCGACCCGAATCGGCCCGCCCTGGTGAGCTGGCTGGGCGTCACCATGTATCTGACCGAATCGGCGATCGGCGCCACCCTGGACACGCTGTCGGGCTGGGCGCCCGGCACCGAATTGGTAATGGAGTACGCGCTGTTACCGGAGCTGCGCGACGAATCCGGCCGTGTCTTCGCCGAATTCGCGCTCGCCGCCACCGCCGAACAGGGTGAGCCGCTGCTCAGCTTCTTCTCACCCGAGTCCGTGACAGCGCTGCTCGATCGGCACGGATTCACTGTGGCCGAACACATTTCGCAGCACACCGCCGTCGACGCCGCCCTCTGGCAGCGCGCGGACGGCCTGCACCCGGTCGACTTCTGCCGGCTGGTGCGCGCTCACATTCCGGGGCGGACCAGGATCTGAATGTGATCGTCGGGATTGCGCAGTGACTCGATGGCGCCCGCGACCCCGTCCAGCCCTACCTGATCGGTGATGAGCGAGGCGGCGTCCACGGTGCCATCGGCGATGCGGCGCAGGGTCTTCGCGTACTCCTCGTGCGGGTACACCATGCACATCTGGAGCGAGATGTCCTTGTAGATGCCGACGATGGGCCGGATGACGTCGTCGGTCATGACCGCGCCGATCTGCAGGATCGCCGTCTCGCGCGGGACCTTGAACATGAGGTCGTTGAGCAGTCCCGGCACCGAGGCGCACACCCACACGTGCAGCTTCTGCCCCGGCGCGGACAGCTCCCGCCACACCTCGACCGGATCCTCGACGGCCGGATCCACCACCCGGTGCGCGCCCAGCCGCAGCGCGGCCTCCCGGCGCAGCTGCGACGGATCCGAGGCCACGATGGGTGCGACGCCGCGCTCGGCCAGCGCGGCCACCGCACCCAGACCGACCGGCCCGCAACCGATCACGATCCCGGTCCCGTCCGGTCCGATGCCGGTGCGCGCCACATTGCCGAACCCGACCGCCAGCGGCTCGGTCAGGGCGGCGACATGCGGCGGCACATGATCGGGAATGGGCTCGAGCGCCATGGCCTGCAACACCATGCGCTCGCCGAAGCCGCCCGGGAACTCGTTGGAGTATCCGACTCCGTGGATCCCGCCCGCGGCGTCCAGCGCCCAGGGCAGCGCGACCACGTGCTGCCCCGCCACGAACGGCGTGTCCGGTCCGGCGCCGATGACCCGGGCGGCCAGCTCGTGGCCCAGCACCAGGTCCCGGTGCGGATCGAACAGGAAGGTCGGCACGCCGCTGTCGCGCGAGGCCTGCAGGAAATCGTCGGTGTGGTCGAGCGCCTGCTTGTCGGATCCGCAGATCCCGCAGGCGATCGTCTCGACCAGCACCTGCCCGGGTCCGGGGACCGGTTCGGGCACCTCGTCGACCACGAGTTTACGATTCCGCATGACTACCGCACGCATGTCACTGTCCTTCCGTGCCGGGAGCGCGGGTGCGGGTGGGTCAGCCCCTAGCCCACTCGTGGCCCCAGTAGCTGTCGGCGGTCATCTCCTCGGCGACGTAGTCGTCGCCGACGAGCATGCCCTCGCAACCGAATTCGAGATCCCAGTTGCCCGGCGTGCGGACGTAGAAGGAGATCATCTTGTCGTTGGTGTGGCGGCCCAGCGTGGAGGACAGGTGGTAGCCCGCCTTGTTCACGCGGTCCAGGGCGCGGCCCACATCGTCGAGTGAGTCCACCTCGACCATCACGTGCACGATGCCCGGGCCGTCCGGGCGCGAGCCCGGGATGAGCGCCAGGCTGTGATGGCGGGCATTGACGCCCATGAAGCGGATCCAGATCGGATGCTCGGGCGGGCCCACCCGGAACGAGCCGCGGGAGGCGAAGCCCAGCACCTCGGTGTAGAACTTGCGCGCCTCCTCGATATCGCGCACCGGCAGCACCACGTGGCCCAGACCCAGGTCCCCGGTGACGAACCGGTTGCCGAATTTGCCGACCACCGGGCTGTGGTCCAGCAGCGGGCCGTGGAAGACCTCGATGGTGAACCCGGACGGATCGACGAAGGCGATGGCCTCCTCGACGTGCCGGTTGGCGGCCTCGGCGAGCGTCAGCGCGGTGACCGCGACGCCGGCCTTCTCCAGGATCTCGCGCACCAGCTCCAGCGAGCGACGGTCGGCGACCTGCCAGCCGACGGCGATGACCGCGTCCCGGTCGCCGGGCACCAGCTCGAGCCGGTAGGTGTGCTCGTCGACGCGCAGGTACACCGAATCGGCGTTCGGGCCGGAGCCCTCGGCGAAACCGATGGTGTCGAAGGCGAATGCGCGCCAGGCGTCCACATCGGCGATCTGGGCGCGCACGTAGCCGAGCGAGGCGAAGGCAGCCATGGTGATACTCCTCGGGAGATTCGGGATATCAGGAATAGGTGACGGTGACGTCGTCGGTGACCGGAACGGCCTGGCAGGCGAGCACATAGCCGTCGGCGATGTCCTCCTCCTCCAGGATTTCATTGCGGCGCATGCTCACCTCGCCGGAGACCACCCGGCACACGCAGGCGCTGCACGCGCCCTCCTTGCACGAGTACGGGGCGTCCAGGCCCTTGGCGAGCATGGTGTCGAGCAGGGTCTGCTGCCGCGGCCAGGTCAGCTCGTGGTTCTCGCCGTCGAGCTCGACCCGCGCGAGGGCGGCGTCACCGTCGTCGGCCACCACCTCGGTTGCGGCCGTGTCGATCTCGAACGGGTTGCCGGACAGCGAGACGAACTTCTCCGAGTGGACGCGCTTGCGGTCCGCGCCGAGCTCGGCCATGGCCGCCGCGACCGCGTCCATGAACGGACCGGGACCGCAGACGAAAACCTCCCGGCCCGCCCATGGACGCGCCATCGCGGCCAGACCGGCCACGCTCGGCAAGCCCTGCACCGACTGCAGCCAGTGCAGCACCAGGAGTCGATCCGGGTGCGCGGCAGCCAGTTCCGCGAGCTCCTCGGCGAAGATAACCGAATTCTCGTGCTGGTTGGCGTAAATCAGCGTGCAGTGGCCGGAGCCCTGCGCCAGCACGGATTTCAGGATGGACAGCACCGGCGTGACGCCGCTGCCGCCGGCGAACAGCAGCAGGTCGGTGTCCAGCGAGTCCGGGGTGAAGATGCCGGCGGGCGGCAGCACATCCAGGGTCAGGCCCTCGGTGGCGTTGTCGCACAGCCAGTTCGAGCCGTAGCCGTCGACGGTCCGCTTCACGGTGACCTTCAGCGGACCGCCCTCGTGCGGAGCGCTCGACAGCGAGTAGCAGCGGCTCACCGACCCGGTGAGATCGCTCGGGATGCGCAGGGTCAGGAACTGTCCCGGACGATACGAGAACCGGTCGGCGTGCGCGGCGTCCGGCGCCAGCTCGAGCGACACCGCGTCGGCCGTCTCGCGCACCACCCGCACGATCCGCACCGATGTGATCCCGCTCACCTGAGCGGCTTCCACAGCCGCGTCCACCTCGAAGTCCGTGACCGTCATCCGTTCCACCAGTTCCATTCCTGTGCTGTCAGTTTCGACCCCGTCCCGGAGGGGTATCCGCTACTCGGGGCCGACCGCCGACGATGTCGGGAGGCCCACCCGGAGGCCGCCGACCGCAGCCGGCGACTCCACTCAGGCCAGAGTTCGCCCGCGAGTGCGCACGTCCACGTCACGCGTGCTGACGGTCAACGCACCCGAGGCGACGGCCTCGTCGATGCCGGCCCGCAGCGCCGGGCACGTGTGAGCTCGCAGTCCGGTGTCCGCGAGTTCCGTGCAGGCGGCCTGCGCGTCCCTGTTCCACTGCACGCTGGTGTGCTGGTCGCTGTATTTCTCCACCAGCACACAGGTCCCGCAGGACCGGCACGAAACCTTGTCCATGGCAGCGTCTCTCAGCCCTGCGCCACTGCGCCGGTGACGGCGGCTTCGCGCTTGGCGATATTGTCGGCGACCTCGGCCTCCCACGCGGTGACCGCGCGGGTGGTGTCCACCTCGTACTCGAAGCGGTCGGTCATCTCGTCCTTGACCTCGGCCGTGTCCACGTAGAACTGCTCGTACCAGCGACGCAGCTGGTAGACCGGCCCGTCCTCCTCGCACAGCAGCGGATTGTTGATGCGCGACTTGCGCTTCCAGATGGCCGCGTCCTGCTCGAAGCCCTTGCCCAGACCGCCCACGAACTTCTCGGCGATCTCCTGCGCCTGCGCGGCGGGCACGCCCTCCGGCTTCTTGGCGATCGCGCCGTACATGAGCACGAACTGGTTCTCGTCGATCGGGTAGTGGCAGTTGATCAGATAACCCTCGACGACCAGGCCGTTCGGGCTCTCGCTCTTGAGGTAGTCGATCATGTAGGAGGGCCCGTAGTAGGAGGCCTCCGACTGCAGGACGTTCTTGCCGCCCAGCGCCTTCGCGGTCTCGCCCATCATGTCCTCACGCGACACGGAGGTCATGTACTGGCTGGCGGTGTGGCCCTCGAAGACGTTCTTGAAGAAGGTCGGGAAGCCGTAGTGCACGTAGAAGAAGTGCGCCATGTCCACGACATTGTCGACGACCTCGCGGCAGTTGGCGTCGACGATCATCGAGTTCCAGGTCCAGTCGGTCCACTCGTCGTCGAAGGCGGCGTCGATGCGCGGGATCGCCAGCTCGGCCGGCGGCTGCTTGCCCTCCGGATCGTTCCAGACGAACAGCATCTTGTTCTCGACCATGGTCGGCCACGCCTTGGTGCGGGCCAGCGGAGGCACGCGGCGCGCGTACGGGATGCCGGTGCACTTGCCCTTGCCGTTCCAGCGCCAGTCGTGGAACGGGCAGGCGATGGAGTCGCCCTTGACGGTGCCGTCGGCCAGGTTGCCGCCCATGTGGGGGCAGTACGCGTTGAGCACGTTGAGGGTGCCGTCCTCGGCCGCGAACACCACGATCTCGGTGCCGAAAGCCTTGACGGTGTGCGGCTTTCCATCGCGGAAGGAGTCGGCCAGGCCCAGGCAGTGCCAGCCGCGCGCGAATCGCGCCGGCGGCTTGCCCGCGTCGATGACCCGCACCTCACCGTCCATGGTGGTCATGTGAATTCCTCTCCCTTGCCTTGCTTCGATGGTTGCGGCCGATGTGACGGCGACGACAGCGCAGTCTCACTGGCCGGGCTGTGACTACTGATGGACGAGACGACCGCGCCGGCCGATGGCCGCGACGACTACGCCCACTGATGCTCGGGACGACCGTGCCTACTGCGTGTCGAGGCGACCGAACGCCGCGCGGTAGAACAGCAGCGGCTTCGCCTCGGAATGCTCATTCAAACAGGTCACGCGGCCGATGACGATGGTGTGGTCGCCGCCGTCGGCTTCGTCGTACAGCTCGCAGTCGATGGAGGCCATGGCCCCGGCGAGCAGGGGCGAGCCGTTCGCCGAGGCGGTCCACTCCACGCCCGCGAACTTGTCGGCGCCCGGCCGCCCGAGCTGACGGCAGATCTCGGCCTGATCGTCGGCCAAGATGTTCACGCAGAACCGGCCCACCTCACGGATCCTCGGCCAGGTGCTCGAGGTCCGCGCCGGGAAGAAGCTCACCAGCGGCGGGTCGATGGACAGCGATGCGAACGACTGGCACGCGAAGCCGAGGGGTTCGTCCTCGGCAAGGGCGGTGATCACGGTGACTCCCGAGCAGAACCTGCCGAGAACGGTCTTGAATGCCGTCGCGTCGATGGCCGGTGTCCGGCCGCCGGGCACATTGACACCAGTAAGCACCGGCGCCTCCTTATTTCGATCCGAAATATAGCTAGCAGTCATGACAGCAGGTCGCGCGCAGGAGGCGTCAACTCCGTGGTTCGGTGATCGGGACACGGATGCGTAGGTTTTACGTAGTTCTCCCGATTCCGCAGGTTGTGGCACGAGGCACTGTGATGGGTAGCACAAGCTCCGAACTAGGTACATGCCTAATCGGAATAGTCCTAGACTGGATATGAACCAACGGAGGTACATATGTCCGTCACCATGCTGCCCCCGGCGGAGACTCGACACCCACACAATCCCATGCGCGCCAAGGAATCTCGCGCCAGCGCCGAAGTTCCCGTCTCGATGATCGAGCGGATGACCTTGATCCTGGACGCATTCGACGCATCCACCCCCACCCTCACGCTGCTCGGCCTGGTCGAGCGCACCGGGCTGCCGCGGTCCACCGTGCACCGGATCCTCGACCAGATGATCAAGCTGCGCTGGCTGGCCCACACCTCGGGCGGCTACCGGCTGGGCATGCGCGCACTCGAGCTCGGCGGACTCACCGCCGACCACAACGAGATTCGTGATGCCGTGTCCCCGCTGCTGCACGAGCTGAGCCAGCGCACCGGCATGGTCGGACACCTGGCCGTCCTCGACGGCCGCGACGTGGTCTACCTGGACAAGGCCGGCGGCCGCTTCGCCGCCAGCCTGCCCACCCGCCTGGGCGGCCGGATGCCCGCGCACGCCACCGCGCTCGGCAAGGCCATGCTCGCCTGCCTGGAGCCGAACATCGCCGAGGCCGCGCTGCGCACCCGGCTGCCGCGCCTGACCCCGCGCACCATCTGCGAGCCCGAGGCGCTCTCGCGCGAGCTGCAGCAGATCCGCATGCGGCAGGGCGTGGCCATCGACCGCGAGGAGGCCGTCGCCGGAATCGCCTGTGTCGCAGCACCGCTGCGGGGCCGCGGCACGGCGCCCGCCGCGCTGTCGCTGTCCGGGCGCGCCGACGGCATGAGCTACGACCGGCTGGCCCGCGTCGTGCTCGAGGTCGCGCACGAGGCCGGCCGCACCCTGTTCCCGCGTCGCGCCCACTGGCGTTGAGCGGAGCCAGGGCATGCGGGGGCGATACAGTTCGATCATGACCGATGGCGTGCCTGCCGAAGAGACGCAGGCGATTCCGGAACTTCCCACAACGGCGTGGGCGGTTCTCGGAATGCTCTCGCACGCCGAAGAACTGTCCGGATACGACCTGAAGAAATGGGCCGACTGGAGTCTGCAGTTCTTCTATTGGAGTCCGTCGTTCAGCCAGATCTACGCCGAGCTCAAGCGTTTGGAAAAGCACGGCTACGCGATCTCCCGGACCGTGGTGTCCGAGGACGGCATGCGCGGCAAACGCATGTACGCGATTACCGAGAGCGGGCGGGAAGCGGCGTCGAACTGGGTCAACCACTCCCCCGTCGAGGCCCCTGTCCTCAAGCACAGCGTGATGCTGCGGGCCTGGCTGGGGCACCTGGCCGAGCCGGAGCGCATGCGCGAGATCCTCACCCAGCACATCGAATACACCGAGACCATGCGGCGGCGCGCACAGGCGGACGCCGAGGGCGCGGATGTGAATCCGGATTGGGCATATCCCAGCGCGGTATTGCGCTGGTGCGTCAAGCATTACGAGGCCGAAAAGGAATTCGCCGAGGACTTGCTGGCGGATTTGGACAAATTGGCGAGACAGCGTAGCCGCCGGAAGCCTGCGAAGAAGCAGAATTCCAGCGATTCCCACTGAACGGACTTGGTGATAGTCGGCGCCCAGTGGCCGTGACACGGTTCACACGATCGTGTTACTACCCACCCCATGGAGGACGCCTCATGTCCACCTCCGTCGACACCGCGGTGCCACCGAGTCCCGCGCCTGACGAATCCGGGCGCCTCGACGGCGCCTCCAATCTGAGGATCTGGTCGGTCCTCGCGGTCATCGTGCTGTTCACCGAGGTCTCCCCGATGCAGTACGTCATGGTCGCGTCGGCACTGCGACAGATCGCGCCCACCTTCCCCGAGCAGGGCGCGAACATCAACTGGGCCATCATCGTCTTCGGCATCTTCGGTGCCGCCGTGTCCCCGCTGATCGGCAAGCTCAGCGACATCTGGGGCAAGAAGAAGATGTTCCTGGTCTGCGGTGTGCTGTTCCTCATCGGCACGGCCTTGTGCGCCATCACCAGCAACTGGGCGGCGTTCCTCGTGGGCCGCGCGCTGGAGGCGACGGCCATCGCGACGACCGTGGTGTCCTACGGGCTGATCCGGGACCTGATGCCGCGCAGGCTGGTTCCCGTCGGCCTCGGCATCGCCTCCACGGGTCTGGGCGTGTCCGCCCTCGCCGGTCCGCTGATCGGCGGCTACATCACCGATCACTACAGCTGGCGCGGACTGTTCTGGTTCCTGTTCGTCTTCACCGTGATCATGATTCCGCTGCTGATCATCGTGGTGCCGGAGTCGAAGCTGCGCACCCCGCAGCGCCTGGACATCATCGGCGCTGTGCTGCTCGGCGCGGGCGCCACCCTCACCCTGCTGTACCTGGACAAGGGCCAGGACTGGGGCTGGACCAAGCCCTCCACGCTGGCGTGGCTGATCGGCGGCCTGGTGCTGCTCGCCCTGTTCCCGATCGTGGAAATGCGTGCCAAGCAACCGATCATGGACATGAAGCTGCTGTTCAACCCGCGCGTCAGCGTGGTGCTGTTCATCGGTCTGCTGGCCTCGTTCATGATCGGCTACCAGTCCTACGCGACCGGCTACATGACCCAGTCGCCGCCGTCCGATCAGGTCGTGGCGCAGGTCAAGGACGCCACCTGGGATCAGGTGAAGGCCGGTGCCCTGGCCCAGGCACAGGCACAGGCTCTCACTCAGGCGCGAGCACAGGGGCTCGCCGCGGCCGAGGCACAGGCCAAGGCGGCGCTGCCGCCGGGCATGGACCTGCCGCCGGATGTGGTCAAGAAGCTGACGGACACGGTGAACGCGCAGGTGACACCGGAGGTCGTGAACGCGCAGGTGCCGCCGGAGATGGTGTACCAGCACTTGCCGCCGGACATGGTCAAGGTGGATCTGCAGCCGGGCTACAGCTACGGCGACAACTTCTCGCTGCTGAAGTACGCCACCCACGTGACCCTCGCACAATCGTTGATCGCCATGATCTTCGGCTTCCTGGGCGGCCTGTGGATCCGGCGCTCGGGCGCCCGGTGGCCACTGGTGACGGCACTGGTCATCTTCGTCGGCAGCGGCCTGGCCTATGCGGCGCTCTCGCACGGCTGGCAGACGCAGGCGCTGATCAGCGCGGTGTACGGCATCGCGTTCGCGCTGTACTACGCGTCCACGCCGAACCTCATAGTGGAAGGCGTTCCGGCGGAACAGCAGGGCATCAGTGCGGGCATGCTGGGCGTCATGCAGGCCATGGGCGCCGGTATCGGCCTCGCGGTGGCCACCGCGTTCCTGACCGCGAATCCGGTCAAGGCAGTGGTGTCGGTGGCGGGCCAGGCGCCGGTCGTCAAGGACATTCCGCTGCTCTACGCCGACAAGGGCTACGAGATCAGCTTCTACTTCGTGGCCATCTCGGCCGCGGTGGCACTGATCGGAGCGCTCGTCATGAAGCACGGCCGGACCCCGGCCACCGGTGGTGCCGCGCACTGACATTCGTGTGAGGCACTGACAACCGAATGAACAACGGCCCGGAGGCGATTCGCCTCCGGGCCGTTGTGGCGTACTGGAAAACTCCGTCACCACCATGGCCCGAGGCGTGCACTGACCGCACTTTCCTGACCGCTGAGCGGGACCTCACCTCGTCGTTCCGCACTCGTCATATTTCGATTGGAAATAGGTCGCCAGCCTGTGCGGCCGGAGGAGGTGGTCGACGATGACCGGTGAACTCGACTCGATCGCAGCCGCGGTGGCGGCGGTGGCCCGCGGCGGCATGGTGCTGGTCGTGGACGACGAGAACCGCGAGAACGAAGGCGATCTGATCCTGGCCGCCGAGCACGCGACCGCGGAGAACATCGCGTTCCTGGTGCGGCACACCAGCGGGGTGCTCTGCGTGCCGATGGCCGGCGAGGACTGCGACCGCCTCCAGCTGCCGCCGATGACATCGATCAACGAGGATCCCAAGGGCACCGCCTACACGGTCTCGGTGGACGCCGTTTCCGGTGTCAGCACCGGCATTTCGGCCGCCGACCGCGCGCACACCATGCGCCTGCTGGCCGACCCGCGCACCACCGCGGCCCAGCTCTCCCGGCCCGGGCACGTGTTCCCGCTGCGCGCGAATCCCCGTGGCGTGCTGGGCCGTCCGGGCCACACCGAGGCCGCCGTCGATCTGATGCGGCTGGCCGGGCTGCGTCCGGCCGGTGTCATCGCCGAGGTCGTCAATGACGACGGCAGCATGGCGCGGCTGCCCGAGCTGCTGGTCATGGCGCGGGAATGGGGTATCCCGCTGGTCTCCATCGCCGACCTGATCGCACATCGGAAACAGCTGGAGCACGGCATCGTTCGCGAGGTCGAGACGCGGCTGCCCACCCGCTTCGGCGACTTCCGCGTCTACGGCTACTCCGACGCCCACACCGGCGCGGAACATCTCGCCCTCGTCCACGGCGACCCGTCGGGCGAGAACACGCTCGCCCGAGTGCATTCCGAATGCCTCACCGGCGACGCCTTCGGCTCGCTGCGCTGCGACTGCGGCGAGCAACTCGACGCCGCCCTGGAGGCCGTCGCCGCGGCCGGGCGCGGCGTCATCGTCTACCTGCGTGGCCAGGAGGGCCGGGGCATCGGCCTGCTCAACAAGCTCCGCGCCTACGAACTCCAGGACGCGGGTGCGGACACCGTGGACGCGAACGTCCGGCTGGGCCTGCCCATCGACGCGCGCGACTACGGCGCCGCCGCCCGCATCCTCGCCGATCTGGGTGTGCGATCGGTGCGCCTGCTGAGCAACAACCCCGCGAAGCAGTCGGGCTTGCAGGCCAATGGCATCGCGGTGCACGCGCGGATCCCCCTGCAGACCCAGCCGACCGAGCACAATGTGCACTACCTCGCGACCAAGCGCGATCGGATGAGCCACCAGCTCCCCCATATCCCCGCGGTCGGGTAGCCGTATCCCGGGGTAGCGCGGGCGTCAGGTGTCCTCCGGCTCCCGCTCGTCCCACTGCAATCCGAGCCGGAAGGCCTGCAACCCGGGCTTCGAGGGCGACAGCCACGCCTGAAACCGTAGGTCCGACGGATATTTCGCGCCCGACCGGCGGATGGCCGCCTTCGTCTCCGCCGCGATCTGCCGCGCCGAGGCGACGCCGTGGTTGAACATCCGGCCGCGCACCCCGCCGTCTTCACGCACCTCCAGGCGGGACTGGGCGTTGGAGGCGAAAAAGCCCTGCGCCACCCACTCCGGCTCGTCGGCCAGGGTGAGAACCCAGATCGCGTGCGGCACCAGGGGATGCAGGACCGGGAGATCCACCGCCAGGGAGAGGAACAACCGGTCGATGTGGTCGTCGAGTTCGTCGAGGGTCGGTGCGTCGGGCTCCTTGTAGCCGAGGGCGCCGACCTCGGTGCGGCGCGACTCGTCCGGCCATGCCAGCCAGCACTCGGCGGGCCGGTGGTCTTCGTCGTATTCCCAATCGAATTCGCGCTCGACCGTCCGCGGCTCGCGCGGCTCGATTCGCAGGCTCACCTCGATCGGGCGGATCGATCGGCCCAGCGTCACGATGTCGCCGGGGCGCAGCCAGATCGCCAGAGCGCCAGGGCCGCCCACCAGATCCGGATCGCCGAGGACGCCGATGCACTCGGCCAGTGCGGTCGTGAACACGTGATCGACGAGCGCGGGCGAACAGGGGTACGACAGCAGAAGCTGTTTGATCTCCCCGTATCCGAAGCCCGGCGCCGTGATCGAGCGCGGGGTCTCGACCGCGACGAGTGCCGCGCCTTCCGCAGTCAGCGCGGCTGCGTCGCCGGTCGATTCCCACCCCAATTTCGCGTAGACGCCGTCGATCTCGGTCCGGGACCACGTATCGAGTTCGGCGGCCAGCAATACCGACATGGCCTGACCGAAGCTACCGAGTTCCACGCGGCGTCCGTAGTTCCGCTCCCACCACTGGTTGGCCTCCGCATCGCGTTGCCGCCGTTGCTCTTCCGTCGGATGCCGGACGTCTTCAGTCAGGTCTTCGCTCACCGCGGCAGCGTATGTGACGGGGACGCATCGGATGGCCGTGGGATTCACGGCAGCCAGTGGACCGGGGTCACCTCCCGGATGTGGACGAGAATGTCGAAGGCCTTCGACAGGTTGCGAATCGCCAAGTGCTCGTCCGCATCCCGGACCGGATCGTAGACGCCGCTGATCACGCGCATCTTGGCGGGAGCCGCGATCGGGGCGGTGCGCATGTCCAGCCAGAGTTTCGGAAGGCCCATCGCACCCAGCGCCGCGTCCAGGAAATCCGGTGCGGGGGCGGGGATCTCGGCCACACCGACATCGCCGTGGTGGAAGCCGATGGCCACCGGGGCATAGTCGCGGCCGAAATACTCACGGAGAACGCTGCCGACACTGGATTTGGCGACCTGGTCCCCGGCCAGACCCAGGGCCGCGTCATCGGCGGAGACATGCGATATGCCGTCCCAGTACACGGTCCGCAGCCCAGTGCGCTGGTAATGGCCGATGATCGAGGAGGCCCACAGTTCGGCTTCACCCGCGTAGCTGCCGCGGCCCGCGACGCTGTGGCGGTGGAAGTCCTCGATCAGAGCCATTCGGGCCCGGACGGTTTCGCTGATGCCCGGGATCGAGGCGAGGAGTGTCGAGGCGTCGCAAGCGTGGTCGAGAAACGGGCGGCCCGGGTGGACGCCTCGGGCACGTTGGACGTGCTCGTCCAGCGTGTGGGCGGTGCGGATGGGCTCCAGATGGGCAGCGAGATCGGCCACACGATCCGGGGCCTGGATTCGGACCGCAGCGAGCACGGCGTCGTAATCCTCCGGCTTGGCCTGGGCCGGCTTGACGCCGACGACGCGCACTTCATCGCCGGGATGGGCCTCGTTGAACTCACGAATCCAGGTCAGTGCCGCAGCCATCTCCGCGGTACGCCAGGGACGCCAGGCCAGTTCGAGAGCCGATACCGCCGTCCCCCTGCCCTCCCGCACGTAGGCATCCAGCGTCTCGCCGACATCGGCACTGTCCTGGACAGCAAGTGTTCGAAATCCGTGATGCACAACCAGATTCCGGAACAACTCGTCCCGAAGCGCAAACGTCTCCTGAGCGAACCGCGTCGATTCCCCGATCCCGACCACAGTCGCGGCTGACAGCGACTGCGCAAGGGTGTCGATCGTAGTGGCATCGAAAGGGGCTGCGCTGAGTGTGGTTTCGGTCGGCATGACCCCACTCTCCAACCTCGACCAAGGTTCAGGTCAAGCCCGAAAGGACAGAACCCAAAAACCAAAGGACAAAAGACCAAAGATGCCTGGAGAAGGGAGGTGGCCGGGCCCACGTTCGCGCCTGCACCTTCCAGCCCCCTCACCTTTGAAGCCGCATGTGGGGTTGCTGCAGGAGGTATTCCTTCAGCTCACGGGGTTGGGGTCGCCACGTGATGGCTTGCGCCCCCGGAATCACGCTGCCCGTGAACCCCACTTCTGGCAACTGGATTCGATGGCAGCGGCGACCTGCTGCCCGACGTGATGTCTGTCGTTCACGCGAGGAATGCCGGTGGGGTCAAGGCGTTTCGGGGCAAGCCACCCGGTCCGGCCCCGATAGGGGGAATCTGTGCCCATGACAACGGTTTTCCAGCCGTCGGGACTGTCGTTGACCAGTGCGTGGCAGTGATCGCAGGCCAGGGTCAGGTTGGTCAGGTCGGTCGGCCCGCCTGTGGCCCAGTCGGTGATGTGGTGGACCGCGCACATGCTCGCGGGTGCGTCGCATCCTGGTCGGGTGCAGCCCTTGTCGCGGGCGATCAATGCCAGGCGTTGGGCGGGGGTGGCCAGGCGTTGGCAGCGGCCCAGGTACAGCGGCAGCCCGTCGGCGTCGAGGACCGCCAACACCGGGCGGGTCCCCTCGGCCAGCTTCAACGCCTCGTTGATGCTCACGTGGCCGCCGGAGGCGGTGGTCGCGACCCCGGCTCCACGCTCGAGGTCGGCGAGGTTCATGGTCAGGATGGCCTGCACCGGCAGGCCCCGGTGCGAACCCAGCTTGGCGGGGTCGACGCCGGGCTGCAGCAGCGCGAACAACGCGTCGTGGGTGCGCTGACCGCCATCACGGCGGTCACGACGCGCGGCTGCCTCGAGGACCTTGGAATCGACGACCCTGACCGTGGCGGCAACGCTGTCGGGGTCGTCGATGTTGCACATACCCGGACGCGTGAGCTTCGCGAAGACGGCATCGAGCAGGGCACGCAGCTCGGGAGTGATCCAGCCCTCGATCCACGACATCCCATCCACCCCGGGACGACCCAGGATCAGGCCGCGGCGGCGGCGACGGTCGGTGTCGGAGACGACCTTGCCGTCGGGGTCGACGCGGGCGAGGATGTCGCGACCGATCTTGGGCAGGTCATCGGGCCACCCGACGCGGGAGTGGCCGACCAGGATGTCCTCGGCTTCCGCGCGCGTCTCGGCGGGGATGTCGGCGGGCAGGTGGTTCATGACGTCGATGATGTTGCGGACGTGATCACGCGAGATCTGGCCTGCTTCAAAGGCTTCGGCGGTCGAAGCCAACGTCGCCGGGCGCAGGTGTCCGGTGGGTTCGAAGAATTCCCCGCACTGGCGGGTGATCTTCACTCGCACCGACGCGTCGTACCTCGACAGGCCCAAGGTCTGCCGCAGGAACGGCACCACATCTTTTGCCCCGCTGCTTTCGGGCAGGGAGCGGTTGCAGGCTTCGATGATCAGGCGTGAATCCAGGGCCGACAGTTGGCGTTTGCAGGTTTCCAGGCGCTGCATCAACTCCACGACATCACTGTCGGAGAACGGGTTCAGGTTGCCGTGCAGGACGGAATTCGACAGCGTCTCGACGGCGGTCGCCAATTCGGCGATGCCGCATGCGTTGAGTGTCACCCCCGTCGAATTCATGCATTGATTTTACCGCCGAATGGGCATGCTAGGAACCCGAAATGTCCAGCATCCCTTGCCTTTTCACAATTTCCGAGACACGGGCACCCATTGTTTTGCCGGCGGCCAAAAGCGGTTCTGTCGATCGCAGGGTCCGACTGAGAATGAAAGCTCCTTCCAGCGCACCGAGAATCGCGATCATCAGTTCCCGGGCGTCGGCCGCTTCCAGGCCACGGCGAATGAAATAGCCTGTGCCCTCGTCGATCCAGGAGTTCATGACTTCCGCTGCCACGTCGCGGATTCCGGGTTCGCTGTCGGCGACTTCCCCGGCCACGGTGCCGACCGGGCACATGTTCATCCAGCCGGCCTGCTCGATGGTTTCCGCGGCGGCGGTGAAGGCGGCCGGGACGGCTTCGCGGAGGTCGTCGTGGGCGTCCATCAGGAGTGGCAGCAGCTGGATGTAGGCGGCGCCCGAGACGCGGAGGGCCTCGGCGGCGATGGCCGACTTTCCGGCGGGGAAGTGGTGGTAGAGCGAACCCATCGGGGCGCCCGACGCCGAGGTGATCTGCTTGACGGTGATCGCGCTGTAGCCCTGGACGCGCATGAGTTCGGCGACGGCGGTGACCAGCCGATCCCGGGTGGTGGTTGACAGCTTCTCGCTCACCCGTCCAGACTAGAGCAAACGCACTAGAGCGTGTGCTCTAGAGGGGAGATATCATGCCGACTGTCGAACTGAGCGCGGGACGGGTGCACTACGCCGAGCGGGGCGAGGGGCCACCGGTGGTGCTGTTGCACGGGCTGCTGATGAACCACACGGTGTGGGACGAGGTGATCGGCAAGCTGCCCGAGGGCTTCCGGTACGTGTTGCCGGATCTGCCGCTCGGGTCGCATCCGGAGCCCTTGCGTGCGGGCACGGATCTGACCTTGCGCGGGCTCAATCAGCTGATCGCGGATTTCCTCGCTGCCCTGGACCTGCGTGACGTCACCCTGGTGCACAGCGACTGGGGCGGCGGGCTCTTCCTCACCGCTTACGGCCTCGACGAGCGGGTCGGCCGGTTGATCGTGCTGCCCTGCGAGGCCTTCGCCAATTTCCCACCCGGCCTGCCGGGCAAGACCGCCATCGTGGGCGCGGCGTTGCCCGGCGGAATCACGATGGCGCTCAAACAGTTACGCGTCCGGTGGCTGCGCTCCTCACCGCTGCTGTTCGGCTGGATGGCGCGCTATCCGCTCGGCGACGAGATCATCCGCGGCTGGACCGATCCCGGCCTGCGGGACAAGCGGATCCGGCGTGATCTGCTCGCCTATGCCCGATCCCGCCGCAACAAGGCCGAGCTCATCGCGAATACCGAAGCGCTGCGCGACTTCCGGGGCGAGGCCCTGATCCTGTGGTCGTCGGCCGGCAAGGTGATGCCGCGCGAGCACGGCCGCCGCCTGGCCGAGCTGATTCCCAGGGCGCGCCTGGTGGAGATCGATGACGCCTACGTCCTATCGATGCTCGATCAGCCGGCTGCCGTCGCCGCGGCCATGTCCGCCTTCCTGACCGGCGCGGTCATCGAACACAGCTAGGGCATTGGTCCGATTCGGTATGGTCGAGGCCGCAGACCGACTATCGCACGGGAGGCGCTGATGCCCAGCTTGCTCAGTCGGGCGGTGCCCGCGTATCTGCGGGTCGTCCGGGCCAACCGGCCGTTCATCAGCGCCGAGGGTGCCCGCGAGCACATTCGGGAGCGCAGCCTCCGGCCGCAGGCGTACGGTCCGCCGCGCGTGTTGCGTGCGGATGTGACCATCGAGGTGCGCCGGGAGAACGGCTGGCCGATCTACACCCTCACGCCCCGATCCGGCCGCGCCCGAGGCAATGTCGTGTACTGCCACGGCGGCGGCTGGGTCAATGAGATCGCCCGGCAGCATTGGCAGCTGGCCGCCGATATCGCGGCCGAGGCGGGCACGACGGTCACGGTGCCGATCTATCCGCTCATCCCCTACGGCACCGCCGATCAGGTGATCCCGGCCTTCGCGAATCTTGTTCGCGCCAATCGGGCCGAGTACGGGGAGGTCTGCCTGGCGGGTGATTCGGCGGGCGGCCAGATCGCGTTGTCCACGGCGGTTCTGCTCCGCGACGAGCAGCAACCGGCAGTGCCTCGGACAGTGCTGATTTCACCCGCCCTGGATCTGAGCCTGAGCAATCCGGAGATCCTCACCGTCCAGGCCCAGGATCCCTGGCTCGGACGCGATGGCGGCCTGGTCCTCGGCGACCACTGGCGCGGCCCGCTCTCGATCACCGACCCGCGCGTCAGCCCGCTGTTCGCCGACTTCACCGGCCTCGGCCCGCTCACCGTCTTCTGCGGCACCCGCGACATCCTCGTGCCCGACACCCGGATCATGGTGGGCAAGGCCCGGGCCGCCGGTGTCGAGGTCGACTATCACGAGGCGCCCGAACTGGTCCACGTCTATCCCCTGACGCCGACTCCCGAAGGCACCGAGGCGCGCAAGCTGATCATCGACGCCCTGCGCGGCGCACTGGCCCCGGCGACCTCCGCGGCCTGAGCCTCAGCCGGATCTGCCTGTCCCCGGCGCGTTTTCGGCCAGCCACCGTCGCGCCCTGGTCGCCGAGGCGCGCGAAAGCCAGGCGTCCTGCACGACCTCGGTGAGCTCCTGCAGGCCGAGTTCGGGAATTCGACTGCCGCGCACCAGGACCGAGAGATGTCCCTGGAAGTGCGGGGTCGTGAAGAACGGTGAATCCGGGTCCTGGGTGAGGGCCAGCTTGTCGTCCTCCGACGGCACCCAGAAGATGATGACGTCGTCGTACCGCTCCCCGGTCTCCGGGTCGGCGGCGTCGGGGCGCGGGGTCCGGAAGTAGACGAAGGACTTGCGGCCGACCTGGTAGACCGGGTTGCCCGCGGGCCCGTGCTCGATGGTCACGTGCGGCATACCGGCCGCCAATTCGTGGACGTCCGCCAGGCGGGCTCGGCGCGTTCGGCTCGGCACCCGGTCGAGTGTATCGCCGCACACATCAGCAGCCGCCGCGAGCTGCGTTTATGCGAACCTGCTGGCACAGAATGCGGCAAATCACATAGGTTTGACGCCATGGCGCGGCGTGTCTATGGAAACCTCCCCGAAGAGGTAACTAGCTTCGTCGGCCGCCGCGAAGAGCTGGCTACTGCGAAGCGCCTGCTGCCCACCACCCGGGTGCTCACCCTGCTGGGTCCCGGCGGCATGGGAAAGACCCGCCTGTCACGACAGATCGGGCACCTCGTCGCGCGCGCGTTCCCCGACGGCGTATGGCTGGTCGAGCTGGCCGATGTACAGGATCCGGCGCTGGTCACCCTGAGTGTCACCGAGGCGTTGAACCTGCGCGACGAATCCACCGCGCCGCTGCCCCGGCTCACCGAATTCCTGGCCGACAAGCGGCTGCTGCTCATTCTGGACAACTGTGAGCATCTGATCGAGGCGTGCGCCGCGCTGGTCGGCCGGATCATCGCCACCACACCGGATGTGCGGGTGCTGGCCACCAGCCGCGAGGTGCTCGGGATACCGGGCGAACAGGTCATGCCGGTGCCGCCGCTGACCGTGGCCCAGACCCCCGGTGAGGACAGCGACGCGCTGCAGCTGTTCATCGAGCGCGCCAGCGCCGCCAACCCGGGCTTCCAGGCCACCCCGGGCAACCGGCCGGTGCTGGCGGAGATCTGCCGCCGCCTCGAGGGCATGCCGCTCGCGCTGGAGCTGGCGGCGCTGCGGCTGCGCATGTTCACGCCGGAGCAGATTCTGGATCGTCTCGACGACACCATCGGGTTGCTCAGCGCCGGGCCGCGCACCGCGCCGCAGCGCCAGCAGACCATCGAGGGCGCGATCCGCTGGAGCTACGACCTGTGCACCGCGGCGGAACAGGCACTGTGGGAACAGCTTTCGGTGTTCGCGGGCGGTTTCGACATCGATGCCGCGGAGGCGGTGTGCGAGCTGGGGTCCGCGTCGCTGATGGAGGCGCTGACGGGGCTGGTGGACAAGTCGGTGGTGATGCTGCGCTTCGACGGGGATGTCGCCCGGTACTCGATGCTGGAGCCGATCCGTCAGTTCGCCGCCGACCGGCTCGCCCAGCGCGGTACCGACCAGGAGGTCCGGGCGCGGCACCGCGAGCACTATCGGCAGCTGGCCATGCGTGGGCAGACCGCGTACTGGACCGCGGAGGACGTGGAGTGGTTCCGGGAGCTGAGCCGCGAGCACGCGAATCTCCGTGCCGCCCTGCGCACGGGCCTGGAAGACGAGCCACTGCGCACCATGGCCACGGTGACCGTGCTGCGCCCCTTCTGGGAACACAACCGCTTCCTGTCCGAGGGCTACCGCTGGCTCACCGATTCGCTGGCCCGCAATCCGGAGCGGACCGCCGAGCGGGCCAAGGCGCTGTCCTCCGCCGCCTCGCTGGCAGCCCTGCTGGGTGATCAGGAATCGGCGGCGCGGCTGGTGAGCGAGTGCATGGAATTGGCTGCCGCCCTGGGTGATACCGACATCATGGCCGAGGTGGCGCTGGACCGGTCGCTGCTGGCCTTCGCCTCCAGCGACCGCGAACGCTCACTGGAGCTGGGCCGCAGCGCCATCGAGCTGGCGGCCACGCACGGCCAGCACGCCATCGAAATGGACTCGCACGCCTTCTCTTTCATGGCGGCCATGGTCTTGGAAGCGCCGGGGCGCACCGAATTGGCCCAGCGCTTCCTGGAACTCACCACCGACAGCGGTTCGCACCTGCTGGGCGGGCTGGCGCTGTGGACGGTCGGGATCGACCACTGGCGGCGCGGCGAACTCGAGGCCGCCGCCGAATTCCACGGCCGCGCCATCGAGGAACTGGCCCTGTTCGAGCGCTGTATCTGGCTGTCGTCGGCCTTCGAGGGGCTGGCCTGGACGGTCTCCGCGGACGGCGACCACGAGCGGGCCGCCCGCCTGCTGGGCGCGGCGGAATCCCTGCAGCGCAGCACGATTCGGCTGGCCCACACCATCACCGTCGCGGTCGGTGAGAAGGAGCGGCTCAAGGTCCGGGACGCGCTGGGCGAGGAGGCGTTCCGCACCGCGTTCGGCGCGGGCGCGAGCCTGCCGCTGGAGGAGGCCATCGACTACGCGCTCGGCCGCACCGCCGCCGAGCCGGAACCCGTTGCGCCACCGCCCGCCCTGAAGCGCGCTCCGCGGGCGGCCACCGCGACCCTGTCGGAAACCAGTGTGCTGACCCGCCGTCAGAAGGACGTCGCCCGCCTGGTCGCGGCCGGTCACAGCAACAAGCGCATCGCCGCCGACCTGGTCATCTCGGTCCGCACGGCCGAGACCCACGTCGAGCACATCCTCACCAAGCTCGGGCTCACCTCCCGCACGCAGCTGGCCGCCTGGGCGCACGAACACAATCTGTAGATCCGCTACCCGCACGCGACCCCGAATCTGTCGCAGCCGAAGGCACATTCGGATCGGACGCGTGTCGAACCGGGGCTACTGGTAGCCGGTGGCCCCGTCTATGCGTTCGCGCAGCAGGTCGGCGTGGCCGTCGTGGCGGCCGTACTCCTCGATCATGTGCAGGTAGATCCAGCGCAGGGAGAGGTCGGTGCCGGTGCGCGGATGGGTGACCGTGTGGTCGAGGGGAAGATCGGCTATGGCCTTGTCGCACACGGCGATTTCCTCGAGGAATCGGGCGTAGTCGGCCTCGGCCTGCTCGGGAATGGCGTCGTCGAAGTCGGCGTCCCGGCCCGGATCGCTGGAGTAGAGGTAGCCGACCGGCTCTCCCGCGGCCCGCTTGCGGAACCAGCCGCGTTCGACCTCGGTCATGTGCCGGATCAGGCCGAGCAGGGACATGGTGGACGGTTCCACGCTGCGGGTCGCGAGCTGAGCGCCGGTGAGCCCCTGGCATTTCCAGAGCAGGATCTCGCGGCCGCGGGTGAGCAGGGAGTGCAGCATGGCCCGCTCGTCACCGACGAGCACCTGGGCGGACCGGGTGATGTCCGGGGCTGTCCACGTCATGCTCGGACTGTAGCGCCGCGCCGAAACCGGGAAAACGAGTTCGGGGGTGGGAAATCCCACCCCCGAATCATCGGAAACCGCTTGCTACAGGCCGTTGTTCAGGAAGTCGACCACTGACCGCTCGAAGGCGTCCTTGCGCTCCACCATGACCCAGTGGCCGCAGCGGGCGAAGGTGCGCAGGTCCGCGTTCGGCAGCTGCCGGGCGGCGAAGAGCGAGCCCTCCACCGGGGTGACCCGGTCATCGCGGCCCCACAGGATGAGCACCTCCTGCGTGATGCCCTTCAACCGCGCCCACAGCGGGACCGGTTCGGCCAGCCCGGGGTTGTAGAAGGTGGCGTACGCGTCGCGCAGGGCGGCCTGGGCCTTGGGATCGGCCGCGGCCTTCAGGCGCTTGGCCACCAGTTCCTCGGTGAGCGTGGCCTGGTTGTAGACCATGGCCCGCAGGAAGCCCATCGCCTTCTCGTCGGTGGGGTTGGCATTGAACTCCATGAGCCGCGTAATGCCCTCGGACGGTTCGGGTCCGAGCACGTTCACGCCGACGCCGCCGGGCGCCATCAGCACCACGCGATCGACGCGACCCGGGTGCTCGAGCGCGAGCAGGGTCGCGACGGTGCCGCCCATGGAATTGCCGAGCACGTGCGCCTTCTCGATGCCCAGCTCGTCGAGCAGCCCGATCACGGCGTCGGCGGCGATGCGCAGGTAATTGCGCTCGTACACCTCCGGGCGGCCGCTCTCGCCGAAGCCGGGCTGATCCAGGACCAGGCAGCGGAAGTGCTGCGCCAGCACCGGCAGGTTGTCGCCGAAGTTGGCCCAGCCGGACACGCCCGCGCCGGAGCCGTGCAGCAGCACCAGCGCCGGGCCCTCGCCGGCCTCGTGATAGCGGAGTTTGTGGCCGCCGACCGTCACCCAGCGGGTGGTGTTCTCCGCGGTCAGAGTCATCAGAGCATCCGATCCGCGACCTCGAGGCCCATGGCGCCCTTGCCGTACATGGCCAGGGCCCGCTCCACATCGTTGATCACATGCACGCTGCCGGCGTGCGCGTCACGCCAGTTGCGCTCGATGATGTTCGGGCGGCGGATGGCGTGGCCGCCGGAGTTCTTGAACAGCAGGTCGATCGCCTCGAGCGCACGCTCGGTGCCGCGCACCTGATCGCGGCGGGTGGCCAGGCGCAGCTCGAACGGGATCTCCTCACCGGCCTGTGCGTAGCGCAGCTGCTCGCCCATATTGCGCTCCATCTGGAGCACGGCGGCGTCGATTTCCGAAGCGGCACGGGCGATCCGGACGTGGGCGAAGGGATCCTCCGACACCTTCTGCCCGCCGTAGGACAGCCGCACCCGCTCGCGCTGGCGCTCGATGTGCGCCTCGTACGCGCCCTGGGCCGCGCCGATGATCGGGGCGGTGATGGTGTTGGAGAACAGCGCGCCGAACGAAATCTTGTACAGCGGAGAGGTATTCACCTGCTGGCCGGGGCCGACCAGGTTGGCCTGGTCCGCGGCGGAGTAGGCGCGGTGGGCCGGCACGAAGGCCTTCTCGATGACGATGTCGTTGGAGCCGGTGCCGGACAAACCCGACACGTTCCAGGTGTCCTCGATCCGGTAGTCGGTGCGCGGCACCAGGATCGTGTAGTAGTCCATGCCGGTCTCGGTGGGCACCAGCGCGCCGAGGAACACCCACTGGGCGTGGTCGCAGCCGGAGGAGAACGCCCAGCGACCCGACAGCTCGTAGCCGCCGTCGACCACGGTCAGCTTGCCGGTCGGCGCATAGGAGGAGGACACCAGGGTGTCGGAGTTCTCGGCCCACACGTCCTGCTGGGCCTGATCCTCGAACAGGGCCAGCTGCCACGGGTGCGCGCCCAGCACCGAGGACACCCAGGCGGTGGACGGGCAGACGGTGGCGATGGTGCGGATCACCTCGTAGAAGGCGACCGGCGACTCCTCCATGCCGCCGAAGCGGACCGGCTGGAGCATGCGGAACACGCCGGCCTCGGTGAGCTCGGCAATGCTGGCGTCGGGCACCCGCCGCTGCTCCTCGGCCTGAACCGCGCGTTCCCGGATCGCGGGCAGCAGATCGCGGACCCGATCGAGCACCTTGTTAGTCATGCGGGCGTTCCTCCTCGTGCCAGAGTTTCCTGCCCTCGAAGCTATGGCCAACGCGGTGTTTCGATCCGAAATAGTCCCGATGATCGGAATCCAGGTTCCGCTGGATACGGACCGATCGCTGTGCAGCGGCTATTTGTGGGCGTATTCCCAGGTGATGTCCTCGTCGAGGGCCTTGCGGATGCTGCGTTCCAGGTCCGGGTTCCAGTCCTGCGGCTGGGCCACCGCGACCCAGCCGTCCAGGGGCAGGTCGCCGTAGCGGTGGCCGCGGCCCGACGGGACGCCCTGGGCGTTGGCCAGGTCCGCGCTGATCTGCCAGAAGGTGACGATCGGCCACCAGCGGATGGACTTGGAGACGTCCGCACCGCGCGGTTCCTTCAGCCAATCCGGTTGTGTGAACAGCAGATCCGGGGACCACCAGACGATCGGGTCGGAGGCGTGCTGCAGATACACCACGCGCGGGTCGAACCAGGTCCGGTCAGGGCGGCCCAGGTCCGGTGCGGTGGCGGCGAAGCGGACGATCAGGCCGTCGGCGTAGACGGGCAGGATCTCCGGCGTTCCCGGATCGCGGCGCTGCTCGAGCTGACGCCAGATCCGGTTGGAATTGGGCGGGCCGACCCACAGCACGCCGTCGACCATGGTGCGGATGTCGTCGAGCCCGGTGAAGGCGCCCTCGGAGCCCTGCGAGCCCAGACTCTCCCCGTACACCAGCAGTTTCGGACGCTGTCCCGGCGGCAGCCGCGCCCAGCGCTCGTGGACGGCGTGGATCACCGCATTCCCGGACTCGGTGGCCTTCTGGCGGTCGGACAGGAACGACAGCACGCTCGGCAGGTAGGAGTACTGGGTGGCGGCGATGGCGGTGTCACCGCCGTACATGTACTCGATGGACGAGGCGGTGGTGGAGTCCACCCAGCCGGTTCCGGTGGTGGTGACCACGACCAGCACCTTGCGCTCGAAGGCGTGGGTGCGATCCAGTTCCCGCACCACCAGATCGGCGATGTCCTGCTGTGTGTTCGCCGAGTCCAGGCCCGCGTACACCCGAATCGGTTCGCGCGCGGGCCTCCCCGTGACCTGGGCGATCCGGTCCGCGCTCGGCGCGGTGGCGACGAACCAGCGGCCCTCCGACCCGAGGGTGTCCCAGGGCGCCAGTGACTGTGGGCTGCCGGACCTTTCGGGCAGCTGCGGCTGGACTGCGCTCGCCGAGGTCTTGCCGTTGCGCAGGCTGAACGCCGAATTCGCCACGGAGAAGAAGGCTTTCGCCAGCACGCCCTGGAACAACAGCACCGCGATCACCGCGACCACGATCACCGCGCCCGGGTAGGCGATGTTCCGCGGCACCCGCCATTCGATGTTCAGCAGCCGCACGATCAGCCGGATCAGCCACCGCACCAGGCGATACGCCACGATCACCAGCGCGAGGGTCGCCGCCGCCACCAGTTCGGCACGCAGGTAGCTCGAGGTGGTGGTCGGCGGCATCCCCATCAGCACCTCGAGATCACGCTGCCAGCGCGCCGACCGGGCCAGTACCAGGGCCGCGCCGACAATGGTCCCGACCACGATCGCGGCCTTGCTGACCGCCCGGGTCGTCTCGCTCGGATGCCACAGCTTGGCCAGGCCCTCCGCCGATTCCGGCAGCCGTGGCCGCACCCACTTCTTGAAGGCCCACTCCAGCACGCCACCCACGGCGTATCCGATGGCCGCGCTGATCCCGCACACCAGTCCCTCGAACAGCCAGGTGCGCGGCAGCAGTGAGGGCGACACCGCCCAGAGGAAGAAGATCCAGGCCACCACCAACCCCGGATAGCTCGGATTGACGGCCCGCTCCGCACGATCCACGACCGCCCACACCCGTGCACGCAGCGATGCCGGCCGTGCCGCGCCTGCGGCCTGCCCATTCGTCTCACCCGTGTCGGTCGACTTACCAGTCGCGGTTACCTCTTCGCGCGCTGTCGTCTCATCACGACCGGTTGTCTCGTCACATTCGGTCGTCTCATCACGTTCGATCGTCACGGCGGGCTGCGTCGGCCGCTCCGGCTCGGTCGGCTGCTCGGGCTCGGTCGGCTGCTCGGGCTCGGTCGGCTGCTCGGGCACGGTCGGCTGCTCGGGCACGGTCGGCTGCTCGGGCACGGTCGGCCGCTCGGGCACGGTCGGCCGCTCCGGCTCGCTCGGCCGCTCCGGCTCGCTCGGCCGCTCCGGCTCGCTCGGCCGCTCGGGCCCGGCCGCAAGCTGAGATATCGGCGGCTGGGGTTCGGTCGCTTCGCCGCGCCCGGTTACCGCGTCGCGGGCGTCCCCGTGCTCGTCACCCTGCCGTTCGTCCGCCATCATGCCCTCGAGTCTGGTCG
Source organism: Nocardia sp. NPDC059228 (assembly GCF_042754245.1). Lineage (NCBI taxonomy): Bacteria > Bacillati > Actinomycetota > Actinomycetes > Mycobacteriales > Nocardiaceae > Nocardia > Nocardia sp. NPDC059228. The sequence continues at coordinate 339,131 of NZ_JBHZAL010000002.1, read as the reverse complement.
CCCGACAGTGACCGCACGGCAGCGACACGCGCGGGCACGGGCGCCGACACCGCCCGGACGACGGGGGCTCAGTCCGTCGTCCGGCGGTGCTGGCTATCCGAGATCGCCTCACCGGGTAGATGAGGCAGTCGTGAGCCTTGGGCGGACTCGCCGGTGGACGCCGCAACCTCCGCGTTGACCGCCCACGCGGAAACACATTAGGGCGCAGGGGAACCGGTGTGAAACAGCTATTTCCCAGCCATTGACAAGCACCGGTTGTCAATCACAGATGCTGCGGCAGGGTGCAGTCGTCGAGATCGGGTTGTTCCAGGCGCGCGACCAGGTCGGGGTTGGCGTCGCGAACGCGGCGCGCGATGTCCACGAACGACCGCACCAGCGGCGTCTCGTGGTCGACGCGCCAGCCGACCGTCACCTGGTTGTGCGGAGCGTCCGCGACCGGCAGCACCCGGACCCGGGGAAAGGGCATCCACCGCGCCGACGCCACCGTCAGCACGACGCCGACCCCGACCGAGACCTTGTGCAGCTCCTCGAGCAGCGAACTCGACCGGGACACCACCGGCGCGGGCCGCCCGTCGCGGTGATCGTGCAACTCCCAGAAGGCATTCCACTCCGGATCGGTGGTGGCCGCCCCGAGCAGCGGCTCGTCGAGCAGGTCCCGCACCCGAACCTCGGGCAGTTCCGCCAGCCGGTGCGCGGCGGGCACCAGCGCCACCAGCGGCTCGGCGAACAGGGGCTCGAAGCGGATTCCGGCCGCGCAGAACGGGAGTCGCACGAAGGCCACGTCGACGGTCCCGCTCTCCAGTCCGGCCGCGGGCTCCTCGTAGGTGAACTGCCGCATGTCGACCGTCACCCCGGGATGCTGTGCACGGAAGGCCGCGAGGATCGGCTCGGTGAGGGTGAGCGCGGCGCCCTCCAGATAGCCGAGCACCAGCCGATCCGACTCCCGCCGCTGTGCCACCCGCGCCCCCTCGACCGCCATTTCCAGTGTGGTCAAAGCACTTCGGACACCTTCGAGGAGGGCCGCCCCCGCCTCGGTGAGTTCGACGCTGCGGGTGGTCCGCGTGAACAGCACCAGATCCAGCGCCTTCTCCAGCTGCCGGATCTGCGCGCTCAGCCCCTGCTGCGCCACATGCAACCGCTGCGCGGCGCGCGTGAAGCTCAGCTCCTCCGCCACCGCAACGAAATACCGCAGCTGCCGCATGTGAATTTCCATAGCGGGCGAGTCTAGAACCTGTTCTCGGCCGCAAAGGCGTCATCGCCCACCACAACTCACCCCAGACGGCAGGCGAGCGGCTATGCGCGGCGGGCGGCCGCGGTGCCCGCGCGGCGGCCGAAGAAGGTGCCGTCGCCCAGGGATGTCCCGGAGATATAGCCGAAGCCGTGCAGGCCGTTGGCGGCCCGGCCCGCGGCGTAGAGGCCCGGGATGGGGCGGCCGTCGAGGTCGAGGACGTGGCCGTCCAGGTCGGTGTGGAGGCCGCCGAGGGTGAAGACGGACGCGCCGGTGCCACGCCGGTCACCGGCCTCCGACGGCGGGCGCACGCCGGCCTTGACGTCGATGGCGGCGAACGGCGGGGTCAGTTCGCGCAGCCAGCGGGGCGACTTGTGGTGATCGAGATCGGTTCCCTGCCGGGCGAATTCGTTGTAGCGGGTGATGGCCGCGGTCAGCGAGCCCGCCGGCAGGCCGGTCAGCTCTTCCAGTTCGGCGGGGGTCTCGGCGACGTGGGTGGGCCGCACGCCCCAGCGCTGCGGCTCGGGGACGTCCTCGAAGCCGTCCTCGTCGACGACGACCCAGACCGCGGTATCGTCGCCCGCCCAGCTGCCGCCCATGTTCTGGCGGTAGAGCGCGTGCTGGCCGATGCGGCCGGGGTAGGTGTCCTCGTTGATGAAGCGGCGGCCGAGGGCATTGACCACCAGGCCGCGCGCGGCCAGCCCGGGAATGAGGGACATGCCGACCTGACCGGCGGACATGTGGCGCACGGCCGCGCCGAGGGCCTGGGCCATGCGGATGCCGGAACCGTCGTCGGTGCCGGCGCTGACCTTGGTGTGGCCCAGCAGTTGCGGCGCGTGGGCGGCGAGCATGTCGTCGTTGTCGACGAAACCGCCGGTGGTGAGCACGATGCCGCGCCGGGCGCGGATGGTGATCTCCTTGCCGTACCGCCGCGCGACCGCTCCGGCCACGACACCGTCGCCATCCACGATCAGGGTGCCGACATGGGTGTCGAACAGTGCGGTGGCGCCGGCGGATTCGGCGGCGCCGGCCAGGCACTCCATCAGCAGCTTGCCGCCGAAGTCATTGGCGGTGGGCCGGTGCCCGCGCGGGGCCGGGTACGCCAGTTCGGTGAAGGGCCAGCTGTTCTCGCCCAGCCACATGAGCCCGTCGTCGGTGGGCGGCACCCAGGTGGGGGCATCCCACATGGTCGGCTTGAACGGCACGCCGCGGTCGACCAGCCAGTGGAAGTGCTCGACGCTGCCCGCGCAGTACTCGTCGATCTTGGCCGCGTCCGCGCCCGCGCCGAGGGCCGCCTTCAGGAAGGCCGCCATCGCCTCGGGGGTGTCGTCGTAGCCGCAGGCCACCTGGATCGGGGTGCCGCCGCCCAGATAGATCTCGCCGCCCGACATGGCCGACGCACCGCCCGGACCGCCGGACCGGTCCACCACCAGCACCCGGGCGCCCGCGTAGGCCGCCTCGTAGGCCGCCGAGGCGCCCGCCGCGCCGTACCCGACGACCAGCACATCGGTCTCGATGTCGTAGTGGCTCACCTCGCCGGCCGCCCGCGGCGTGACCGGATTCCGCACTGTCATGCCTCGACGGTGCCCGCTCCGACCGCCGTCACTTAGCGCCCCATCTTGCTGAGCGATTCACCGATCCCGTTGACCGGGACTGTGACCGGTCACCACCCGTCGCACTGGGGATGGTGTGTGAACGGCGTCACTGTGGTTGGGGATGCCTGCACGAGGAGGAGAGTCAATGCGGATTCTGGTCACCGGTGTCACCGAGCCGAGCGGCCGTGCCGTGGCGCGCATGCTGCTGGCGGCCGGCCACGAGGTGGTCGGCCTGGACCGGCAGCGGCACCGCTACGTGGACCCGCGGGTCGAGGTGATCGTCGGCGATCTGTCCGATGCCCAGGTCTGCGCGCGGGCCGTGGCCGGGGTGGACGCGATCGTGCACCTGGCGGGTCCGGCGGTGGCGGCAATCGCCCAGGCGGCCAAGGATTCCGGTGCGCGCCTCGTGGTTCCCGTTGCGGCGGGCGGCGATTCGAGTGTCGAGAAGATCGTGACCGGCTCCGGCGCGGACGCGCTCATCGTGCGCACCGCGCTGGTGGCCGGCCGGCGCATCGACCGCGGCAGCTGGCGCACGCTGGAGAGCCTGACCGGCGGTGGCAAGGGCAGCATCCAGGTGCTGCACTACGACGACCTGGAGCGCTTCCTGGTGCTGGCGGCGCTGTCGCAGCGCGGCGGCGTGGTCGAGCTGGCCGCGCCCGGCAATGTGTCGAGCGCCGAGGTGAAGCGCATCCTCGCCGATGCGGGCGTGAAATACGGTGCGTGGCTGCCGAAGTCGTCGGCGTCGCAGACCCCGGTGGACGCGAGCGCCGCCCGCGAGGACTGGGGCTTCCGCTACGGCTGGACCGCCACCGAGGTGATCGCCGACGTGGCGCGCGCGCTGCACGGCCGCAAGAGCGGCGGCTCCGGCATCCGCGCTCGCCGCGGCGCGATTCCGCTGCCCACCCACGTGGTGCCCCAGAACGCCCCGACCTCCGACGGCCACGCGCTGAAATCGGCTGCGCCCGAAGGCCTGCAGGGCGAGTTCGACGACATGGTCGACGACCGCATCCCGGTCTACACCGCCACCAACACCTCCGAGGCGCTGCCCGGCCCGCTCACCCCGCTGACCATCGATCTGCAGGCGGGCGCCATCCGGCTCGGCAACGAGGCCATGGGCCACATGATCGCCATCGAGGGAATCGCGCTGGAGCACTGGGTGTCCCGCGTGACCAGCGTGCTCGGCCACAGCGTGTACATCAACGCCTCCATCGGCGTCTTCTCCGCGCAGAACATGCCCGGCTGGGACGAGGAGAGCGTGCGCCGCGACGTCTACGGCACCATCGGCGATGTCGAACTGCACCCCAAGGGCCGCCCGGCCATGCCGACCGGCCTGGCCGCCCGGGCCGGCACCTTCAAGGCCATGGGCCGGGTCGCCGCCACCGCGCTCGGCTACAGCAAGACCGCCGAGCACATCAATGCCGTCTCGCACGCGGAAGCGCTGACCCGCGACCAGATCTCGGAGCTCACCGACGAGCAGCTGCACGCCCGCGCCCTGCTCTGGCGCGACCGCCTCAACCAGGCGTGGCAGGCGGCCTCCATCGGAGTCATGATGACCGGCGCGGCCACCGCCGCCCACAAGGGCGAGGTCAAGATCGACCTGAACCGCCTGGAGTCGGCCAAGACCATGCTGGCCGTGGAGCGGCTGGCGGCCCTGTGCCGCAAGGACGCCGGACTGCAGGCGCTGGCCAAGACCGGTGACGTGGCGGCCGCCCGCGAGAAGTCGCCGGAGTTCTCGCAGGCCCTCGACCAGGAGCTGGCCAGGATCGGCCACCGCGGCCCGGGCGAGTGCGAACTCATCAACGCCACCTTCGGCGACCGCCCCGAGCTGCTGGTCACCGCCGCCGGGCGGGCCGCGGAAATGCCCGCGCCGCACCGCGAACCGGTGCCGGAGCCGACCAGCCGCACCGCCAAGATGGCCGTCGGCGCGACCGTCTACCGCGAACGCGCCCGCGACGCCGTCGTGCGGGTCACCAACTGCCTGCGGCTGGCCACCCAGGAGCGGGCCGCGCGCCTGGTGCACGCGGGCAAGCTCACCGCGATCGAGGATTCGGCGTTCCTGAACCTCGACGAAATCCTCTGGGCCCCGGCCGATCTGCAGGAGCGGGTGGCGCGCCGCCGCGCCGAGCGCACCCGCTTCCAGGCCATCCGGATGCCCGACGTGGTCAACGGCCCGTGGGAGCCGGAGGAGATCTCCGGCGCGATCGCGGTCGGCGACACCATCTCCGGCCTGGGCGTGAGCCCGGGCGTGGTGGAGGGCACCGTCAAGCGCGTGCTGACCCTCGACGACGACATCGAGCCGGGCGACATCCTGGTGGCCGCGGTGACCGACACCGGCCACACCGCCATGTTCGGCTACGCGGGTGCGGTGGTCACCGATATCGGCGGCTCGGCCTCGCACGCCGCCATCGTGGCCCGCGAGTTCGGCGTCCCCTGCGTCGTCGACACCAAGACCGCCAGCACGGCGCTCCAGGACGGCCAGCGCGTCCGGGTCGACGGCGCCGCCGGAACCATCACGCTGCTGGCCGACGCGGAATAGCTCGGCCGGCAACCGCACCGTGCCTCGGGCGCGCTCCCGCGCTCGCGCCCGAGGCCGGTCGGTCATGCCCCGACCCGTGGGCCCGCGCCGTATCCGGCAGGCGGGCCCGCGTCAGAAGCCCGGACCGGGACACCCCACCACCCGGTCCGTGACCGAAAGGAACCCCCTAGTGACGATCTCGCGCGCCGCACGCGGCACACTCACCGGTGTAGCCGCCGCGCTCATCGCCCTCACCCCGATCGCCGTCACCCCGGCGCTGGCGGCGCCCGTCCCGGTGCTACAGACGCCCAAGGGCGCGTCACTGGACCTGCCGTCCGCGCCGAACGCCCGGGACCTGAGCGGCATCCCGACCCAGGGCGGCGGGGGCAAGGTCAAGGACGGTTCGGTCTTCCGCTCCGACGCGCTGAACAAGCTGAGCGACGCCGAGCAGCAGCAGCTGGTGTCGGCGGGCATCGTCGAGATCATCGACTTCCGCAGCCCGACCGAGCGCGGCCAGAACCCGGACAAGCTGCCGGCTTCGATCCCGGAGAAGTCGCTGCCGGTCTACGACCCGAACAACGACTTCTACCTGTTCTTCGCCAAGGCCGTGCAGGGCGGCCCGGCCGTGCAGCAGCAGCTGCTCGGTGACGGCAAGGGCCATCAGTACATGGTCGACTACTACAAGTGGATGGTCACCGACCCGACCGCGCGCTCGCAGTTCAGCGCCGCGGTCAAGGAGATCGCCAACGCCAACGGCCCGGTGCTGTTCCACTGCACCGCCGGCAAGGACCGCACCGGCTGGATGTCGGCCATCCTGCTGAGCGCCCTGGGCGCGCCGAAGGGCCAGATCTACAACAACTACCTGGCGTCCAACGACAACCTGGCCGCGTCGAACAAGGCCACGCTGGACGGCCTGGTCGCCAAGGGCCTGGTCACCGATCCGTCGCTGTTCGAGCCGGTGCTCGGCGTGGACCGCGACTACCTGGACGCCTCCTTCGACGCGGTCCAGCAGAGCTTCGGCTCCTTCGACAACTTCCTGTCGCAGGGCCTGGGCGTCGACGACGCGACCGTCGCCGCGCTGAAGTCCAAGCTGGTCGGTAAGTAATCAGTTCCGGAATGCCGGCGTCGTGGGCCCGGGGAGGCGGCGGCCATGGGACGGCGTCGGCATTCGCATGTCCGCCGCATGTCCGCTTCACATTCGTGATCGACATGCGAAAATTCGCATGGTGCACGATATCTGGCAGCTGGACGGGCGGCGCACCCGCTCGGTGAGCGCGGAGAACCCCACCGGCGAGGCCGGCGGGGGCGGGCGCGCCATCTCCGGAACCGGGGCCTTCGCGGCCGCGGGGCTGGGACGCGGGTGGAAGGTGTCGCCGTCCATCGATCTGCCGCCCGGCGAAACCGCCACGCTCGCCGACCTTTCCGGGCCCGGCGTGATCCGGCACCTGTGGCTCACCACCGATCGCGCGCTGCTGCGCGACTTCACCCTCCAGATGTATTGGGACGGTTCGCCCGAACCGGGCGTCGCGGTGCCGCTGGGCGACTTCTTCTGCAACGGCTGGGATCAGCTGGCGCTGATCAATTCCGCCATGGTGGTGGTCGCACCCGCCGGCGGGCTGAACAGCTACTGGCCCATGCCCTTCCACACTCACGCGCTCATCACCCTGCACAACGGGTCCGAGCGGGCCGCGCCGGTGTACTACCAGATCACCTATCTGGAGGAGGAGTTACCCGGCGCCGCCGGGTATCTGCACGCCCGGTGGCGCTGCTCCGATCCGCTGGGCATTCCGGCGGAGCATCCGATCGTCGAGATCGACGGCGGTCCCGGACGGTATGCCGGGACGTATCTGGCCGTGCAGCCGCGGGCGGCGGGCTGGTGGGGCGAGGGCGAGCTGAAGTTCTATCTCGACGACGACACCGAATTCCCCACCCTGTGCGGGACCGGCACCGAGGACTATTTCGGCGGGGCCTGGAATTTCGACCTCGACGGCGCTTATCGACCCTACTCGACCCCCTATCTGGGCATGCCGCAGGTGTTGCCGCCGCATCGAATCTACGAACCGCACCAGCGATTCGGCATGTACCGCTGGCACATTCCCGACCCGATCTGTTTCGACCACGGCCTGCGCGCCACCGTGCAGGCGCTGGGCTGGCGCGCGGACGGCCACTACCTACCGCTGGACCAGGCGCATGTGGCCTCCACCGCCTTCTGGTATCACGCCCTCCCCTGATCCCCCGCGTGTCCCCGTAACGATTGCGGGAAAACAGAAAGATTGCGATTGCTATTGCGTAAAACGCGTCGAACGGGTGGCACGCGGGTGCATGGTTATTGCTATGCGCGCCTTGGTGGTCGAGAAGCCCGGACAGTTCTCGGTCGAATCCGTGCCGGATCCTGCTCCGGGCACCGGTGAGGTAGTGATCCGGGTGGATGCGGTCGGGATATGCGGTACCGATATCCATATCGTGGAGGGCGAATTCCCGCCGACGCCCTATCCGATCGTGCCAGGCCACGAATTCGCCGGCGAGGTGGTGGCGCTCGGCGCGGACGCGGCCGGGGTGCGGGCCGGTGACCGGGTGGCGGTGGATCCCTCGCTGTTCTGCGGGCGCTGCCACTACTGCGCGATCGGGCGCGGCAATCTCTGCGAGAACTGGGGCGCCATCGGCGACACCGTGGACGGCGCCATGGCCGAGTACGTGAAAGTGCCCGCCGCCAACTGTTATCGGCTGCCCGGGCATGTACCGCCCGCGCACGGCGCACTGGTGGAACCACTCTCGTGCGCGGTGCACGGATTCGATGTGCTGCCACGGCGACTCGGGTCGCACTACCTGATCTACGGCGCGGGCACCATGGGACTGCTCATGCTGCAGCTGGCCATCGCGGCGGGCGCGGCGTCGGTGTCGATGGTGGACACCAATGCCGATCGGCTGGCCACCGCGCGCACGCTGGGCGCGGACGCGGCCACCGTGTCCGCCGAGGATATGGACCGGCCCGAGGGCTGGGAGATCGTGATCGATTGCAGCGGAACGGTGGCCGCTGTCGAGGACGGACTGTCGAGGGTGCGCCGCGGCGGCACCTATCAGCAGTTCGGGGTGGCGCCGGCGGCGGCGCGGGCGAGCATCTCGCCGTTCCGCGTCTACAACGACGAGATCACCATCGTCGGCTCCATGGCCGTGCTGCACAGTTTCGGACGGGCCGTGGACCTGCTCGGCGAGGGCGTCATCGACGCCGACACCGTGATCACCCACGACTTCGCACTCGACGAATTCGGCGATGCCCTGCGGACCTTCCGCGCGGGCACCGGACGCAAGATCCAGCTGCATCCCGGACGGGCGGCGGCACGATAGAGGGTGGTGGCTGGCCAATGACGGTCGTTGCCGGAGTGGACTCGTCCACTCAGTCCTGCAAGATCGTGGTGTGCGATGCCGATACCGGAACGATATTGCGGCACCGCCAGATTCCGCACTACGACGGGACCGAGGTGCCGCCGCTCATGTGGTGGGAGGCGCTGCGGGCAGCGTGTGATCGCATGATGCGCGATGTGGAGGCCATCGCGGTGGCCGGGCAGCAGCACGGACTGGTGGCGCTGGACGCGGCCGGGCATCCGGTGCGGGATGCGTTGCTGTGGAACGACACCCGGTCCGCGGAGGCGGCGACACAGCTGGTGGACGAGCTGGGCGGGCCGCAGGCGTGGGCGGACGCGGTGGGGAGTGTGCCGCTGGCCGCGCACACGGTGGCCAAGCTGCGCTGGTTCGCCGATCACGAACCCGAGCTGGCCGACCGGACGGTCCGGGTCCTGCTGCCGCACGACTATCTGACCTGGCAGCTGCGCGGCGGTGATCCGGCCACCGAGCCGACCACCGATCGGGGCGACGCCTCCGGCACCGGGTACTGGTCACCGGCCGCGGGCGCCTACCGGCCGGATCTGCTGGCGCTGGCCTTCCGCGGCCGCAGTCCCGCGCTGCCGCGGGTGCTGGCGCCCGCCGAGATCGCCGGGCACACGCCGGGCGGGCGGCTGGTGGCGGCCGGCACCGGGGACAATGCCGCCGCCGCACTGGGTTTGGGCATCGGGGAGGGGGATGTGGTGGTCTCGCTCGGGACCAGCGGCACCGTCTTCACCCGCGCCGCGCACCCCAGCGCCGATCCTTCCGGCGCGGTGAACGGGTTCGCCGACGCCACCGGGGCGTTCCTGCCGCTGGTGTGCACGCTCAATGCCGCCCGGGTGCTGGACGCGACCGCGATGCTGCTGGGCATCGACGTGTCCGGCCTGGAGGTGCTGGCCGCGCAATCGCCCGCGGGCGCGGACGGTCTCACCCTGCTCCCCTATCTCGCGGGTGAGCGGACCCCGAATCTGCCGTACGCCACCGGCAGCCTGCACGGCCTGCGCCCGCACACCATGCGTCCGCACCATCTGGCCCGCGCCGCCATCGAGGGCATGCTCTGCAATATCGCCGAGGCCCTGGACCGCCTGCCGACGGTACCGCATCGAATCCTGCTGATCGGCGGGGCATCCCGGTCCCGCCTCATCGCGCACGCCGCCGCCACCATCTTCGGCCGCACCGTCACGGTGCCCAATCCGAGCGAATACGTCGCGCTCGGCGCGGCCCGCCAGGCCGCCTGGGCCCTGCGCGGCGGTCCCCGCCCACCCCGCTGGCCGACCCCCGCGGGCACCGAATTCCATGCTCTGGCAGTGGGGATCGGCACCGCTATTCGCCAGCGCTACACCGAGATACGCGACACCTACTACCCGTAGACGACCGGACCGTCGGACAGATAGTCGTCCCAGGTCTTATGCCGGGTGATGTAGGTCCGGATGGCGTCCCGGGCAATGTCGTGTTTCGACCGCCCCTCCATCGCCGCCTGCGCACTCAGCGCAGCTTCTTCGTCCTCGCTGAGCCGCAAAGTCCATGCCACCGCGAATTCATACCACCCTGGCGCAACCCTGTCTGCCGAACGGTTGACCAGTTGGCAACCATCACATGTCCGGCGGGTAGCTCCGGGGCCGTGCGACGAGCCGCGATTGCGCTCACGGCGAGCGTAACCATCGTCGACACCGGTGGCCGGGTCGTAGCTTCACGCGGTATGACAACCGAGCTGAGCACTCCGTTGAACGATATCGTCGAGGCGACCGGCCGGGCCGTGGCCGCGGATCCCGCACAGGCCACGGTGGTGTTCCGGGCCGCGGGGACACCGGAGGGCACCGTCGGGAGCGCGATTGCCCTGGGGCGGTACACGGTTCGGGTGGACGAGCCGCCGGCACTCGGCGGTGCGGGATCCGCGCCGAATCCCGTCGAGGTGTATCTGGCCTCGCTGATCGCCTGCCAGGTGGTGACGTATCGGTTCTGGGCGCAGCGGCTCGGCGTGGCCATCGAGGAGCTGGCCGTCGACGCCGAGGGCGATCTCGATGTGCGCGGCTTCTTCGGACTCGACGACACGGTCCGCCCCGGATTCCAGGCGGTGCGCGTGACCGTGCGGATCAGCGGACCCGAGTCCGCCGAGCGCTACGCCGAATTGCAGCGGGCGGTCGACGAGCACTGCCCCGTCCTGGATCTCACCACGGGCCGGACCCCGGTCGAGACCACCCTCGTCACCCAGTAGGAACACGTCCCCAACCCACCGGAGGCCCCGATGACCGTATCCGCTCTGCCCGAAGACCCCACCGCCGCCTGGAGTTTCGAGACCAAGCAGGTCCACGTGGGGCAGACGCCCGACGGCGCGACCGGCGCCCGCGCGCTGCCGATCTACCAGACCACCTCCTACGTCTTCCGCGACACCGATCACGCCGCCGCGCTGTTCGGGCTCGCCGAGCCGGGAAACATCTACACCCGCATCATGAATCCCACCCAGGACGCGGTGGAGCAGCGCATCGCCGCGCTGGAGGGCGGTGTGGCCGCGTTGCTGCTGGCCTCGGGTCAGGCGGCGGAGACCTTCGCGATCCTGAACCTCGCGGGGGCCGGGGATCACATCGTGTCCAGCCCGCGGCTGTACGGCGGCACCTACAACCTGTTCCGGTACACCCTGCCGCGCCTGGGCATCGAGGTGAGCTTCGTCGAGGATCCGGACGACCTCGACCAGTGGCGGGCGGCAATCCGCCCGAACACCAAGGCTTTCTACGGGGAGACGGTGTCCAACCCGCAGAACCATATTCTCGACATTCCCGGCATCGCGGAGGTCGCGCACGGTTCCGGGATCCCGCTCATCGTCGACAACACCGTCGCCACCCCGTATCTCATCCAGCCACTCGCCCACGGCGCGGACATCGTCGTGCACTCGGCGACGAAGTACCTGGGCGGTCACGGCGCGGCCATCGCGGGCGTGATCGTCGACGGCGGCGCCTTCGATTGGCGCAGTGGACGTTTCCCCGGATTCACCGAGCCCGACCCGAGCTACCACGGTGTGATCTACGCCGATCTCGGCGCACCCGCCTACGCGCTCAAGGCGCGGGTGCAGCTGCTGCGTGATCTGGGCTCGGCCATCTCGCCGTTCAACGCCTTCCTCATCAGTCAGGGCCTGGAGACCCTCAGCCTGCGCCTCGAACGACACGTCGCCAATGCCCGGGCGGTGGCCGAATTCCTCACCGAGCGACCCGAGGTCACGGCCGTCTCCTATGCGGGCCTGCCGTCGTCACCGTGGTACGAACGCGGAAAGCAGCTGGCCCCCAAGGGCGTCGGCGCCATCATCGGCTTCGAGCTGGCCGGCGGGGTCGACGCGGGCAAGCGCTTCGTCGAAGCCCTCACCCTGCACAGCCACGTCGCAAATATCGGCGACGTCCGCTCACTCGTCATCCACCCCGCCTCCACCACCCACTCCCAGCTGACCCCCGAGGAGCAGCTCGCGGCGGGCGTCACCCCCGGCCTGGTCCGCCTGGCCGTGGGAATCGAGGGCATCGACGACATCCTCGCCGACCTGCGCACCGGATTCGCCGCCGCGCAGTAGCCCTCAGAAACGATCGAACGGGCGAATCGGCGGGGAGACAGCCGAATTCACCTGGAGGGCGATGATCAGCCCGATGCTCAGGTAGGTGCTGATCGGACAGAGGACCACCGCCGCCGCATACAGCAGTTGCACGATGCCGATGCGGCGGCGGATGGCCGTCAGGTCCCCGGGTCCGGTGTGCTCGGCGAGCAGACCGGCGCGACGTGCGTAGCGGAGCGCGGCGAGCTGGACCAGGCCCAGATACAGCAGGTCGGCCCAGTACACCAGCAGGGCCAGGCGGGACTGGGGGAAGGCGGCCAGCAGCGCGGTGACGAAGGGCACCAGGCAGATTCCGAACAGGAACATGAGGTGGATCCAGGTCAGCGAGCGGTCCGCCCGGTCCATGAGATTGAGCTGGGTCTGCTGGCCGATCCAGAACATACCCAGGGTGAGGAAACCCAGCAGGCAGATGAGGAACTGCGGGCCCACGTGGGTGAGCGCATGCCAGACCGGTTGCTCGTCGGAGACCGCGCCCGCACTCCACAGCGAGCGCTCGTGCCACGCCTCGGCCGCGGGCACGTGCAGATCCAGCACCAGCAATGTCATTGCCACAGCGAAGATTCCGTCGCTGAGCGCCCCGAGGCGGCCGAGGTCCTGCGCCGCGATGCGGTGATATCGAGTCATCCACCTGCCCTTCCCCGCCGGACCCTAGCGGATGTCACGGGGCGGCGCGGTGTTGCTCCCGGGCGAGGAAGTGTGCAGTGGCTCTCGTTGCGTCGTAAAGGGATCGGTAGTGGCGGTAGTACGGGGCGTAGTGGGCAGTGACCGACGGGTCGGGTTCGACCGTGGTGATGATCGGGTTCCAGGCGGCCGTGTCCAGGCCCAGGGATTCGGCGGCGAGCAGGGCGTCGCCCAGGGCCGCACCGACCGTGTCGGCCGGAAGCTGCTGGGGCAGGCCGGTGATGTCGGAGACGATGCGGGTCCACAGCCCGCCCTTGGTGCCGCCGCCCACGGCCACCAGCCGGGTGGCGGGAGCCCCCGCGGCGGCCATGGCCTCGAGGTTGTGCCGCACGCCGTAGCCGATGCCCTCGAGGACCGCGCGGTAGAGGTCGGCGCGCTGGTGGGTGACGGTGAGACCGGCGATCACGCCGCGGGCGTCCGGATCGAACAAGGGCGTGCGTTCGCCCGCGAAGTAGGGCAGCACCAGCAGCCCGCGGCTGCCGGGCGGAACGTGGGCGGCCTCGTCGACGAGTTCGGAGAAATCGCTGCCGGTGAGGGTGCGCAGCCAGTCGGTGATCGCACCGGAGGTGGCCATGCCGGCAGCGGAAGTGTAAGTGCCGGGCCAGGTTCCGCAGGTGGTCCACAGGCCGGGCTGGGGGCGGGGGTCGGTCAGCACCTGGGTGAGGAACATGGTGGTGCCGTACATGATCATGCAGTCGCCGGGGGCACGGACGCCGACACCAGCGGCCTCGGCCCAGGCGTCGATGGTGCCGGTGGTGACCGGCAGCCCGGCGGGCAGCCCGGTGGCCGCGGCGGCCTCGGCGGTGACCCGCCCGACTATCTCGGTGGGCCAGGCCAATTCGGGTAGTCGCAGGCCGGGTGCGACGGATTCGGCCCAGTCCACGGCCCAGTCGCGAGCCATCAGGTCGTACATGGGCACGCACTGGCTGGCGGATTGATGGTCCAGGACGTAGCGGCCGGTGAGGCGATGGACCAGAAACGAGCTCGCCATCAACAGCATCCGGGTGGCCCGCCACACCTGCCGCTCGTGGCGGATGAGCCACCGCAGCTTCGGCCCGACCGCCTGACTGGTGAGCGGCGAGCCGCAGCGCTCCAGCACGGTCTGCGCACCCAATTCCGCGTTCAGTTCCTCGATTTCGTCGCCGGCGCGGGTGTCGACCCCGTAGAGGATGGCGGGCCGCAGCGGACGGCCGGCAGCGTCGGCGGGCAGCAGGCACGGCCCGATGCCGCTCACCGCGAGCCCCTCGAGGGGTTCGCCGTCGGCGGCCGCCACCAGTTCGCGGGCGATGGCCGCGAAGTCGGCCCACCACACCGTCTCCGCGTCGTGCTCCACCCAGCCCGGGCGCGGCGTCGAAACCCGGTGCGGTCGTTCGGCTCTCATCGCGACCGTGCCCGCGTGGTCGACCAGGACGCCCTTGGATCCGGAGGTGCCGATATCGATCCCGAGGAACATGTCAGCTCGCCCGGCTGAATTCGTCGAGCGTGACATCGAGCAGTTCGCAGGCCGCGCGGACGGTAGCGCGCTGGTCGCCCGGCACGGCGTGAATGTGATTGGCGCCGAAGCGGGACAGGAAGTCCCCGGCATCGGCGTCCAGGCGGGCGAAGGCGTGTGGCCACTCCCAGGTGGACTGTTTCATCAGCGATTCGTTGGTGGCCGGGTCGTAGGTCTCGAACTCGCCGAGCATCAGCTGCATGCGGTAGGCGCCGTCGCGGCGGGTGAGCCGGGCCAGCGTCATCTGCCCGGGCGCGGCCAGGTGATGCACCGACGCCCCGCCGGCCGGGAAGAAGAACACCTCCGGATACAGGTGCACGCGGGCCAGATTCTCGGCCGGATCGTCGCTGCGCGCCGCGTACCAGGTGGCGTGCTGGCCGGAATTGCACAGATCCCAGATGTCGCGGTCGGCGTGATAGTGCCGGACATCGGCGAAGAGCACCGGCGTGCCCGCGATCTGCTTGAGCAGCTGCATGGTGAGCGCCCCGTCCATATCCGCCTCGGTGGCGCACACGTGGGGCTGTTTGGGCCCGTTCCAGTCGTAGGGGTCGTTGAGGAACGCCTCGGTGATGTCCATGGTGGCGAAGTACTGGGTGAGCTCCGGCTGTCCCTTGATGCCGGAGAAGTCCAGCCGCCATTCCGCGATCAGATCCCGCATGGCCAGGTACGAGCGCAGCTGCCGTTCCAGCAGCTCCGGGGTCAGCTTGCCGCCGTCGTAGTGGACCCCGGCGGTATTGCGCTCCAGCCATTCTCGCGCCGCCCGGGCCTCACCGGCGTCGGCGAGTTCGGCGCGGCGGACGATCTCCCACTGGTCGATCTCCTCGACATCGATGCCGAACAGCCGCTGCCACTGATCGGTATTGGCGACCGCGGTGTTCATGCCCATGGGCCGTCCGCCGATGCGCCCGAAGGTGCTGCCCCGCAGGCCGGCCACCGCCGCCGCACCGCGAGCCTGGTCCCCGATGGCCGCGATCAGGTCCGGATCGGCGGGATCGCCCCACAGCCGGGCGTGCGCGCGGCCGATCTGATCCAGCGCGCCGCCCGCGGCCAGCATGCCCACCATGCCCGGCTGCACCGGGTCGATATTGGACAGCAGCAACAGCGGCCCGCGCAGTGCGCCCGCGGCCAGCATGGTGAAGTGCGGGAACGCCCACACCGCGTAGTGCAGCACGGTCAGGTCCACCCCGGCCGCCTCCACCTGCCGGGCCACCCGCACCGCCTGGTCGTTGCCGCCGATGGGTTGCACACCGCGAATCACGATGTGCCCGGCCGCGGTCAGCTCGGTGACGAGCCGGTCCTCCGCGGTCCGGATGAATCCGACGATGCCGCCGTGCACATAGTCGCGGCCGTCGGAAAGACTGATCACGCCGATTCGGGCCATACTGCCTGCCTCCCCGCACTGGGTGGACTCTCGACTCCGTTCAGAATTCCAGGTCAGGCCGCACGCCGCGCCCGAAATCGGATTTTCGGGGTGAACGCGGGCCTGGCTGTCTCAGCGTGGGAAGTACAAGCGGGCCAGCGCGACTCCGCCCTGCGCCCAGCCGGCGTGGGTGATCCAGAGGGCGTCCTCGTGGGTGATCACCTCGGCCGCGTGGGCGGGCACCTGCCCCACGCGGCCGGACGCGTCGAAGTGAAAAGGGTTGTCGCCGCGGAAGATCTCGGTGCCGACGTAGCCGGGGCGCGGACCGATCAGCAGATACCAGGCACCGGCGTGGCGTAGTACGAACGGCGATTCGGTATTGCCCGCGCCGGTTCCGGTCTTCGGGTCGGTGTAGGCAATGCGGCGCTCGCTCCAGTGCAGCAGGTCCGGGCTGGTGCGGTAGGCGACGACGTGGTTGCCGCCGGTGGGGGCGCTGGTCGCGCAGTAGTACATGACCCACTGCCCGGCCACCCGCAGCACCATGGGGTCGCGGGCGTCGTAGCCGTCGCGGAAGACCGGGCCGCCCGGATGCCGGGTCCAGTGGAACAGGTCGGTGGAGGTGGCCAGGCCCATACCCGTTGCGGTGCGGTCGGTTCCACCGCCGTCGTAGAACATAAAGTAGGTGTCGCCGTCGCGCACCACGAAGGGGGCCCATAGGTGGGTCTCGCCGCGTTCGCGGTCCACCGTGAGCGCGGCGGCACGCTTGGTCCACGGGCCGTGCGGGTCATCGGCGGTGGCGTGCGCGAACTCGGTCTCGTCGAAGGGGTCGGCGGGCTCGGGATGGGTGATGCCGAACAGGTGCCAGCGCCCGCCGACGTCCTGGACCAGGGTGTGATCGTTGATGTACCAGCACTGATCCGGCTCGCTGGGGTCGTAGATGTGCCGGAACTCCCCCGCTGTCACCGTGCCCATACCCGTCCTCCATATAGGACCTGAACTGTCCTACTTTCGCTCGACAATGGACCCATGCCGGAACTCTCGCTGCGAACCCTAAACCGCACGCTGCTACTGCGTCAGAAGTTGAACGAACGGGTCGCCTTGCCCGCCGCCGAGCTGGTCCGGCATCTGATCGCGGTGCAGGCGCAGGAACCGAACTGGCCGTATGTGGGGCTGTGGGCGCGCCTCACCGATTTCCGCCATGAGAATCTGACCACGCTGCTGCGTGATCGAACCGTGGTGCGCGCCACCACGATTCGCCGGACCGTCCACCTGACGGACGCCCGGGACTACCGCTGGCTGTATCCGACGGTCCGACCGGCGATCGAGCCCACGCTCCGCTCGGTCCACCTCCGGGATGCGGTCGAGGGGCTCGATATCGCCGAATTCGCCTCGGCCGGAACAGAATTGCTGACCGGCACCACTATTTCCCGCCGCGACCTCGGCAAGCGGCTGTCCGAACGCTTCCCGGGCCGTGAACCGCGCGCCCTGGTCCACGCGCTCGGCGTCATCCACCCGCTGGTGCACGATCCCGCCGCGGGTGTGTGGGGCGCGTGGCGCGGCCGCTCGGTCTCGGTATCGCCGGCCGAGGAGGCGATCGGCGTGCCCCTGGCCGACGGCCCGCGCCCGGAAACCCTCGTCCGCCGCTATCTGGCCGCCTACGGCCCGGCCACCGCCTCCGACATCCAGGAATTCGCGGGCGTCACCCGCCTGGCAGCGGTGATCGCCCGTCTGCGCCCGGAACTGCGTGTCCTGCACGATGACTCGGGCCGCGAACTCTTCGACCTCCCGGACGCCCCGATCGCCGACGCCGAACTCCCCGCCCCCGTCCGCTTCCTCCCCGCCTTCGACAATGCGTGTCTCGGCCACCGCGACCGCAGCCGCATCATCAGCGACGCCGACCGCGCCCGCATCGCCAAGATCGCCTCGGGCGGCGTGCCCATGTATCTCGTCGACGGATTCGTCCACGGCCGTTGGGATCTGGACGGTTCCACGATTCGGATCACGCCCTGGCATCCCCTCACCCGTGCCACCGAGGCCGCTGTCCGCGACGAGGGCGAACGCCTGCTCCCGCTCGTCGCACCCGGCGAAGAAGGCAAGATCATGATCGAGACGCGCTGATCGGATCTCTCCCGCGTGGCCGCGTCGGGGTCAGCGGGCCTTTCTCGCAGCGCGGAGGAAGTCCTTGTTCAGACGTCCGATGACGTCCTGCGGGATTTCCTTCGGACAGGCGAGCGTGCATTCGCCGGTGTTGGTGCAGCCGCCGAAGCCCGCATCGTCGTGGGCTTCGAGCATGCCGACGACGCGGGAATGGCGCTCCGGCTGTCCCTGCGGCAGGAGGCCGAGGTGGGTGACCTTGGCGGCGGTGAAGAGCATGGCCGAACCATTGGGGCAGGCGGCCACGCACGCGCCGCAGCCGATGCATTCGGCGGCCTCGAAGGCCAGGTCGGCGTCGGGTTTCGGGACCGGGATCGAGTGCGCCTCGGGTGCGGCGCCGGTCGGCGCGGTGATGTAGCCGCCCGCCCGGATGATCCGGTCGAAGGCCGAGCGGTCGACCATCAGGTCCTTGATGACCGGAAAAGCCTTGGCCCGCCACGGTTCCACGGTGATCGTGTCGCCGTCGGAGAACTTCCGCATGTGGAGCTGGCAGGTGGTGGTGGCCTGCTCCGGGCCGTGCGGAGTGCCGTCGATGACGAGTGAGCACGCGCCGCAGATGCCCTCGCGGCAGTCGTGGTCGAAGGCGATGGGCTCCTCGCCGGCGCCGGTGAGCCGTTCGTTGAGGACGTCGAGCATTTCCAGGAACGACGCGTCGGGCGAGACCTCCACGCCGTAGTCGACCATCCCGCCCTTGTCGCGGGAGTTCCGCTGCCGCCAGATACGCAGGGTGAGTTTCATTCTCGATTCCGCTCTTACTTGTAGGACCGCGTGCTGGGCTGGACGTACTCGTAGCTCAGCGCTTCCCGGTGCAGCGTCGGTGGCTCGTGCTGGTTCCATTCCCACGCGGCGACATAGGAGAAGTTCTCGTCGTCGCGGCGCGCCTCACCGTCCTCGGTCTGCGACTCGGCCCGGAAGTGGCCGCCCGCGGATTCGGTGCGGTGCAGGGCGTCGACGACCATGAGTTCGGCCAGTTCGAGGAAGTCGGCCACCCGGCCCGCGCGCTCCAGCGACTGGTTGAGGTCATCCCCGGAGCCCGGCACGTTGACGCGCTGCCAGAACTCCGCGCGCAGTGCGGGAATCAGCGCCAGCGCCTTGCGCAGTCCCGCCTCGGTCCGTTCCATGCCGCAGTACTCCCACATGAGGTGGCCGAGCTCGCGGTGGAAGGAGTCGACGGTGCGGTCGCCCCGGATGGACAGGAGTCTGTCGATCATCGCGGTGACCCGGGCCTCGGCGGCCGCGATCGCGGCGGCCGGCACCTCCCCGACCGGACCGCGGGCGAGATAGTCGCCGAGGGTGGCCGGCAGGACGAAATACCCGTCGGCCAGGCCCTGCATGAGCGCGGAGGCCCCGAGCCGGTTGGCGCCGTGGTCGGAGAAATTGGCCTCCCCGATCACGAACAGTCCCGGAACGGTGGATTGCAGGTCGTAGTCCACCCACAGCCCGCCCATGGTGTAGTGCACGGCGGGGTAGATGCGCATGGGCATCTCGTACGGGTTCTCGCCCGTGATCCGCTCGTACATCGTGAAGAGGTTGCCGTACTTGGCTTTCACCGCATCGGCGCCGAGCCGCCCGATGGCGTCGGCGAAATCGAGATAGACGCCGAGCCCGCCCGGCCCTACTCCACGCCCCTCGTCGCAGACGTTCTTGGCCGCCCGGGAGGCGATGTCGCGCGGCACCAGATTGCCGAACGCCGGATAGATGCGTTCCAGGTAGTAGTCGCGCTCGCGCTCGGGCACATCGCCGGGCTTGCGTTGGTCCCCAACGTTTTTGGGCACCCACACCCGGCCGTCGTTGCGCAGTGACTCCGACATGAGCGTCAGCTTCGACTGGTGCTCGCCCGAGACCGGGATGCAGGTCGGATGAATCTGTGTGAAGCAGGGATTGGCGAAGTACGCGCCGTGCTTGTGCGCCCGCCACGACGCCGTGACATTCGAGCCCATGGCATTGGTCGACAGGAAGTAGACGTTGCCGTACCCGCCGGAGGCCAGCACCACGGCGTCGGCCGTGTAGGACCGGATTGCGCCGGTGACCAGGTCGCGCACGACCACGCCCCGCGCCACCCCGTCCACCATGATCAGGTCGAGCATCTCGTGCCGCGCATGCAGTTCCACGGTGCCCGCGTCGACCTGCCGCAGCAGCGCCTGATACGCGCCCAGCAGCAGCTGCTGGCCCGTCTGCCCGCGGGCGTAGAAGGTGCGCGAGACCTGCGCGCCGCCGAACGACCGATTGTCGAGCAGGCCGCCGTACTCCCGCGCGAACGGAACACCCTGCGCCACACACTGATCGATGATCTGCGTCGAGATCTCCGCCAGCCGGTGCACATTCGACTCGCGCGACCGGTAGTCACCGCCCTTGACCGTGTCGTAGAACAGCCGGTGCACGCTGTCACCGTCATTGCGGTAGTTCTTGGCGGCATTGATCCCGCCCTGCGCGGCGATCGAGTGCGCCCGACGCGGCGAATCCTGGAAACAGAACTGGATCACGCGATAGCCCTGCTCCCCCAGCGTGGCCCCCGCCGAGCCGCCGGCCAGCCCGGTGCCGATGACGATGACCGTCTTCTTGCGCTTGTTCGCCGGATTGACCAGCTTGGCCTCGAACTTACGGGTGGTCCAGCGCTCGGCGATCGGCCCGCCCGGCGCTCTGGTGTCGGAGATCGGCTCGCCGATGCGGAAAAGACTGTCATTCATGGCTATTTCACCCATCCGAAGGAGACAGCGATCGGGACGGCCAGGAAACCGGCGACCAGCAGGATCGAGACGGCGGCCGCGAGCAGGTCGTAGCCACGAGCGCCGGTCAGACCCAGGGTCCGGGCGGCACTGCGAATGCCGTGCCGCAGGTGCAGACCCACCATGACCACGGCGACAACGTAGAAGAGCGTGACGTACCAGTGGGACGGCGCGAAGTCGGCGACCACCTTCTCGTACGGAGTCGCGTTGCGGCCCACAGGATTCACCGCGCCGAAGGTCAGATCCAGCAGATGCCAGACGAGATACAGCGCGATGATCACCCCGCCCCACCGCATGGTGTGAACGGCATAACCCTGCGCATGCGACTTCTTCTTCGCCGCGTACCCGACCGGCCTGGCGCGCCGCGCCGTACGCGCAAGCGAGACCGCCGACCACATGTGCAGAATCACGCTCACCGCGAGCACGACCTCCACAGCCGACAACAACCCCCGCCGAGGCACCGCCGGCTCCCCCACCGTCCGCAACCATTCCGCATAGTGATTGAAATCCGACGCCCCCAGGAACACTTTGAGATTCCCGGCCATGTGCGCGATGAGGAACAGCACCAGAATGCCCCCGGTCACCGCCATCACGGCCTTCTTGCCCACCGTCGTCCGGTAGAGCTCAGGTATTACGACAGCCACCAGCGGAAACTACGTCCGCTCCGCGCCCCCGGTCCAAGTCCCCGACGCTCTGGTCTCCATGACCCTGGCCTATCCATCGAGCTGCAACCGGAATTACTACTCCAAGTAGTGATTGCGGCCGGTGAACGATGTCACACGGAGACCGAACCAGCGAACCCCGGCCGAAAGCGCTCGGCCGGGGTCCGCCGCCGATGGCGTCGCGATCAGCGGATCTCTCGGGTGAGTCGGGACGACCACGGACACCAGAAGCAACCCGGCAGGAAAGCGCCGCAAGCCTCGTCCAGGTTTTCCTCGACATAGGAGATAGCCGAGTCACAGACCTCGATCGCCACAGTGAAGAAGCTGATCGTGTCCGGGTCGAGGTGGAAGCTCCAACCCGGGTTGTAGTCGGCCACCCGCTTCCTGATACGTCCCATGACGTGGATCGACATCTGCTCCTCGCCGGACAGGATCCGACGTGCTTCCGCGATGCGTTGCGGGTCATTGAGCCGGATGATGAATTCCTTGCCGGAGTAATCGGTGAATGCGAAGTCCGCCATGACATCTCCCTGCCAGAAGTAGTGGATGGGATTCGTACGCGGTTCTGCATCGATGCACTCAGCATCGTATCGACGCGAGACCGCTGTGTACACGAAATTCTCTGTGCGACAATCGATTTGGACTTCCAGCCGGTTTCTGGCGGTGGTAACCGGACCGACGGGTCAGTTCTGGCCCTGGTTAGCGGCGTGGTGGCCGTTGCTTCGAGAGGAAAGCTGGGCTCGGATCGATCTCCCGGCGAATATCAACTCGCGGATCGCGATAGCGCCCCGCGCAACGGGCGCGGCGACCCGGCCCTCGGCGTCGATCAGCACAGCCGACGGTGTACCGCGGACGCGATATCGCAGCGCCGCCTCGTTGCCCTGCTGCACCAGCGACGGGATCTCGCCCAGACCCTGTTCGGCACCCCACACGGCCTGCTCATCGGCATCGCCGTTGCCGACGACGACCATGGTCATGGCCGTGCGCGCCCGCCACCGCGGCAGCTCACGCGCCAGCGCGGCGCACATCTCACAGCCCGGGTGCACGAACACCAGCAGCACTGCCCGGCCCCCCGAGAGCAGGTCCGCGAGGTTCGTGCGGGCACCCGCGAGGTCGAGCAACTCGAACTCCGGGGCGACCGAGCCGACCGGCAGGCCCTCGGCACCCAGCGTCGAGAGCGCCTGCTCGTCCAGCCTGCGCCGCAGCACGCCGACCTGGCCGACCAGCCACGCCAGGACACCGCACAGCAGCGCACCGAGCGCGAGCCCGGTCGCGGCATCCGCAGCCAGTCCGGCGGGCACCGAGGAACGAGCCAACCCGCCCCACACGACCGACGCCGCGAGCACCATCAGCACTCCGTTGCGCACGATGCTGCGCCGGCCGATCGGCGTCGTACTCGCCGCGCCGAAGCATGAGCACGAGGGGCGCTTGCCGCGCCGCAACAAGCCGACCATGACCACCGTGAAGACCGTCAGCAGGAGCAGCGCGCCGACCGCCCCCGCGACGGCCGTCCACGGCAGGATGACGCCGACCGCCAACACCGCCTCGGCGACCGGCAGCCCCCACGCCACGGCGGGCACCCACCGCACCGGCACCTCGAACTCCCCCACCGCCTGCCGCGTACCGGCGCGATCGGCCAGCTTCCCCCAGGCCGACAACCCGAACACCACGGCGAGCGCCAATCGCGTAACCCACACCCCGTATTCGATCAGCATGGGCCGCACCCTCCCACATCAGCGATTATTCGAATAAAGAATCGCCGGAAGAGTATTCGAGGTGTTGCGAAGGCCTGTCGGACACGTCATCGTCCGGCCGCGACGACAAGAGCGGCGCCTGCACGCCGATGCCCTGGGTGGCCCGAGACCCCAGCGCGGCGGCCTCGTGGAAGTCGAGACCGCCGGCTGGGATCCGATCGTCGAGTTCGTGACCGTGCACAGCTCATGCGGCGGTAGGTGCGCCGCGGGCTAGAACTGCTCGATTTTCATCCTGTCGCAGGAGAGAGTGACGGTCTCATTCGCCGGCCCGGCGTTGCCGGCCTCGAGCGAGGGAACGTTCCATGAGCGAGTCCAGGCATTTATCAGACTGATCGCCAGCACGGGCTCCCCATGGCTGTCCAGCTCGGTGATCGTGATGGTCGCTCTCGCGCCGTGGGGGTCCTTGAGCGACTGCCGGATCCAGCGGTCGAATACCTCGCTCTTGTCCGGGCTCCGGGTGATGGTCACCTCACGCTGCTCGGCCTCCCGCTGGTGGTCATCTCGTCCATCGCCGAGACCTGACACCACGCGACGCGCCTGCTCCATGAAGAACCTGTCCAGATCGATACGGAACATTCCCGTGCTGATCTTGTCCTGGGTTTGCATGTCGACCTCCTGAATTCGTAACCGGTTGGTTTCTCGCTCATGAGGCAATGCCATTCGAGAGTACGGCGTGGACGGGGCCGCCGGAATGGGAAATTGCGGTCTTCTCGAGCAACGGTCGCCCGGCGTCCGCACCACGCGGCGACCTCACGCCCGATGCGCCACCAGCCCCCGCTCGAGAGCACGAGTGTTCGTGATCATCGACTCGGAATCGGAATCGCGGAGTTCATAGTTCTAGGCTATCGACTGTGCAGTTGCAGCAGTTGTCGTATTTCTTGGCTGTGGCGCAGGCCAGGCATTTCACCAGGGCGGCCGATGCGCTGGGGGTCGCGCAGCCGTCGTTGTCGAAGCAGATTCGGACGCTGGAGAGCGAGCTCGGGGCTTCGCTGTTCAGCCGGGCGCGGGGGAATATCACGCTGACTCCGGCGGGTGAGGCGTTGTTGCCGTTGGCTACCCGGATTCTGGCGGATGTGGATACTGCGCGGCTGGAGGTGCAGGAGCTTGCGGGGCTGCGGCGGGGGCGGGTTCGACTCGGGGCGACGCCGTCGCTGTGTTCAGGACTGCTGGCCGATGCGCTGCGGCGGTATCACGACGCGTATCCGGGGATCAGGCTGCTGGTGGAGGAGGGTGGGTCCCGGGATCTGGTGCGGCAATTGACCAGGGGCGCACTCGATTCGGCGCTGGTGATCCTGCCGCTGGGCGAGGACACCCCGCTGGCCACCACGCCGATCCTGCGCGAGGATCTGGTGGTCACCGCCAGGGTCGACGACAGTTCGCTGCCCCAGCGTCCGCACCTGCGGATCACGGACCTGCGGGATCGGCCGCTGGTGATGTTCCGGCTGGGCTATGACCTGAGGGAGGCGACGATCGGGGCCTGCCGGGAGGCGGGGTTCGAACCCCGCTTCTCGGTCGAGGGCGGCGAGATGGATGCCGTGCTGCGGTTCGTGGAGGTGGGGCTCGGGATCGCGGTCGTCCCATCCACGGTGCTGGCCGGACGGCCTGGGCTGCGCGGGATTCCGCTGTCGGGCGACGGCGGCCGCGAGTCCCGCGGACTGCACCGGACGGTCGCGCTCGCCCATCGCAAGGACGTCACACCCACGCACGCCGCCGGGGCGTTCCGGGCGACGCTGGAGAGTTTCGTCCGGGAGGCTGCCGCGAGCGGCGGCCTCCCGGCGGGGGTCCGGTCGCTGCTGCCGCAGGCTGGAACGACCGGGACCTGAGGTAGCGACCGGGACCCGAGGCCTAGGCGACGATCAGGACCTCGCGGAGACGCTGGAGTTCGGATTCCGAAAGTCCGTTGGCGAGTAGCCAGTTGGCGGCCCCGCCGTGCTCGGCATGCAGGTTCCTCAGGAAGCCGAGCATGACCTCCGGGGAGACGGCCAGGATGCCCGTATTGGTCTGCGGCAGGCCCTCGTAGGACGGGAGCGCGTCGAGTCGGTCGCGGACCTTCTGGATGCGCTCGTTGGTGAGGGCGTAGTCGTGGGCGATCGCCTCGGCGGGGACCCCGACCGCGTCCAGCAGAATCGCGGCGAGCACGCCGGTGCGGTCTTTGCCTGCGGCGCAATGGAACAGCACCGAGTGGCGGTCCGGATCGACGATGAGGCGAACCGCCTCGACGATGTGCTCGCCACTGCCGCCGAGCAGTTGACCGTACAGCTCGGTCAGGTCGACGCGGGTCTTGTCGGGGACCAGATCCCGTGCGGCCAGCGAGGATTGCGGCGACTTGCGGATCGGCAGGTTGGCGATGCGCAGACCGGAGTCGGCGATCAGCCCGTAGCCCTCGCGCTCCACCTCGTCGGGCAGGCGCAGGTCGATGACCGTGCGCAGGCCCAGCTTCTCGACCAGGTGCGACAGATCGTCGCAGGTGGCCTGCTGCAGCGTGGAGGAGCGCAGCACGATGCCGAAACGTGTGGTGCCGCCGCCGGTTACGGGGAGCCCGCCCAGGTCGCGCACATTGTCGATCTGGGCGAAGTCGATCCAGCGGGAGGGCATGGAATCAGTGGTCATGACAGGCTCGGTGGTCACGACGGGCTCAGTGGGCACGGCCGGCCGCCGCCTCTTCCGCGCGGGTCAGGCCGCACAGGCCGATCAGGTCTTCGTGCAGCTCGAACCAGACGGTGTGGTAGCTGTCCATGATGGGCCGGGCCACGTAGGTGTGGTCGCCCTCCGCGATGCGCTCGACGGCGCGGTCGAGGCGGTCCAGGTAGCGGGACAGGCGCGGGGCGAGCCCGCCCAGGCGGCCGATGAGCGGGCGCAGGCGCTGGTGAGTCTCGTTGAGCCGGCCCAGCACCGAGGCGTCGTACTCGGCGTCGGCGTGGTCGTTGACCGTGGCCGGGTCCTTCATCTGCCAGTCGGTGATGATGACCTTGAGGTCGCCGTTGAAGACGCAGAACTCGTCGTAGGCGGCGGTCATGGCGGCCGCGTCGACGGTCGCGCGCTCCTCGGCCAGCAGTTGCTCCAGACGCGGGCGGCCCTCGGGGGTGATACGGAAGCCGGCCGGGGTGGTGGCGCAGTAGCCCGCGGTCACCAAACCTTCACAGCAGGAGGCGATCTCGGCGGTGTCGGCGAACAGGCTGGCGGCCAGATTGTCGGCGTTCACCCGGCCCTTGATGCCGACCAGCCGCAGCACGGCCAGCTCGGTGACGGGAGCGTCCACGGAAACCTCTTCCTGCTCGGCGTTCTCGGTGGCGGACTCGGCGTCTTCCGCTGCGACAGAGCGGTTTTCGAGCCGGTCGGCGAGCTGCTCGCCGGTCACGCCCGCCCACTGGGCGAGCTGACGCACATCGTCGAGGACGGCCTGCTCGACCGGCTTGGCGACGACCTCGCCGGGCAGCACCAGCCCGGCCCCGCCGTCGACGGTGACGGACCTGCCGGTCAGCGCGGCGACCACGCCGGGCCCGCAGCCGACCACGCACGGCCGGCCGAGTTCCCGGCTGACCAGCGCGGCATGCGAAGTGGTGCCGCCCAATTCGGTGACGATGGCCCGCGCGGCGATCATGCCGTGCAGATCGTCGGGGCTGGTGGTGGGGCGCACCAGGATGACGTCCTCGCCCGCCTCGGCGCGCGCCTCGGCTTCGTCGGGATCGGTCACGACGACGCCGGAAGCCAGTCCGGGACAGGCGGATTCGCCGCGGGCGAGGGGCTCCTGACCGCCGGTGTCACCGGAGGCGGGGCGCAGCACCTCGCGCACCTGGTCGGCGGTGACCCGGTCCAGGGCCTCGTCGGCGCTGATCAGCCCCTCCTCGACCATGGCGACCGCGGTGCGCACCGCGGCCCGCGCCGAGCGCTTGGCCGGACGCGACTGCAGCAGCCACAGCGTGCCGGATTCGACGGTGAACTCCACGTCCTGCAGATCGCGGCCGTCGTGCTCGAGCAGCTGCGCGGCGGCGATCAGCCGCTCGTGCACCGCGGGCTGGGTGGCGGCCAGCTCGTCGAGCGGGCGGGGGGTCAGGCGGCCGGACACCACGTCCTCGCCCTGCCCGCCGACCAGCCACTCGCCGTAGACGGGACCGTCGCCGGTATTGGGGTTGCGGCTGAAAAGCACACCGGTGCCGGACAATTCGTCGAGGTTGCCGAACACCATGGCCTGCACGGTGACCGCGGTGCCCAGGGTGTCGGGCACGCCGCGGTTGGCGCGATAGGTCTTGGCGCGCGCGGAATCCCAGGACCGGAACACGGCCTCGATCGCACCGCGCAGCTGGTCCCACGGATCGGCCGGGACCGCGCCGCTCGCGTCGCCGAGCACGGTCTCGCGGTACTGGTGCACGAAGCGCTGCCGGGTGTCCTGCGCGTAGGTCGGATTGCTGGTCTCCACGGCCAGCGCCTGCTGCACCGCGTCGGTCATGCCGAGGTTCAGGACGGTGTCCATCATGCCGGGCATCGAGATGGCCGCACCCGAGCGCACCGACACCAGCAGCGGGCGCTCCGCCGACCCGAAGCGACGGCCGGTGCCGCGCTCGATCATGGCGATACCGTCGAGCACCTGGGCCCAGATCCCATCGGCGATGGCGCCGCGCCGCGTGTAGTCGGCCCAGCCGTCGGTGGTGATGACGAACGCGGGCGGCACCGGCAGACCGAGGGCCCGCATGTGGTCGATGCTCCACGCCTTGCCGCCGATCTTCTCTCGCGACAGTCCGCACGCGCCGTCGAGTTCGACAACGGTCGCGCCCGCCGCAAGGTCCAGACGCTGCGCAAGCTCCGTTCCGGCCGTCATGTCACTCCTTCGAGGTCCTGGATTCATTCGCACTCCAGCGCTCCGCCGCTGTTCGAGCGGCCTGCCGGGCAATATCCATCCCGTCCCCTACGGGACCACTTCAACGAGCGTGCCGGGTGAGCGCGCCCACACCCAACTCCCATCCCGATCAGCGGAATGAAAGCACCGACACTCACACCCGGCACGTTGCCCAACGCGACAACTGATCTCGCGCCGAGCGGGGTAACTCCCCGGGGACCCCCAAATAGGTGGCGCTCCCGACCGCCGGCACGCGTGCGACACCGGCAACGGCTCCCAAACCGTGCGCTGAAGTCTCGGGGAGGCGGAACAGCCCGGTCAGCGGGATGGCGCGTCGAAAATGGGCTACGCGGACTGCGGGTTGGGGCAGGATGGGCGGATGGATCGGCGGCACTCGGGCGGCAGTTCCGCGGCCGGGCCCGTGACGACCATTCCGGCACTGGTGGCGGACCGGGCGCGGCGCTATCCGGAGGCGGTGGCCATTGCCGGGCCGGCGGGGCGGCTGACGTTCGCCGAACTCGCCGACGATGTCGCCACGGTGACCCGGGCTGCCATGGCGTCGGGGCTCGAACCCGGTGACCGGGTGGGCATGTGGGCCCCCAACAGCGTGCGCTGGATCGTGACCGCGCTCGGAATGCTCGGTGCGGGAGCGACTCTGGTGCCGATCGGCACCCGGCTGCGCGGCGCGGAGACCGCGGAGGTGCTGGCCCGCAGCCACGTCAAGGCGGTGTGCACGGTCCAGGAGTTCCTGGGCGCGGACTACCCGGCCATGCTGGCCGAATCCGGCCGTCCCCTACCGGATCTGGAACATGTCATCCTGCTCGACGACGCCCGCGGCGAGAACGCGGCCGACTGGGACGTCAGCTCCTGGGCGGGATTTCTGGCCCCCGGCACCGTGATCGAGCCGCAGTCCGCGGTCGAGCGCACCGCCCGGGTGGATCCGGAGTCGGTGTCCGACATCCTGTTCACCTCCGGCACCACCGGCGCGCCCAAGGGGGTGCTCGCCACGCACCGGCAGACCCTGGAGGTGCTCGCGCAGTGGGCCGACGCGGTGACGCTGCGCCCGCGCGACCGGTATCTGCTGGTGAACCCGTTCTCGCACACGTTCGGGTACAAGGCCGGCATCCTGGCCTGCCTGCTGCGCACCGCCACCATGGTCCCGATGGAGCGCTTCGACGCCGCCCGGGCGCTGCAGCTCATCGAGAGCGAGCGAATCACCGTGCTGGCCGGGCCGCCAACGCTTTTCACCGACCTGCTGGCCGCCGAGCACGATCACTACCTGCTGGGCTCGCTGCGCCTGGCCGGGACCGGCGGCGCGACCATCCCCACCGAACTGGTGCGGCGCATTCGCGAGGATCTGCGCGTCCCCTACGTCTTCACCGCGTACGGCCTCACCGAATCCATCGGCGTCGTCTCCATCTGCCCGCCCGACGCTCCGACCGAACTGGTCGCGGGCACCGTCGGAAAGACGCTGTCCGGCAGTGAGATCCGGATCCTCGACCGCGACGGCACACCGGTGGCGCCGGGCGAACCCGGCGAGATCACCGTCAAGGGCCCGAATGTCATGCTCGGCTACCTCGACGACCCCGAGGCCACCGCCGCCGCCATCGACGCGGACGGCTACCTGCACACCGGCGATGTCGGCACCCTCGACCACGACGGCTACCTACGCATCACCGACCGGCTCAAGGACATGTTCATCGTCGGCGGCTTCAATGCCTACCCGGCCGAGATCGAGCGAGTCCTGCTGCAGCACCCGGATATTCGCGACGTCGCGGTGATCGGCATCCCCGACGAGCGGCTCGGTGAGGTCGGCCGCGCCGTTGTGGTGCCCGCCGACGGGGCCGCGACCGATCCGGCCACCCTCATCGAGTGGTCGCGCTCGCGCCTGGCCGGCTACAAGGTGCCGCGGGAGATCGTCTTCGTCGACGACCTCCCGCGCAATGCTGGCGGCAAGGTGCTCAAACAGCAGCTGCGCGATCCCAGCTGATCAGTTCGACAGCACCGCTCGCTCAATTCCCCAGCACCGGGCCGTCGGCCCAGCGGTACAGGTGCGCGATCGCCGGTTCCACGATGGAATCCGGGATCTCGCCGTCGAACCAGCGATCCACATGCGTCCAGTGGTAGGGATGCAGCAGGTAGTCGCCATTGAGCCCGTCCGGGTCGGCGAACTCCTGCTCCCACACATGGGTCCAGCGGCCGTGGCCCGGCACCCGGCTCAGCGACCAGGACCGGATGGCCGAGATGTGCGCGGGCATGGCCATCAGGTCGGATTCGAAGCGCGCCACCGTATCCGGAGCCGTGCCGGACCGCACCGTGAGCAGCAGGGTGCGTTTGATGCGACGGGCAGCGTCCAGCCGCACCACGCGGGCGTTCACCGGGGCCAGTGGCACTACATCGGCGGTGGCGGGCAGGACGGGCAGGACGGTCGCGGGCGCCGAGTCGGCGGCCAGATCCCAGACCGCGCCGAGTCCGCCCGTGCTGCCGGGCAGATCGACACCGGCCGAGCAGTGCGTGACCCCGGGGGTGGCGGTCGCCGCCGTGGCCTGCGCGGCGAGCTGCCCGTCCGCGTCGTCTCCGGCGGGCGGGGCGGTGAGAATCACCCAGCGGCTCATGACAGTTCCTCCTGTACCGCCAGGACGTGCCGCTCCCGCGTCAGCGCGACGGCGTCGGTGTCCGACCAGAAGGCCGAGACGGCGGGATCAGCGGCGGCCGCGCCCCGCATGCCGTAGAAGTCGTAGATGCCGGGCAGTTCCCAGATGATCTGCACGGCAACCGAATCCGCGCCGGAGTGCGCGTGCAGTACCTGGGGCGAACGCAGTCCGCGGGCGGCGGCCCCCGGCAGATAGTCGCTGCGCCAGCGGGTCAGCCAGTCCTCCGCACGGTCGGCGGGCAGGACGATGCGGTCGACAACGCGGACAGCCGTCGCGGGATTCACAGCTTCGCCTCCACCTCGTTGCGATACCGATCCACGTAGGCCGCAAGGTTTTCCACGCCATTGAGCAGGGACTCCGGGCCGAACATGGGCGGGGTGAGCACGACGCGGCTCGCGCCCGCCGTGACGTAGGGGCGCACGTAGCCCGGGTCGAACTCGCGCGTGAAATCGAAGGAGCCCGGCCAGATGGTCATCTCGACCGCGTCCTCGGCACGTCCTGCCTCCCGCGACAACTCACGAATCCGGTCCGCGCCGCGCGCGAAATCCTCCGACGAGATGGTGTACGGGAACCAGCCGTCCCCGACCCGGGCCGCGCGCCGCACCGCCGGAGCGCTGTTGCCGCCCAGCACGATCGGGATCGACCGTTCGGGCTGCGGCAGGCAGAACTGCTTCTCGAACGACACGTGCTTGCCCTGATAGGTGGCCGGGGACTCCGTCCACAGCGCCCGCATGGCCCCGATGCAGTCGTCCAGGCGTCCGCCGCGATCCTCGAACGGCACCCCGATCGCCGCGTATTCCTCTTTCTGCCAGCCGATTCCGAGCCCGAGCAGCAACCGCCCGCCCGACTGCCGATCGAGGGTGGCGGCCCGCTTGGCCAGCACCACCGGGCTGTGCAGCGGCGCCACCACCATGGCGGTGCCCAGCTTCAGGGTGCTCGACGCCGCCGCCACGAACGCCAGCGTCTCCAGCGGATCCGTCATCGGCACCCCGAGATCCCCGCCCGGCATCCGTCCGTCGGGCGAATACGGGTACAGCGGCTCGTAATCCTGTGCCACCACAACGTGTTCCACGGTCCAGATCGAATCCAGCCCGCATTCCTCCGCCGCCGCCGCGAACTCCCGCAGAAATCCGCCCGAGGTCACCAGACCCTCGAGATATGGCATGAGCATGCCGATGCGCATCGGCCGCCTCCGTCCTTCCGGGTACGACCCGCCACTGGGCCACCCCCCGATCGTGGCGTGTTAGCGGGGTCACAAATCGCCCCGGTCCCGGTCACCGAGACCAGCGAAATCCCATGTCACAGCGGTAGTTTCACGCAACGACAGCTGGCCCTGCACCGTACGGTGCAGGGCTGACGCGGGCGCGGCTCGACAAGCGGGACCACCAGGGCACCACTCACCACTCCTCGGTCCGTGTCCCGGTGCGGAACGCACCGGGACACGGGAGCTCCGAGAGTGGGTCAGATTTCCTTGCGCATCTGGGCGGTGAGGGGCTTCATGTAGCCCGAGCCGAGCAGGCGGCGCATGATGTTCATGGCCTTGGCGTCCTTGCCGATCAGGATGAGCGGCTTGTTCTTCCGGATGCCGTTGACGATGGTCTTGGCGCAGTCCTCGGGGCTGGTCTGGGCCAAGCGGTCGAAATTGGCGGCCAGGTCGTCGCGGTCGCGGGTGGCGGCGGCGCGGGCCTTCCAGGCGATCTCGGTCTTGATCATGCCGGGGTGGATGCTGGAGACGCCCACGTTGTAGCCGGCGATGATCATCTCCTGGCGCAGTGCGTCGCTGATGGCGTGCATGGCGTACTTGGAGGAGCTGTAGCCGCCCTGGCTGGGGCAGGCCACCAGGCCGAACATGCTGGAGACATTGGCGATGTGCCCGTCACCGGAGGCGATCACGTGCGGCAGGAACGCCTTCACGCCGTGCAGGGTGCCCCAGTAGTTGATGCCGAAGATCCACTCCAGGTCTTCCCAGGAGACTTCCTCGATATTGGCGGTCAGCGAGACGCCCGCGTTGTTGACGACGACATTGACCTTGCCGAAATCCGCGACCACCTCGTCGGCGTGCGCGTACACGGCCGCCCGATCGGTCACGTCCAGCTTGTAGGCGCGGGCCTTGGCGCCCTCCTTCTCGCACAGCGCCACGGTCTCCGCGACATTGTCGAGATTGCGCCCGGACAGCGCCAGCTGCGCGCCGTTCCGGGCCAGCTCCAGGGCCAGCGCCCGGCCGATGCCCGCTCCCGCACCGGTGATTACGGCGACTTTGCCGTGGAAGTCCTTCATGGGTGTTTCCTTGTCTCGCAGCGGAGTTGTTACTGGGTGGTGAAGCCGCCGTCGGCGATGAATTCCGCGCCGGTGCTGTAGGAGGAGTCGTCGGAGATGAGGAACAGCACCATATTGGCGAGTTCCTCGGGAGTGGCCGGGCGGGCGATGGGCTGATTGGCCGCGATGTTCGCCGACCGCTCGGAGGCCGCGACCATCTCGGTCGCCACGATGCCCGGGTGCACGGAGTTGACGCGGACATTGTCGGCCGCGAATTCCTGTGCGGCCGTTTTGGTCATGCCGCGCACGGCCCACTTGGAGGCCACGTAACCCAGGATGTTGGAGTAACCGATGAGCCCGCCGGTCGAGGAGATGTTCACGATGGAACCCACCCCGGCCCGGCGCATGGACCCGATCACGGCCTTCATGCCCAGGAACACGCCGACCTGGTTGACGTCGATCACCTTGCGGTAGTCGGCCTCCGAGAGCTTCTCGATCGGGTCGACGTGCACGATGCCCGCATTGTTGACCAGGCCCGAGACCGGGCCGAACGCGGCCTCGGTCTGCGCGACCACGTCGTTCCAGGCCGCCTCGTCGGTCACGTCGAGCGGAAAGAACCGTGCGGCGTCACCGATTTCGGCCGCGACGGCCTCGCCTGCCTCGGTGAGCACGTCGGTGATCACCACCCGCGCGCCCTCGGCCGCGAGCTTGCGGGCGAAGGCCGCGCCCATGCCGCGCGCACCGCCGGTGACGACGACGACCTTCGAATCAACCCGTCCCATATCAGTTCTCCTGTGCCGCTTCGGATTCCGCTTCGGCCATATGGTTGGCCGCGATGTAGCCGAACACCATGGCGGGTCCGATGGTGGCGCCCGCGCCGGCGTAGTCGTTACCCATGACGGCGGCGGAGTTGTTGCCCGCCGCGTACAGGCCGTGGATGACCTCGCCCTGGTCGTTCAGCACACGGGCGTGCTCGTCGGTGACCAGGCCGCCCTTGGTACCCAGGTCGCCCGGCACCATCTCGACCGCGTAGAACGGGCCGCGCTCGAGCGGAGCCAGGGTCGGGTTGGGCTTGACGGTCGGGTCGCCGTAGTAGCGGTCGTAGGCCGAGTCGCCGCGCAGGAAGTCCTCGTCGCGGCCCTTGCGGGCGAAAACGTTGAAGCGCTCGACGGTGGCCGCCAGCTTGTTCGCCGGAATGCCCAGCTTGTCCGCCAACTCGGCCAGGGTGTCGGCCTGCTTGATGATTCCCGCGTCGAAGTACTTCTGGGGCAGCGGCCGCTTGGGGAAGTTGCCCAGGAACAGGTACCGGTCGCGGAAGTTCTGGTCGAAGATGAAGTGCGCCGGAATGCTGCCCGGCACCTTCTTCTCCTCCTCGTACATGGTGTGCACGACATTCACGTACGGCGCGGACTCGTTGACGAAGCGCTCACCCTTGGCATTGACCACGATGGCGCCCGGCTGCGAGCGCTCGGCCAGCATGAAGAACGGCGGGCCCTCGGGGTTGCGCACGGACGGACCCCACCAGGCGTCGTCCATGAGATCCACTGCGGCGCCGGCCTTCTGGCCCGCCACGATGCCCTCGCCGACATTCTCGGTCGCGCCGACGGTCCAGCCGGTGTTCTGCGGCCCGTCGATGTACTGCTTGCGCATCTCCAGGTTGTGCTCGAAGCCGCCCGCGGCCAGCACCACGCCGCGGCGCGCCTTGATGGTGACCGGACGGCCCTCGTGCTCGGCCCGAATGCCGACCACGGCGTCGCCCTCGACGATCAGGTCGGTGAGCGGCGTGTTCAGCCACACCGGCACGCCCGCGTCGCGCAGCGACAGCCACAGCCGGGCCGCGAGGGCCTTGCCCAGGCTGAGCGGCTTGGCGCCCTTGATCAGGTTGAGCGCGGTCTGCGCGCCGACCTTCATGGCGGTCTTCTTGCCGGTCCAGGTGCGCGCGATCATGTTCAGGTCGTGGAAGTCCTTGACCGTGATGGCGATGCCCTTGGGCGCGGACATGGTCGGCTGGTTGATCTTGTGCAGATCCCCGCCGAGCAGGCGGCCGTCGATCGGCTTGGGCTCGATGCTGCGGCCCTGCGCCAGACCGCCCGGGAACTCCGGGTGGTAGTCGGAGTAGCCGCGGTCGTAGGCGAAGTCCCAGTGCTTGGAGCGGGCGCCGATGTAGCGGAACATCTCCGGGCCCTGCTCCAGGAACGCGCGCTGCTTGGCCTCCGGAACCCGGTCGCCGACAACGGCCTTCAGGTAGGTACGGGCCAGCTCCGGGCTGTCCGGCACGCCCGCGGCCTGCAGCACCGGGTTGTTGGGCACCCAGATGCCGCCGCCGGAGCGCGCGGTGGAGCCGCCGAACAGGCGGCTCTTCTCGATGAGGGTCACCGACAGGCCCCGGTAGGCGGCGGTCAGCGCGGCGGTCATGCCCGCCGCGCCGGAACCCACCACAACGACGTCGAATTCGAATTCCATGAATCTCGTTCCTTAGTAGCCGCAGCTGGTCAGCATGCCGCCGTCGACGACGAATTCGCCTCCGGTGCAATAGCTCGAGGCGTCCGAGGCCAGGAACAACGCCACCTCGGAGACCTCGACCGGCTGACCCCAGCGCGGAATGGGCAATTCGGAGAAGAAGGTGTTGCCGTCCACCCCGGACGCGCCCGCGACGGACGCGGTCATGGGGGTGGCGATACCGCCGGGATGAATCGAGTTCACCCGGATACCCGAGTGCCCCAGTTCCCGGGCGGCGGACTTGGTGAGCCCGCGCAGCGCGAATTTGCTCGCGCTGTAGGCGGAGAGACCGGCCGCACCGACGAAGCCCTCGACCGAGGAGACGTTCACGATGGACCCGCCGCCGGCGGTGGTGAGCGCGGCCGCGGCCGTCTTGATGCCGAGGAAAGCGCCGGTGACGTTGATGTTGATGATGGTGTTGAACTCGTCCAGGCTCATCTCCACGATGCGCTTGAACCGCAGGATGCCGGCATTGTTGATCAGCACATCCAGTTTGCCGAACATGGTGGTGGCCGCGGAAACCGCCGCCTGCCAGTCGCTTTCGCTGGTGATGTCGTGGTGCACGTAGTGGACGGCGGCGCCCAGCTCGGCGGCCAGCGCCTTGCCCTCGTCGTCCAGCACGTCACCGAACACGACCTTGGCGCCCTCGGCCACGAAGCGGCGCACGTGCTCCGCTCCCATACCCCGGGCGCCACCCGTCACCAGCGCCACCTTGCCGTCCAGTTGTCCCACCGATTCCATCCCTTCCTCTGCTCGTCAACCGACGCTAGGTCCCGATGCGGAACCCCGGCACGATGTGGTCCCGGCCACTGAGACAGACCCATGACCTGAGGCTATGGGTGCAGTTGTATTCCGGTTAGGCATAAGCGCCCGGACGGGTGAGGCAGCGTCGCGGCAAGGAGCCCCGGATGAAGTTCTCGATGATCTTCGAAGCGCAGATGACCGACCCCACCGCCGCGCACGAGGCCCAGGTGCTGCGCGATTGCGTCGAGCAGGCCGTGCTCGCGGATCAGGTCGGCTTCGACGCGGTGTGGGCCGTCGAGCATCACGGGCTCAAGTGGTACGCGCACATGAGCGCGCCGGAGATCTTCCTGACCTGGGTGGCCGCCAAGACCTCGCGGGTGCGCATCGGGCACGGCGTGGTGTGCATGCCGTTCGGCTTCAATCATCCGGTACGCACCGCTGAACGCGCGGCCATGCTCGACGTGCTCTCCGGCGGCCGCCTGAACCTGGGCGCAGGCCGCGGCGCGACCGCCGTCGAAACCTCCATGTGCGGAGTCGATCCCGACCGCACCTATCAGGAGGTCGAGGAATCACTGCGCATGATCGCGGCCGCCTGGCAGGACCCCGAGGGCGAATTCGAGTACCACGGCGAGCTTTTGGACATCGACCCCCACCACCTGCTGCCGCGCCCGGTGCAGCGCCCGCACCCGCCGCTGTTCATGGCCTGCACCAAGAAGGACACCCTGAAACTGGCCGCCGAGTACGGAATCGGCGCGCTGGTCCTGGGTTTCGCGGGCATCGAGGAGATCGCCGAGCTGCGCGGCATCTACGACGAGGCCATCGCGGCCCGCACCGGCGAACGCTTCGTCTCCACCGTGGTCAACGATCATTTCGCGGCGCTGTGCCCGACCATCGTCCTCGACGATCGGGAGAAGGCGCAGCAGATCGGCGCGCGCGGCCAGCGCTTCTTCGCCCAGTCCATCAAGTACTACTACGGCGCGGGCCCGGTCCCCGACGAGGCCGTGGAACCGGCGGTCGACGAGATCGCCAAGATGAAGCAGGTCGCCGACGAACACGTCGCCTACCTGCACGAGGCCAAGATCCCGGTGAAGACCGGATCCACCGCCATCTTCAATACCGAGCACGCCTACGGCACCGCCGACGACGCCATCGCCTACGTCGAGCGGCTGCAGGCGGCCGGGGCCGACGAGATCCTGTGCCTGATCCAGATGGGCACCGTGCCCCAGGACGCATGCCTGGAAACCATCCGTCAGTGGGGCGAGAAGGTCATCCCTCACTTCCGTGACCGATAGACGACCGACAAGTAGATGACACAGAAAGAAGTCGAAATGGCTGATCTGACAGGCAAAGTCGCCCTGATCACCGGCGCCGCCCGCGGCCAGGGCGCGGCCGAGGCGCGACTGTTCGTGGAACGCGGCGCCAAGGTGGTCATCACCGACGTGCTCGAGACCGAGGGCAAGGAGCTCGCCGAATCCCTCGGCGACGCCGCACGTTTCGTGCGCCACGACGTCACCGACGCCGAGAGCTGGGACGCCGCCGTCAAGGTCGCCGTCGACACCTTCGGCAAGCTGGACGTGCTGGTGAACAATGCGGCCATCTACATCATGAAGCCGCTCACCGATACCACCGCCGAAGAGCTGGAACGCATCCTGAAGGTCAACCTGATCGGCGCCTTCCACGGCATCAAGGCCGTGCTGCCCGCCATGACCACGGCCGGCGGCGGCTCCATCGTGAACATCTCCTCGCAGGCCGGGCTCGAGGGCCTGATGAACCACAGCGCCTACGGCTCCTCCAAGTGGGGCCTGCGCGGCCTGTCCAAGATCGCCGCCCTGGAGCTGGGCCCGGCCCAGATCCGGGTCAACTCCGTGCATCCCGGCCCGATCGCCACCCCGATGGTGCCCTACCTGACCACCGGCCCCGGCAGCTTCCCGACCCTGCCGCTGGAGCGCACCGGCCTGCCCGAGGAGGTCGCCGAACTGGTCGCCTTCCTCGCCTCCGACGCCTCCGCCTACATCACCGGCGCCGAGGTGACCGTCGACGGCGGACTCGCCGCGGGCAAGTTCATCCCGCGGAACATGCAGTAAGACAGCGCGATCCAGGAAGGCCCGCAATGACCCTGTCCCCCGAATGGCAGACCTTCGTCGACGCCGCCACCGCGGCGTTCCCGGCGCTGGGCACCGAGGTGCTCGACGCCGCCGAAGCGCGGGCCTTCCTGGCCGCCCGCCCCGCCGCCGCCGTCGAACCGATTCCCGTTGCGGGAGTGGAGGAATGGCTGGTGCCGGGGCCCGAGAACGCGCCGGAGGTGCCGGTGCGCCTGTACCGGCCGCTGGACGCCGAACCCGTTCCGGCCGTGGTGGTCTTCTACCACGGCGGCGGATTCGTGCTGTGCAGCCTGGACTCCCACGACCGGTTCTGCCGCACCATGGCCAACGAGGCCGGGGTCATCGTGGTCTCGGTCGACTACCGCCGCGCCCCGGAGGCCCGCTTCCCGGCCGCGGCCGACGACGCCTACGCCGTCCTGCGCTGGGTCGCCGACCACGCCGAATCGCTGGGCGGGGATCCCGATCGCATCGCGGTGGCCGGGGACAGCGCGGGCGGCAACCTCGCCACCGTCGCCGCCATCACCGCGCGCGACAACGGCGGTCCCGACATCGCCTTCCAGTTGCTCATGTACCCGCTGCTGGACCCGAACTGCGACCGACCGTCGCACACCGAGAACGCCGAGGGCTACTTCACCACCGCGGCCCACATTCGGTGGTACTGGGAGCAATACCTGTTCTCGGACACCGACAAGTCCGACCCCTACGCCAATCCCACCGTCGCGGACCTGACCGGACTCCCGCCCGCCCATATCGCCACCGCCGAATTCGATCCGCTGCGCGACGAGGGCGAGGCCTACGGGCGGCGGCTGCGCGAGGCGGGCGTCGAGACCGAGATCCACCGCTGGAACGGCACCGTGCACGGGTTCATGTCGATGGCCTTCCATCTGCGAGAAACCCAGCGCGCCAATGCGACCGCGTTCGGCGCGCTACGCCGGGCGCTGGCCCGCACACCCGTCGTCTGAAATTCCCCGTGGGTTCACGGGCGGACCGGTTAGCATCACGTGCGTTCACACATCTGAAACGTCAGGAATTCTCTTGCCGGTCGCACGCCTCATCCCCTCGGCGACGAATCATGCCCGATTCGCCACGGGGGCAGCCGCTCTCACCGCGGCCATCACCCTCACCGCGACCCTGGCGGGATCCGCCGGGGCCGCACCCCAGTCCTTCGGCACGCTGGCGCTGTCCCGGCTGAAGAACGCCGCGGTCGCCGACATCGGCACCACCAAGGTGACCGCCGACGCCGCCGCGATCCGCGACTGCGCCAACTACGACTGCGAGATCGTGCTCCGCTTCACCGGCGGCTGCGGCGCGGTCGCCCAGGGCGCGGACGGCACCTGGGGCTGGGCCCAGGGCGCGAGCCTCGACGAGGCCGAACAGAACGCCGTGAACGGGCTCGGCCAGAGCGCTCCCCCGTTCCCCGACCTGGGCAGCGCGCAGCCCCGCGCCGCCCACGTCGTTGCGAGCACCTGCACTGAAAGCGGGCAGTAGCACCGGCTTTCGGGGCTCAGTGCGGGTACTGGGCCTCGTAGGCCGCGCGTTCGGCGGCCCGGCGGGCCGCCCGCGCCGGATTCTCCAGGTCCTCGGGGAAACCGTGCTTGACCAGGCGGTGCGCCCGGTTCATCGGCATGTAGGCCACGATGTAGAACAGCGCCAGCAGCAGGCCCAGCAGAATCACCGCCAGCTTCAGCCACAGCTCACCCGGCAGCAGGAATGCCAGCGCGAACACCGGGACCAGCGGCACCAGCTGCCGCACGAGGTGCCGCGGCACCGCCCAGGGGCCGGTGAGGTCGTTGCGCACCCACTCGTGCAGATCCTCGGGCAGCACGCGCCCGCACGAGTAGCCGAGCCACTGAACAGGGTTGGGGCGCTTCATTTCCGGTTTCCCTTCGTCGATCCGGCCTGCTCGCCATCCGCCAAGACCGACCGCCGCGCCGCGGCGTTGACCCGGTTCAGCACCTCGCGCAGCTCCTCGAGATCCGCCAGGCTCACGCCCAACCGCGCCACCACCGCCGGCGGAATCCGCTCCGCCTCCCTGCGCAATTCGCGCCCGGCTTCGGTCAGATCCACGACCAGATTGCGCTCGTCGTGACTGTCGCGCCGGCGAGTGATGAGCCCGGCCGTCTCCAGCCGCTTCAGCAGCGGCGAGAGCGTCGGCGAGTCGAGTTGGATGGCCTCGCCGATGTCCTTGACCGACATCGGCGCCTCACCCCACAGGGCCAGCATCACCAGATACTGCGGATGCGTCAGGCCCATGGGCTCGAGCAGCGGCCGGTACACCGCCAGCACCGCCCGATTGGCCACCGCCAGCGCGAAGCACACCTGCCGGTCCAGCCGCAGCGGGTCCTCGACCTCCAACTCCACCGCTCAACCCTCCTCGATCGTCTTGGTTAGGGCAATAATAGTTAATGCGCTAACTGTTCGTCGACGATCGGGTGGGTGATCGATGCCACACGCTCAACCCTGCAGCGCCTGCCGCATGGTCAGGATCCGACCGGTGTCCATGTAGTCACGGAAGAGCGTGACCAGGCCGTTCTGCACGCGAATCACATTGACGGAGCTGCGAATCCAGGCGCGCGGCTGCCCCGGGCGGGTGATGTCGATATCGACCTCGGTAATGAGCAGTTCCGGATCGCCGGTCTCGTGCACGACCGGACGGATGCCGTGCAGCTCCAAACTCGGCATTCCCGACCAGCGGGAGGCCAGGTACTCGCGGATCGCCTCCCGGCCCTCGATACGGGTGGGCTCGCCGGGAATCAGGAACGGGATCTCGAATACGGCATCCGGATCGAAGAGCGCGACGAACCGGTCGGCATCGCGCGAGGGCAGGCTCTGAAACAGCTGTTCGACAAGGTCACGAGGGGTTTCGACGGAAGTGGACACGACTGCCTCCAAAAGCGGAACGTTGGACCCGGTTAATATTCGGGGCGTGCGCCCCGTTTGTCAATGGTGGGTAGGCTATCGGAGTGACGGATCGACCCCTGCGCGCCGATGCGCGCCGCAATCGCGAGCGGGTGCTGGCCGCCGCCCAGGAAGCCTTTGCCGCCGAAGGCCTTTCGGTGCCGCTGGACGAGATCGCCCGGCGGGCCGGCGTCGGGGCGGGCACGGTGTACCGCCACTTCCCCACCAAGGAGGCGCTTTTCGAGGCCGCCATCCTGGATCAGGTCGAGAAGATCACCGCGCACGCCCGCGACCTGACCACCGCCGACGATCCGGGGACGGCGTTCTTCGAATTCCTGGAGAAGCTGGTCCTGCAGGGCGGCGTCAAACGCGACCTCGCGGACGCGTTGCGCGCCAACGGCGGTGACTACCCGCGCACGGTCTCGCGCGACCTCGAAGCAGCACTGGCGACCCTGCTCTCCCGCGCCCAGCAGGCGGGCGCGGTGCGGCCCGACATCAGCGTCGGCGACCTGCTCACCATCATCAAGGGCATCTTCCTCGCCGCACACGACACGGGCGCGACCCCGGGACTGCGCGAGCGCACCTTCGCGGTGATGACCGACGGATTACGCACCTCGCGCTGACCGGCCGGAACAAACGGAGATCAGCCCGTCCGGCCGATCGCAAACCTGGGGCAATAATCGCTGAAATATTGCGGAATTGACTGAGGCACGGGCGAATCGCGCGTCCAGTTCGGCGATGTCCGCACGTTTTCTCAACTCGGATGCTTTGATGCACCATGTGCTGACCGGTTGCCTCTCCGGCACCTCGGCCCGGGGCTGTTCTTCGACGTTCATCCGCACGAGTTGACGACAGGAGATCGGATTCGATGAAGCGTGCGATCCGCGCCGTCGCGGTTATGACCGGACTGGCACTCGCAGCCTGCGGTAACACCCCGAAACCCGATGATGCTCCGCTGTCGGCGCCACCGCGGACGCTGACCATCGGCATCAAATTCGATCAACCCGGGCTGTCGGTCGAGGGACCCGACGGCAAGCCCTACGGCTTCGATGTCGACACCGCCGTCTACATCGCCGACAAGCTCGGCGTCACCCCCG
Organism: Nocardia sp. NPDC059228; assembly: GCF_042754245.1. Lineage (NCBI taxonomy): Bacteria > Bacillati > Actinomycetota > Actinomycetes > Mycobacteriales > Nocardiaceae > Nocardia > Nocardia sp. NPDC059228. The sequence goes on along the minus strand of NZ_JBHZAL010000002.1, from coordinate 296,907 downwards.
ACCACATCACCTGGCGCGAGGCCCGCACCGATCAGCGCGAGGACCTGTTGAACTCGGGCGCAGTCGATTTCATCGTCGCCTCCTACTCCATCACCGCCGCCCGCCAGCAACTGGTCTCCTTCGCCGGGCCCTACCTGCTGGCCGGGCAGGACCTGCTGGTGCGGCAGAGCGAACGCGCCATCGACCAGCCCGAGGACCTGAACGGACGCACCGTCTGCACCGCCGAGGGCTCGACCTCCGCGGACAAGATCCGGCGCAGCTTCGCCCAGAACGTGAAGCTCGCCACCCGCGACACCTACGCGGAGTGCGTCGCCGACCTGATCGCGGGCACCATCGACGCCGTCACCACCGACGACGTCATCCTGGCCGGATACGCCCACGAACACCCGGGCGTGCTGCGCGTGGTCGGGCATCGCTTCACCCGCGAGCGCTACGGGGTCGGCGTGCGCAAGGGCGATCTCGAATTGCAGAGCCGCATCACCACGGTCATCCGCATGATGATCGACGACGGCAGCTGGCGGCGCGCCCTGGACGCCGATCTCACCGCGAGTGGATACCAGCCGCTGCCCGCGCCGGTGGTGTTCAATGCGCCGGATAAAACGGTCACTCCCGGCGATCCGGCCACCCTCGATCCAGAATTGGTGAATGCCGCCACTGCCGTCGCGGCCACCTCCAACGCTCGCGACTGGGAGGGCTTTCGTTCCCTGGTCTGCCCCGAAACCGCCGACGTCATCGACCAGATCGTCTTCCAATACACCCCGCAATTCGATAAATCACTCGGTGCGGAAGTGAAGAACGCCGGCTACACGAACACCGTCACCGGAGTCACCCAGAACGACCCGAACTCCGCCACCTTCGCATTCCACGAAAGTTTCACAAACGTCCCCGAGAAATACCGCAGCTACTTCAAGGACATCGATTACACCGGCACCATGGTCCGGCGCAACGGCGCCTGGAAGCTGTGCGGCCTCGCCGCGGATTTCGTCGAACCCTGACCGCCGGATAAATACGGTGCACCGGGACGGGCGGTGGACCTACCGTGGACGGCAGTCGAGAGGAAGGAAAGTCCCATGTTTCCCGTCGAGCTGCGCGGTACTCGGGCGCAGACGCTCATGTGGGCCCACGAGCACGAGGTCGAGCCGGCCGCGCTGCAGCAGCTGCGAAATATCGCGCAACTGAAGTGGGTATACGGGGTACGGGTGATGCCGGACGTGCACCTGGGCAAGGGCGCGACGGTCGGCTCGGTCATCGCCATGAAGGACGCGGTCGCGCCCGCGGCGGTCGGGGTGGACATCGGTTGCGGAATGGAGGCCGTGCTCACCTCGCTGACCGCGGCCGACCTGCCCGACAACCTGCACTCGCTGCGATCACGAATCGAGGCGGTGCTGCCGGTGGGATTCGCGTCCCACCACGACCCGGTGAACGTGAACCGGTTGAACGCAGAGGTTTTCGGTCAGCGCGCGGCGGGCACCACCCTGCGCGCGGGATGGGACCGCTTCTGGAAGGCGTTCGATTCACTGGATCCGGCCGTGCAGGCACGCGAGTCCAAGGCACACAAGCAGATGGGAACGCTGGGCGGCGGCAACCACTTCCAGGAGCTGTGCATCGACACCGAGCAGCGCGTGTGGATCCTGCTGCACTCCGGAAGCCGCAATATCGGCAAGGAACTCGCCGAGCGGCACATGACCGTGGCCCGCAGACTGCCGCACAATGCGGATCTGCCGGATCGCGACCTGGCGGTATTCCTTTCCGGCACACCGGAAATGGATGCCTACCGCCATGACCTGACCTGGGCGCAGGAGTACGCGGCGCGCAACCGCGCCGTCATGCTCGCCCTGGTCTGCAAGGCGGTGCGCGACGAATTCCACGGTCTGGACGTGCGATTCGACGATCCCATCTCCTGCCACCACAACTATGTGGCGGAAGAACTCATCGACGGGATCCCCATGCTCGTCACCCGCAAGGGCGCGGTGCGCGCGGGCGCGGGCGACCTGGCGCTGATTCCGGGGTCGATGGGCACGCGCTCCTATGTGGTGCGAGGCAAGGGGAATCCGGCCTCGTTCCAGTCGGCGTCGCACGGCGCGGGCCGGCGGATGAGCCGCAACGCGGCCAAGCGCCAGTTCACCGTGGCCGACCTGGTCGCGCAGACCGAGGGTGTGGAGTCCCGCAAGGACGCCGGGGTGATCGACGAGATCCCGGCGGCCTACAAGGACATCGACCAGGTCATCGCGGCCCAGTCCGACCTGGTCGACATTGTCGCCACACTGCGGCAGGTGCTGTGCGTGAAGGGTTGATCGGGGTCAGCGGCGGCGGAAGGTCGCCGCTGCACCCGCACCCACCAGCAGGATGCCCACGATGAGCGGGAATCCCGTTTGCAGCCACTGGAACAGCGCGATGTGCATGTCGTCGGACACCGGCAGATCGCCGATCAGGCGGAAGGTGTCGTCCGGGAAGATGAAATGGATGATTCCGGGCAGCACCCCCCACACCAGCCCGGCGATGATGGTGCCCGCCGGCGAGTAGGCGGCCAGGGCCGCCACCAGCAGGAACACCACTGCGGCAATGAGGATCTCGACGGTGGAGCCGACGCGGTCGGCGAAGTCCCCGAGGATCGTCCACTGCCTGGTCCCGGCCGCGCCGCGGGCGGCGAGGACGATGCCGACGGGGGTCAGGATCAACCCCACCAGCGCGCCGGTCACCGTCCGCGAAACGCCTCCACTACTGCGGAACTCTGTACCCGGCGGAGTCCACCCCGCGGGCGACGGAAACTTCTCCGGCATCTGCGTCTCCCTGCGCACCCCCGGACGCCCTTCGTGCCCGGAACCCTATTGTCCGTCCGCGCACGGGATTCCGCGCGATCTTGACCCCACCGCAACCAAGGCGGCCTCCACCGGTGTTGCACAGGGCAGACGTTTGTCCGGTTCGGAGCATTTGCACTGTTGTCTCCGGGGCGAGATCCGCTGGCTCAGGACCGGCCAAGCTTCCAGGCCTCCCTCGATCGTCTAGTCGGCACGCTCGTCGACGCGCACCTGGCCGCCGGGCGCTGATCGGCGACCGCCCCGGGAACAGCGCAGGTCGCCCGCGCTGGCGGCACGCAAGGGGTGCGAAGTCGGTCGAAAATCCGGGCGGCGGGGGGTGGTGTCGGTGCGGTGGGGCACGATGGAGCGCGTGACCTCGACCGACCCCGCTACCTCGCCCGGCACCGACCCTTCGGCCTCGGCGGCGACCGGCACGTCCCGGCCGTCGCCCGAGGCCGCCGACCCCCGCTCGGCGGCCTCGGGGGCGGTTGGCGCGGGCGGCCTGCGGGAGGACGCCGAGTCGCTGCTGCGGGAGCTGGCCGGGCCGCAGGCGCGGCTGCGCGAGGATCAGTGGATCGCGATCGAGGCGCTCGTAGTGCAGCGGCGTCGGGCACTGGTGGTGCAGCGCACCGGGTGGGGCAAGTCGGCGGTGTACTTCATCTCGGCGAAGCTGCTGCGGGCACAGGGGCGGGGGCCGACGGTGATCGTGTCGCCGCTGCTGGCTCTGATGCGCAACCAGGTCGCGGCGGCCGAACGCGCGGGAGTCGTTGCGGCGACCATCAATTCGGGGAATGTCACCGAATGGGACGAGATCCACGCGCGGGTGGCGGCCGGGGACGTCGATGTACTGCTGGTGAGTCCGGAGCGCTTGAACAACCCGGACTTCCGCGATTCGGTGCTGCCGAAGCTGGCCGCGGACGCGGGGTTGGTGGTGATCGACGAGGCGCACTGCGTGTCCGACTGGGGTCACGACTTCCGGCCGGACTATCGGCGGATCCGCACGCTCATCGCCGATCTCGGGTCCGAGGTGCCGGTACTGGCGACCACGGCCACCGCCAACGACCGGGTGGTGACCGATGTGGCGACCCAGATCGGCACGGACACATTGGTTTTGCGCGGCAGCCTGGACCGGGAGTCCCTGCATCTGTCGGTGGTGCGCATCCCCGATGCGGTCCAGCGCACGGCCTGGCTCAGCCGGCGGCTGCACGAACTGCCGGGCTCCGGCATCGTCTACACGCTCACGGTGGCCGCGGCCCACGATCTCGCCGACGTTCTCAACTCGCACGGACACCACGTCGCCGCCTATACGGGGCAGACCGACCCCACCGAACGGGAAGCCCTCGAGGCCGCGCTGCTGAACAACGAGGTGAAGGCGCTGATCGCCACCTCCGCGCTCGGAATGGGTTTCGACAAGCCAGATCTCGGCTTCGTCGTGCATCTCGGCGCGCCCTCCTCCCCCATCTCCTACTACCAGCAGGTGGGCCGTGCGGGCCGCGGCACCGAGCGGGCCGAGGTGGTGCTGCTGCCCGGCCACGAGGACCGGCAGATCTGGAGTTACTTCGCGTCGGTGGCCTTCCCACGCGAGCACATCGTGCGCTCGGTGCTCGCCGCCCTCGACACCGACCGGCCGCTGTCCACCGCCGCCCTGGAACCGCTGGTCGAGCTCAACCGCTCCCGTCTGGAGATGGTGCTCAAGGTGCTGGACGTGGACGGCGCGGTGCGCCGGGTGCGCGGCGGCTGGCTGGGCACCGGTCAGCCCTGGGCCTACGACACCGAACGCTACGAGCGGCTCAGTGTGGCGCGCGAGGCCGAGCAGCAGGCCATGATCGACTACGAGTCCACCGCCGAGTGCCGGATGACGTTCCTGCGCAGGCAACTCGACGATCCCGGCCTCGCCGCGGACGCCCGCTGCGGCCGCTGCGACAACTGCACCGGCACCCGGGTGGACATCGCCGTCGACGCCGCCGACCTGGCCGATATCCGCACCCGCCTGGACCGCCCGGGTATCGATCTCGCGCCCCGCAAGCAGTGGCCCACCGGCCTGGCCAAACTCGGAATCCCGTTGTCCGGCAAGATCACCGACGGCCCCGAGACCGGGCGCGTCCTGGGCCGCCTCAGCAACCTCGGCTGGGGTCAGCGCCTGCGCCCACTGCTCGACGGCCCCGACGCCCCGATCCCCGACGAGGTCTTCCGCGCCTGCACCACCGTGCTGCGCGAATGGAATTGGGCCCAGCGCCCGACCGCCGTCATGGCTCTGGACTCCGGCGCGCACCCGATCCTGACCCGCTCACTGGCCGCCCGCCTCGCCGAGGTCGGCCGCCTGGCGGACCTCGGCGTCCTCCACCTGCGCCCCGACCTGCCACCGGTCTCCGCCGCCAACTCGGCCCATCGGGTGGCCGCCCTCCACAATGCCTGGGAGACACCGGATCTCAGCGCGGTCGACGGCCCAATACTGCTGGTCGACACCCTGACCGACACCGGCTGGACCTTCACCATGGCCGCCCGCATGCTCCGCGCCGCGGGCGCCGCCGCCGTCCTACCCTTCGCCCTGGCCACCCCGTCCTGATCACCGGCGCGCTCAGGCGTCGGCGGGCGGGCGGCGGTTCTTGAGGTCGTCGATGGCGTCGACGTAGCGGAGCATCAGCCGCGCGAAGTCGAGGCGGTCCTGTTCGGGCCATTCGGCGGTGATGTATTCGTAGGCCGCGCGCTGCCGGCGACGGAAGGTGCGCATGAACTCGAGGCCCTGCTCGCTCAGCTCGAGGACCGCGCGGCGGCCGTCCAGCTGGGACGGGACCCGCCGCAGGTAGCCCGCCTTGATGCTGTCGGTAACCATGCGGCTCGCCACCGAGGGATCGACGCACATGCCCGCGGCGATACCGCCGACCGTCATCTCCTGCCCGGGATCATGGGGTTCTCGGCCGGGTCCCTGAGAGCAGCCGAGCACCATGCCCAGCAGCAGGGCGCGGGTCGAATCCTTGGTGCTGATGGGGTTTTCGACCTCCTGGAGGACACCGCGGCGGAGCTTGCCGAATGCCGGTCCGATGGCATCGAGCAGCTCGTCGGGGGTGCGGTCGTCCTGGGTCATGGGCACATCGTATCTGCATGCATTCGCGAACATATGTGTTGACTCGCAAATGTATGCATGACAGCATGCATTTGTCCATCTGCATGGATTCTCACTCGATCGGAGTACGCCATGACCATCCTCGTCACCGGCGCCCGCGGCCAGATCGGCCGCGCCGTCCTCACCGCACTGCAGGCCCGGAGGCTGCCCGTCCGCGCGGCCAGCAAGGACCCGTCCGCCCTCGACCTCCCCGCCGGCATCGAGGTCGTCGCACTGCGCGGCGACGATCCCGAAAGCCTCACCGCCGCACTGGAAAACGTGCGCCAGGTCTTCCTCTACGCCGACCCCGGCACCGCGACCACCTTCGTGCGGGCCGCCGAGCAGGCCGGAGTCGAGCACGTCGTACTGCTGTCGTCCTCCGCGGTCGACTCCCCCGACGCCGCTTCCAATCCCATCGGCGCCAGCCATCTGGCGGTCGAAAAGGCGCTCGCCGCTTCGACTCTCGCCACCACCACGCTGCGACCGGGCGGATTCGACAGCAATGCCTTCGGCTGGATCCCGGCCGTCTCGGCGGGACAGCCCATCGAGCACGCCTACCCGGACGCCGCCCTGGCCATGATCCACCCGCTGGATATCGCCGATATCGCCGTCGCCGCCCTCACCGGCCCCGAATTGCGCGGCCGCACAGTCAGTCTCACCGGCCCCGAAGCGATCAGCTTCCGCGCGCAGATCGCCACGCTGTCGGAGGCCATCGGCCGGGAGATCCCGATCGTCACCATCACCCCGGCGCAAGCGCAGGCACAGCTGTCGCAAACCATGCCGCCGTACATCGTGGACGCTCTACTGACCATCTGGGCGCTCACCACCGAGCAGCCCGAGACCCCGGCCGACACCACCGACACCCTGCTGGGCGTCCCGGGCCGCACCTTCGCGCAATGGGCCCGTGAGAACGCCGCCGCCTTCACCGCCGGCTGACCCGCGCCACGTCGGGGCTGATTGCCCCGCCGTCACGGAAATTACTGCCCACCAGGGACGCAGCGCGTAGGCTCAGGCAAATCCCGCAGTCGCCGAACGATCCCGGGGAGTTCATCCATGGCGTCCGCATCACTCAAAGCTCCACCGTTGCCGGTCCTGCGCGCCATCACCTGGCTCCGCGACGGCATGTACGCCCTGCATCGGCGGATGGTTCCCGGGCACATCGCGCTCCTGGAACTGGCCACGGCCGGATACCTCAGTCAGGCCACCTGCGCGGCGGCCGAGCTGGGCATCGCCGACGCGCTCGCCGAGGGCCCCAGGCAGCCGGCCGACCTCGCAGCGGCGGTCGGCGCGAACGAGGACGCGCTGCGGCGGCTCATGCGCCTGCTGATCAGTGCGGGCGTGTTCGCCCAGCGCCGGGACGGCGCGTACGAGCTGACCGGCATGTCGCAGGCGCTGTGCTCGGATGCGCCGGTCACACTGCGGGATCTGCTCCTGTTCTTCGGGGCCGATCTGCATCGCAAGCACTGGACGCACCTCAGCGGCTCGGTCCGGTCCGGCGGATCACTCTGGCCCGAGCTGGAAGGCATGGAGTTCTTCGAGTTCGCCGACAAGCATCCCGAGGCGGGGGAGATCTTCGACCGCGCCATGACCAGCGTCAGCAGTCTGTCCAACGAGCCGTTGCAGGCCGCCTTCGACTTCGGCCGCTTCGGCTCGATCGTGGATGTCGGCGGCGGGCGCGGCAGCCTGCTCGTCGACATCCTGCAACGCCACCCCTCCATGCGCGGCACCGTCTTCGACCTGCCCCGCGTGCGGGAAGGCCTCGAGGAAGAGCTCCGGATGCCGGGCCTGACCGGCCGTCTGACCTTCGAGCCGGGCAGCTTCTTCGACTCGGTCCCCAAGGGCGCCGACGCCTACCTGCTCAAACACATCCTGCACGACTGGTCGGACGAGGATGCCGAACGCATCCTGCGCACCATCCGCGCCGCCATGGAATCCGAGGCGCGCCTGCTCATCATCGAAATGGTCATGCCGCAACACCACCGCCCGCACCCGGGCAAGATCATCGACCTGGAGATGCTGATCCAGACCCGGGGCGGCCGGGAACGCACCCAGACCGAATTCGGAAACCTGCTCTCCCGCAGCGGATTCGTGCTCACCGGGGTGACCGCGACCGCCGCCCCCGACTGCGTGATCGAGGCCCATCCGGCCTGGTGATCGGGCCTGCTGCCCGATGAGTGAGGCGCCCGCGGGGCGTGTCCGGCTATGGTCACACGCCCGGCGCGGGCCTCCCGCCACCCGGATGCGGTTGCCGCACCGGCACTTCAGGCGGAACGGCGGATTCTCGGGCCGACAACCCCTGCGGCCCGATCGGTCCAGCCGTCCGCCATCTGCGCCAGCAGGAACCAGGCGGCGTGTACTTGTTCGTCCGATACGTTCTCGGCCGTTCGGAGCAGATGCACGGCGCGCACATGGGCGGCCGCCATGGCATCCACCACGGCCCCGAGGGATTCGGCCCGCGCTGCACCCCTCGGCAGCGCCCGGCTCGTCACCCACTCGTCGATGAACGAGACCAGTTGAGCGCGTAGCTCGTCGATCCCGCCCGCATCGCCGGACTGTTCCCGCCGCTGCAGGTGCAGTTCGGCCAGAGCCCGGGCCCAGCGGGTGACCGCGTGGTCCTCGGGCTGATCACCGATGTGGCCGCAGAAGGCGGCCAGCAGTTCATGCCAATCGGGCAGTAGTGGGCGTTCGGCGAACCTCTCCTCGAAAGTCGTGTCACGTCCGCTCGCCCGCCACAGCTGTGTGCTATCAGGTTGCGGTACGTACATACCTACCTCCACGGGCGGTGCGGCGCACCCGGAGCCGCGGGCGATCACCGGACCGCGAGCCCGGCGCGGCAAGGGCGGACCGCGCCGGATCCAGGCGACCGCTATCGGCGAAGGGCACATCTCGATGCGGCACCGGGTGCTCCTCAAGCATGAACCTCCGGGCCGTCCCGCCCACTGCCCTTCCCCCGCCCTCCCCCTGCCCCTCGCCCGAGCGACCAACCGACCGGTTCGTGGCGTTACTTCGCCTCTCCCCCAATGCAATTCGCCCGTAACCGGCACTTCGCCTTCGCGAGCCGCGGGCGAAACCAGACCTTCACCGGGGCTAGACCTTCACCAGATCGTCGGCATGCACGACCGGGCGCTGCATGCTGTCGGGAAGGGCGGTGGTGGAACGGCCCTTCATGGTCTCCAATTCGTCGCTGTCATAGGCGGCCACGCCACGCGCGACCAGTTGGCCGCCGGGCGCGATCAGATCGACGACGTCACCGGCATAGAAGTGACCCGCCACCTCGGTGATGCCCGCCGCCAGCAGCGAGTGGCGGCGCTCCGACACGGCCGCGACCGCGCCCGCGTCCAGATGCACCGCGCCCCGGGCGTCGGCGGCATGCCGGACCCAGAACTTGCGAGCCGAGAGCCGCACCGGACGCGCGGCGAAAGCGGTGCCCACGGTCGCGCCCGAAAGCGCCGCTCCCGCATCCGAAGCCGCGGCCAGCAACACCGGCACGCCGGCATCCGCGGCCAGGCGGGCCGCCGACAGCTTCGAGGCCATGCCGCCGGTGCCCAGCGCGCCACCGGATCCGGCGATGACGCCGTCCAGATCGGCGCTGCTGCGCACCTCGGGAATGAAGTTCGCCGCACCCTTGCGCGGATCGCCGTCGTAGAGACCGTCGACATCCGACAGCAGGATCAGGGCATCCGCTCCGACCAGGTGGGCGACCAGCGCCGCCAGCCGGTCATTGTCGCCGAACCGGATCTCTTCCGTTGCGACAGTGTCGTTCTCGTTCACCACCGCGATGGCGTGCAGTGAGCGCAGACGGTCCAGGGTGCGCTGGGCATTGCGATGCGGCTCACGGCGGCCGAAGTCGCCCGCGCTCAACAGCACCTGGCCGACGACGCGATCGTAGCGGGCGAACGAGGTGCCCCAGGCGTGCGCCAGCGCCAGCTGCCCGACACTCGCGGCGGCCTGCTTGGTGGCGAGATCCCTTGGGCGCTTGGACAATCCGAGCGGAGCCATGCCCGCGCCGATGGCGCCCGAGGACACCACCACCAGATCCGATCCCGCGCGCATGCGGGCCTCGACCGCATCGGCCAGCCGGTCCAGCCGGCCGGTGTCGAGTCCGCCCTCCAGGGAGGTCAGCGCCGACGAGCCGATCTTCACCACCACACTGCGCGCCGACGCGATCGCCTGCCGCGCCGCACTGAGCTCTCCAGAACCAGCACTGAGCTCTCCGAGTCCAGCGCCCTGTCCCGTCACCTGAGTGCCGCTCGAACCCACTTGCACCACACCTCAATTCGCCCGCGGCGCCGCAGCGCCGTCGCGCCCGAATCCGTTGCCCACCCGCATCGGCCGCCCGCTCCGTCGCGAACGGCCCTGCGGCACTGTATTACTCGTCGTCCTCGGTCACCAGACCGCGGCGCACACGCGAGGCGTGCTTGCGCTCGGCGGCGCCGATGCGTTCGGTCTGATCCAGGCGCGGGTCCACGCCGCGACGGGTCATCAGGGTCTCCACACCGGCGGAAATCGAAGGCTCCCAATCGAAGCAGTAATCCGCGATGGTGACCGACGCACCCGGCTCCGCGCCGAGCTTGACCAACTCGTCCTCGACACCGAGGCGGGCCAGCCGGTCGGCCAGGTAGCCCACGGCCTCGTCATTGTCGAACTGGGTCTGGTGCACCCACCGCTCGGGCCGCTCACCGATGACGATGAAGCCGCCCTCGACCTCGGGATCCTGAATGACCCGGAAACCGCTGTCACCCTTGGCGACCGGTCGGATGATCTGCCGCTTCGGCTCCGCCTTCGGATGCGCCGCCCGGTACTCGGCGACCATCTCCGCGAGCGCGAAGGTCAACGGCCGCAAGCCTTCCCGGCTCACCGCCGAGATCTTGTAGACCGGCCAGCCGCGCTTCTCGAACTCCGGCAGCACGAACTCGGCCAGCTCGTCGGCATCCGGGATATCGGCCTTGTTCAGGATGACCACGCGCGGGCGATCCGCCAGATCACCCAGACCGGCGTCGCCCACCAGCGCGGGCTGGTACGCGGCCAGCTCGGCCTCCAGCGCGTCCACATCCGACACCGGGTCACGGCCCGGCTCCAGCGTCGCGCAGTCCACCACGTGGGCCAGCACCGCGCAGCGCTCCAGATGCCGCAGGAAATCCAGGCCCAGGCCGCGGCCCTCGCTCGCACCCGGGATCAGACCGGGCACATCGGCCACGGTGAAAGTGGTGTCACCCGACAGCACCACACCGAGATTCGGCACCAGCGTGGTGAACGGGTAATCCGCGATCTTCGGCTTGGCCGCCGACAGCACCGACACCAGCGACGACTTGCCGGCCGACGGGAAGCCCACCAGGCCCACATCCGCCACCGACTTCAGCTCGAGCACCAGATCGCGCTCCTGGCCGTCCTCGCCGAGCAGCGCGAAACCGGGCGCCTTGCGCGACTTGGACACCAGCGCGGCATTGCCCAGCCCGCCGCGGCCGCCCTGCGCCGCCACGTACGTCGAACCCACCCCGATCAGGTCGGCCAGCACCTCACCGTCGGTGCTCATGACGACGGTGCCGTCCGGCACCTTCAGCAGCAGCCCCTCGCCCTGCTTGCCATTGCGGTTGCCGCCCTCACCGGGCTTGCCGTTGCCGCCCTTGGCATGCGGGTGGAAGTGGAAGTCCAGCAGGGTGTGCACATTGGGGTCGACCTCGAGGACCACATCCCCGCCATTGCCGCCATTACCGCCATCCGGGCCTCCCAGGGGCATGAACTTCTCACGCCGCACCGAGGCACACCCGTGCCCACCCTTGCCCGCGCGCACGTGCAAAACGACACGGTCGATGAATTTGGACATATCGGTGATCATCCTCCTTCAGGACTAGTCGACTCTGTCTAATTTGCCCTCCGCTGCGCTCCGGGCTGGTTCGCGGCGCTGAAGGTCTCGTTCTTCCCTCCTCCGCTCCTCCGCTTCGCTCCCCCGCTCCGTCAGTCCAGAACGAGACGCGCCGCGAACCTGTGAGCATCGGCGGTGTGGTGCTGCTGTAAACAGCAAAGCGGGCCAGGGTTAATCCAAACCCTGACCCGCTTCGGAAGCTTGTGGAGCGAACTCCGGTGCGCCGGTCAGGCGTTCACCGGCTCCGGAACCACGATGTTGACGGTCTTGCGACCACGCTTGGTGCCGAACTGCACCGCGCCCGCCTCGAGGGCGAACAGCGTGTCGTCGCCGCCACGGCCGACATTGACGCCGGGGTGGAAGTGCGTGCCGCGCTGGCGAACCAGGATCTCGCCGGCCTTGACGGTCTGACCACCGAAGCGCTTCACACCGAGCCGCTGGGCATTCGAATCGCGACCGTTGCGCGAGCTGGATGCACCCTTCTTATGTGCCATTTCAGAACTCCTCGTGCCGGGGTGCGAACCCCAAGTCGGATTACTTGATGCCGGTGACCTTCAGGACCGTCAGCTTCTGACGGTGGCCCTGACGCTTGTGGTAGCCGGTCTTGTTCTTGAACTTGTGGATGCGGATCTTCGGGCCCTTGGTCTGTTCGACGACCTCGGCGGACACGGAAACCTTCGCCAGCTTGTCAGCATCGGTGGTCAGCTCGGCGCCGTCAACGACCAGCACCGGCGACAGCGACACCGCAGTGCCCGGCTCACCCTCGATCTTCTCGACCTTCACCAGGTCACCGACCGCGACCTTGTACTGCTTTCCGCCGGTCTTGACGATCGCGTACGTTGCCATCGGTCGGCTGCCCTTCTTTCTCTTCAAGTGCGCGAAGTGCTCGGCACTCTGCTCACACGGCCGGTCGCCCGGTTCGCACCGGAAACCGCCGCAGACTGGTCTGGTGGTTTTCACCGCCGCCTCGGGCCTTTGGTTCTACCGAACCGAACCGGGCCCACTCACAGCACTAGTCACAACAGAGTGCCGTCGCAGGGGGCAGCGACTGACCAAGACTACAGGACATGGCCGACCCCCTCCAAACCGGGCCGCACCCCACCCCCGATGGTGTTCGTCACCGCCCGAAAAGGCCGTGGCCCCGCCGGAATTCGGCGGGGCCAAGGGGCCCGGAGACGGGAGCCGGCGAGTTGTCACCCTCCGGCGCACCGGCG